>PLAH01000084.1 GCA_003134045.1 Gammaproteobacteria bacterium
CAATCCCCGTGCTCATCGAATTGAATGCACTCCCCCGCGGCCTGGTAGCGGCATGAGCGTCCGAAGCGTCGAGATCGAAGATGCTTCCGAGGCGGAACTCCAGGCCGCGCTCGCCATTCGTTGCCGCATGTCGCCCGCCGATCTCGGGAGCATTTCCGCCATGATGCAACACACGGATCTGAGCTTCTCCCAGAGCGCAATGCATCTCGGTTTCGCGACGCAAGACGATGTGGACGACGCGATAGCAGGCCTCCGGCATATGGACGGCGAGGAGAAGGAAAGTCTCATCGAAGTGGCGATCAACAAACTGTCCGACGACCGGCAGGTCGTCATCCACGTAGCCGACCCGGTAAGGCCGAGTGCCCGTCTCGTGTTGGCGCATGACCCCTACAATCCTCGCAGCGAGCTCATCAGAGCGTTGCGCACGGAATTGCTGCTGCGCAGCGACGCCCGGCAATCCAACGTGATCTGCCTGGTGAGCCCGTCACCCGGCGAAGGCCGCTCGCAGCTCGCCGCGGAATTGGCGATCGCATTTGGCCAGCTCGGCCGCCGCACATTGCTGGTCGATGCCGATCTGCGTCGGCCGACACAACATGATTTGTTTTCGACCCGCAATGTTCGCGGCCTCAGCGACGCGTTGATGCGCGGCGAGAGACCCTATGTGTATCCGGTGGAGGGGATGCCGGCGATGTCGCTGCTGACGACCGGAGAGCTGCCTCCAAACCCCTTGGAACTGATTTCCAGCGGACGATTCGAGCGGCTGCTCCAGGATTGGCGCAAGAGTTACGAATTCGTGGTCATCGACACGCCGCCCGTAACGCAATGCGCCGATGCCCTGGCCATCGCGACGTTCGCCGGCCGAGTGCTATTCGTCGTGCGCGCCGAGCATACCCGCTACAAGGACACTCAAGAGACCTTGCGACGACTGGCAACGACGCGAGCCGAGATCCTCGGGACTGCGATGAATCATTTCTAATGACCTCCATCAGTATCTGCATCGCCACCTACCGGCGTTCGGATCGACTCGCTCTGTTGCTGGCGGATTTGGTGGCACAGAGCCTCGTACCCAGCGAAATCGTCGTTGTCGATAATGACGCGAACGGCAGTGCTCGAGACACCGTCGACCGTTTCCGCAAGACGGCGCCATTTCCCGTTCACTACGAGATTCAACCGGCTCGAAACATCGCCTTGACGCGAAATCGCACGGTTGCACTCGCCACCGGCGAATGGTTGGCTTTCATCGACGATGACGAGCGCGCGCCTCGGGAATGGCTGCAGCAGCTCTTCGCGGAGACGCAACGCTTCGGCGCCGACGGGGTGCTCGGGCCCGTCGAGCCCGTCGTTCCCGATACCGCACCGCAATGGATTCGGCGCGGGAAGTTCTACGATTTCGCCCGACTCGCGAGCGGCACCGTGGTGCCGCTGAACGTCATGCGATTCGGCAACATCATTTTGAACGGCGCACGGCTGCGTGCGGAGCAAGGACCTTTCGACGTCACCTACGGACTTACAACCGGCGAAGATGCCGATCTGTTGATTCGAATGGTGGCCAAGGGCGCAAAAATCGTCTGGTCCGACGAGACGGTGGTCTGGGAGCCCGTCGAACCGGCGCGGCTGAGCCTGCGCTGGCTGCTGCAACGGGCGCTCAGCGGCGGTCAGGAGTTCGCGCGCAAGAGCGTCGCGGGCCGCTACGGGGCAATTTCTCTGGGAGGCCGGATGAAACTGATGGCGCGCGCGCTGGCCCAGTTGCTGACCGCAAGCATTCTCGCTCTATTGACTTGGCCTCTCGGCAAGCACCGCGCGGTCGCTTGGCTGGTGAAGGCCTCCGCCAATCTGGGCAAGGTATCCATATTCCTGGGATGGCGCTACCAGGAATACGCGTAGGTTCGGCATGATTCCGCTGACCAATACGGTGATGTTCATTCTCGCGCTGCCTTTGGCGTTATCGAGCACCTATTTGTTGATTGGCACGCTTCTGTCCGCGGCCGCGGTGCCGCCCGGCCGATCGGCGCGTACCCTGAAATTCGACGTGATCATCCCGGCACACAACGAAGCCTCGGTCATCGAGCGCACTGTCGCCAGCCTGAAACGCGTCGATTGGCCACCCGATCGATTCAGGGTGCTCGTCGTCGCGGACAACTGTACGGATGCGACCCCGGCATTGGCGCATGCGGCCGGCGCTGTCGTTTTGGAGCGATCGAATGCACTCGAACGCGGCAAGGGCTACGCGCTGCAATTCGCGTTCGACGCCAGTAGAATGCATGGATGGGCCGACGCCCTCGTCGTGATCGACGCCGATGCAGAAGTGTCACCAAACCTGTTGGATGCCTTTGCGGCGCGCATCGCGCAAGGGGAACACGCGATACAGGCCCATTACGGAATTTTGAATCCGTTCGATTCCTGGCGCACCCGCCTCATCACGATAGCAAAGGCCTCGTTCCATATCGTCCGGTCGCGAGCGCGCGAGCGATTGGGCCTCTCGTGCGGCATACGCGGCAACGGGTGGTGCGTGACCCAGGAACTGCTGACCCAGGTACCCTATCGCGCGTTCTCGTTGACGGAAGATCTGGAATACGGCATCACATTGGGGTTGGCCGGATATCGCGTTGCGTATGCCGATGAGGCCCACTCGGATGCCGACATGGTGTCCGGGGAGAAAATCGCGAGCAAGCAGCGCCAGCGTTGGGAAAGGGGCCGCTTCGAACTCATCCGGACCAAAACCATGGAACTCCTGGCGGCGGCCGTCCGGCGCCGAAGCGCCGTCTGTTTGGACCTCGCGCTCGATCTCCTGGTCTTGCCTCTCTCCTATGTCGCCATTTACGCGATCCTCATCATCGTGATTGCCACCCTGCTCACGCTATGGTCTGCGGCCTTTCAAGGATGGATTTGGTTGGGCGTGGCCTGCGTGTCGGTACTGATCCTATATGTGCTGCGCGGCTGGCAGCTCAGTGGCATCGGCGCACGAGGCTTGCTCGATCTTGCCCGCGCGCCCAAATTTCTCCTCTGGAAGCTGGTGCTGATGGCGCAACGTGGAAAGAAATCGGCTGAGTGGGTGAGGACGGAGCGGGAGAAATGAACCTGTTAGGTGGCGACCGGCAACGGCGCAGCGAAATGCCGGCGATAAGCGTGGTGCAAAAAATTCGTCATCGGCCTCTCCACGCCCCAGTAGACGAGAAACCCGCCGTAAACCACCGTGACGGTCGAAAACAAGGCAAAGCTCGCCGCCGCCGTCAACGAACGATCCGGCATGCCGAAGTGTTCCCACAGGGTTCGGCATAGGCCGAGGACCAGGATATGCGAGAGATAGATCGAATAGGATGCATCGCCTAGCGTGGCCAGAAAGGGTATCTTTGGAACGACACGCAATTGCTCGAGCGCCGCGACGCTGAGCACGATGAGTCCCGCCGGCAGCATGGTGAAGAGAAGCGCATCGACCTCTTCGCGGTCGAAGATAGTAGCGGCTGGATGGAATATCAACACGGCGAACGCGGCGGCCAAAATTATCCACCACGGTGTTGCTCGTTGGCCGACGAAAGCGCGTTTGACGTACAACTGAGCGATGAGCATGCCAAACCAGAATTCCGCGATTCGCAAGTTGGTCAAGAAGGCCAGCACTGGGCTCTGTTTTCCCAGCATGGAGTAATGGAGCATGACGAGCGCGAGAAACACGACACCGTTGATGAACACACGGCGGGACAGCGATTTGCAGAACAGCACAATCGCGAAAATCGCATAAAAAAACATTTCGAAGTTGAGTGACCATCCCGGCACCAAGATAGGCACGACCTCACCCTGATGGCCCGCATTTTGATACGGAATGAACAACAAGCTCAAAACCACGGATTTGAGATCGACCTGTGTCGTGCGAAACAAATTCGGCCGCCACAGAGCTATGGTGACGATTATGATGCTCAGAAGCCAGTACAAAGGGACGACACGGATGACGCGGCGTACGACGAAATCCGCCGGCCCGGTCTTCTGCGTCGTCAGCAGCATGATGAAGCCGCTGATAACAAAAAACACGTCGACGCCAGAGGCAAGCGATTCGTATCCTAATAGAAATTTCTCTATGTATGGCGATAGGCTCGGCAGCTGTCCAATCATGTGAAAGTAAGCGACCATCGTGGCCGCGATGCCGCGCAAGTACTGCACGCCCGCGAGCGTCTTCGTATCCGGCGCCCTCAAAGCACTTTTCATAACAATCCCCGGCCGCGATCGCAGCTCATACCCGCATCCGGACCGCACGTCCGGGCAACGCGCGCCAGGCAAGTCGTGGAACCATCGCAAGATCCGGCGGGTGAACAGATGAAGTCGACGTGGTGGGCATCTCGTTATGATCGGTAACGGCGCGTAGATACCTTCGATATCGGCCCGCCGCACTCAAGCTTGAGGAAGAACCCGAAAAACATCAAGTGGTCGCGCGTGATTCAAGGCCACCACGCCTGTTAAAGGGAGTGATTCAATGTCCGCGCCGCACAAAGAAAAAGGCCCCGCAGCGTTGAACTGGCGGGGCCATGATGAGGACTTCTACTTCGGTATCTGAAGCTTACTTCAGCTGCAGGACGGTCATGCTGTAGGGAGGGAGGGTCACGGAGCCTGCGGCGCCGTTGACCGTTCCCAAGGACTGGGAGACCGGTCCCGTCCACACATTGCTCTTCGAGGTGTCGTACTGCGCCTTGCCGTAGGTTTGCGTCGTCGCCGTGTAGGAATTCGAGCCCGCGTTCGCCAGGTTGATCGCCACCGTGGTGGTCGCGGTCGAGCTCAGATTGAACATCATCACCGAGTAGCCGCCGCTCGGGTTGCTCGACGCGTAGGCGCGGATGTTCGGTAAGCCCGTACCCACCGCCGCGCTCAACATGCTGCCGCCCGGCTGCGCAAATTGCGCCACCAAGCCCTGCGCGTAGCCGGCCGGGAACGTCGTGATCCCCGCATGCGCCGGCGAGTTGCCGCAGCCCTGCCAGTTCTCGGTTATCAGCTGGTAGCCGCCAAAGTTCTGCCATCCGTACAAGGCGCTCGAGTTGTTGGCTGTCGTGTGGCAGCTATTGTCGTAGCCAAACCACGTCGTCGCCACCGCCACCCCGTTGTTCAACACCTCGCCAAACGTCATCCCGATGAACAACGCATTGACCACCGACATCGTCTGCTTGCCCGGGTTCTGGTTAACCGAGTTGAATTCCCCCAGCATGATCGGCGCATTCGGCTTGCCCGCGCTGCTCAGCTCCTCGCGCAAGGTCGCCAGCTGATCGCGCAAGTCCGCCGGCGCCTGCGTCAGCAAATACGAGTCCGATTCGCTGCCATTCTGCTGCGCGTACCAATGCAGTTCCACGAAGTCATACGGCGCTTCCGTCAGCACCGTGTTGTCCCAAGAACCCGGCATGCCCTCCACCACTACGCCTACCTGCGCCGTGGAATCCGCATTCTTCATCAACTGGTAGTAGCCGTTGCTCCCCGCCACCGCCGCCGCGTAAGTGCCCGGGTCGTTCTTCTGCGCATGCAGGTCGTACTCCCAGCCCCCGTACACCTCATTGCCCACCGTCCAGTAGTGCACGTTCGAGTTGTAGCCCTTCGACTTCGCGTACGCCACCCAGGCCGCCGCTTCCGTCGGATCTCCACCGCCTGTACACGCCTGATTCGAGCCGTAGTTGACCGTTATCGCCGCCTGCATGGAACCCGACTTGACGATCCCCTGCATGAAATTGTCGAACGTGCTGTTCGGGTTCTGATACGCCCCGTCGCAATATGTCATCGTCTTCCAGTGACTCGCATCCGAATTCGAACCGCCCGGCCAACGCACCATCCGCGCTCCCATCGTCTGAAGCGCCTGCAGCACATTGCCCTGCGTGATGTCGAAGGCACTCGCCAGGTTCAATCCCAGCTGGTTCCCAGATATCGTCGACAGCTTCTTCGATACGTCAATCGTGATCCCGCCCGCCGCCACCGGCGCCGCCGCCGTACCCGTGATCGACGCGGCAGCCGAATTCGGCGTGCTGAGAGATGCGTTGCCCGTGGGAGCGGAAAGAGCTACGGTGAATTTCTTGGTGCCGTTATAAGCGCCGACCTCGATGATGGGTACGGAGATGCTCTTATTGGCGCTGTCGCCGTTCGACCAGGTGAGAATACCGCTCACTGACTGATAATTTGTGCCGGCGACCGCGGTGCCGTCGGCGGTCGCGTAGTTGACACTGACCGATCCTGTCGAGCCACCCGAACGCGATACGTTGAACTGCACCGACGCCGCCGATTGACTGACGGATACCGACGATGCAGCCAGGGCGATTTGGCCTGGCTGCACGGCCGAAACCGTGCTGGTCGCCGAATTGCCAGTGACCGTGACATTGGCCGAGCCAGGAGACCCGACGACACTGGCCGCCGATGCGGCAGTCAAGGTCACGCTGAAAGTCTTATTGCCCGTAAAGGCAGCGGTCGACAGCGGAATGCTGATCTCTCGATCGGCGCTATCCGAATCCGCCCAGCTCAACGTGCCGCTTTCAGCCGTGTAGTCGCTACCCGCCACTGCCGTGCCATTCTTGGTCGCGTAATTTACGCTCACGGCTCCTGTGGAGCCTCCGGCTCGGCTGACGCTAACCTTGACGGAGCCGCTTGACTGTTGCGCGGTGAACGTGCTCGCGGAGAAATGCAGATTGCCCGCGGCCGAGGTGTCACCGCCGGTAACGGTCACCGTGGTCGTGGCCATGGAACCCACGGTGGCAGAAGCCGGGTCGGACAGCGACACGGAGAATGTGCTCGTGGCGGCGCCAGAGCCCGCTCCGATGGCCACAGTAATGGTCTTATCCGCGCCGTCGGCGTCCGCCCAAGTGAGCGTCCCGCTCGCGGCCGTGTAGTCCGTGCCGGCCACGCCCGTACCATCGGCCGTCGTGAAATTCACGCTCGCCGTCCCGCTCAAATCGCCCGTGCGGCTCACGGACAGCTGTACTGTCCCTGCGGCCCGGGCGACGGTCGACGACGAAGCCACGAACGACAGAACACTGGAGGTCTGGAGATCGACCGCGCTCGCATCCTGTTTGACATTGCTGGTCACTGCATTGCTGGAACCGGAGCAGGCGCTGATCGCCAACGCCAGCAGTAGTACGCAATATCGAATGATTTTAGTGTCTGCCATGACGGGCCTGTGGAGAACGGCGGTTCGAGCGGCGAGATGGTGACGGGTCTCGAACGCCGTCGCAATTGTCGGTATTTTACGACGGTGAGGAGAACTGCCGCTCCAGAGCGCACCGAATCGTTCTCGCCCACGCGCCGAGAAGCGCGTCACAGATTGGTCAGGGAGGGAGGGGTAATCCGGCGGGATTCGCGCGGTTGGCCGATTGGCGCCTCAACCGATGATCCAACGACGAGCGGGCCAGGGTAATCGTGGCCAGAGTCATGACAAAAAATGGCAGCACATTGTTAACTGCGAGCCAGCAGCTCTCGGAGAGATTGGTGATCGCTTGCTGGAAAAAGAACGAGAGGAACAAAACGCCCTGGGTACGATCGATTTTCATGAGCTGCAGCGATTGCCGGACGTAGAACACCAGATATCCCAGAAGACAGGCGAGCCCGAGCATTCCCAGATCGTTGAATATTTCCAAATAGCCGTTGTGGGCTTCGGAAGGATAAAAATACATCCGTTTCAGAAAAACATACGACGGCGACGTGGGAAACGGACCGACCCAGTAAGCGCCATAGCCCGAGCCGACGTAGGGACTCAACACGATGTGCTCTTTGACGATGGACCAGATGAGACTGCGGTTCGAGAAGGTCAGGTCCTTTCCGGAGAGTGCGGCAAACGGTTGCAGCAAAATGCTGAGGCCCGGTACGATATCGAGTACTGCGACGGCATAGACCACTACGATTGATGCGAAAGTTCCCACGAAGAGAGGTGCGTAACGGCGGAGATTTCGCGGTGGGCGCAATAAAAGCAGCATGAAGATGCTGGCGAGCACAGTCGACAAAAGGGACGTCGAACTCCTGGACAACAACATCGCAGCGGCGGCAATGGCGCAGCCAACGGTCGCAAGACCACGCCTGACCTCACCCGTCAGCCATGCATGCAGCCACAGAACGAGCGTCAAGCTTCCCAGCATGCCGAATTCGTTCTTTTGATAGGTTAATCCACGCCATGCATCCTTCAGAGTGCCCTCGCCGTGCTCGATGGCGCGGTCCGGGAACACGAGTCCGTATACAAGCGACAGCACAATGAAGCAGGTAAACAGCGGGCGCAGCACGTTCTGAAAGCGGCGCGCATGCCAACCCATGACGACGAAAGCAAGACAGAGTTGAACCATGGTCAGCACCGAAAGATATCTTCCGATAGTGGCGCCCGAATCGATGGACCACAACACGCTGGTCGGCACCAGAAGCAAGAACAACAGAAAGAACGGATTGGTCTCCGCAATGACGTGCCATGACAAACGCCGTCGAATCAAGACGATGATGGTAGCCGTCACGAGCGCCGCCACTTTAATCAATCTGCCGGTCACGTTGGCCTGAAAGTCGGCGCCGCTCTCGTCGAACGACGGCGTCACGAGATAGAAGATCATGAACCAGATCAGCAGGGGAATGAAGATGGTCCCGCGGGTGTCGCGAACCCAGGTACCCGGACCGCCGGGGCCACGCCGAACCCGTCCGGCCCCTCGGGCACTACCGCCAATCGCCTTCTTCACGGGCAATCGCATGCTACTCGCCGCGGCCGCTGTCGGCCGCAACCGGTTCGAACAGCCGGTGCTGCCGCTGCAGCAAGAGGACGATGCCGATCAGATTCGTGACCTCGCCGACGATCTGACCGATCAGCACCGCTCTCGCACCCCACCAGGACATGCCAAACCACATCAGCCCGAGAGAGATCGCCGCCGAAAAACCGGTGAGCCATGCCATGGGCTTGAAATGCTCGAGCGCGACCAAAGCGCACATCAGCACGTCTCGCACCAATCCGATGAGCGCAAGACTCGCCCACAGCAGCAACAGGACGTCGCGATCGCCAATGGTTTTGTGCAGGAAATCCGCCGTGAACCAGTCGCGGAATACCCATACGAAGGCAATGTAGGCCAAGTCTAGAACGACGATCCCGCTGCCAAAGACGATTAGCCTCTTGGTCAACGCTTTGAGGCCGGATTCCGCCAGCCACGTCGCCGCACTCGGGACGAGCAAGCTCTTGATGCCGAGTGCCACGACGAAGGTGGGCATCAATAATAGCCGCGCCGCGTTGACGTTGGCGACGGCGATGAGTCCGAGCCGCGTGACCAGCATGTAGTTGTAGCTCTGGCCAAAGGACCAGTAGATGACGGAACCCACCACCGCCCAGGTGCCCAGGGGCCGAATTTCCCGCCAATACGGCGTCGCGTCGCCGGTGGTCCAACCCGGATTCCGGGCCACGGATCGGTGCGCCGCGAGCGAACCGAGCCATGCCGAGCTCACCAGGGCGCCGACGGCCCACAATATACCCGGCTTCGGCCCATACGCGGCCAACAGCGCGCCAATCAACAGCGCACCGATGTAGAACAAATCGGCTCTCAACACTGAATTCGGCCGCGCGTACATCAGTAGGACGCTGCGTACGTACTCGCGACGGAGCGCCGCGTGACAGGCGATCACACCGAGCGCCATCACAATGGCTACCAACCCGCTGCAGAAGCCCAGGAAGTACGCGAGAACCGGGCCGNNAACCAGGACCAATCGATTGAGAATCCGACGCTGGCTGGTTTCGATCGCTCCCACCATGTCTCGCCGCGCCTCGGGAGACCGCTTGGGCCCCAACACCGAAATGGGCCCCGACAACCATGAGTTCTGCGCACTGACGATGAGCAAGATCGCCGATTGCACCAGCACGAACAGACCGTAGTCCACATCGCTAGTACGCCGAATGAGCATGAAACCGACGAAAAAATTGGCTGCCGACAGCAAAATCTGATCGACCACGGAGCTGCTGAACAATCCCAGCAGGCGGCTCGACGCGCCGGCGCCCGCTCGCGGCCGCTGCAGTATGGCCATGGCCGCATCGAGTAATCGCGTGCGCCAGACTGCGTAATGATTGGACATCGCAGTCGGCCTAGTGGACGAATGCCGACAGAAGCTTGACGTATGCGGATTGATAATAGATGGCCGGCTCGGTGACCGCCCAGGACGCACCAGGCCAAATCCCGTTCCAATCCCGGTACGACTTCTGCGCCGGCTGACCGGTCGGCGGAATCAAATCCGTCGGCACGCCGTCCGCGGTGGCATTCGCATTCGGGCCGCCGGGAACATACCCGGGCGGAGGTCCGCATTCGGACGTCCGGGCATCACTCCACTTGGTCTTTTCCTGGAACCAGGCGTGGAAAATCTCGTTGGCTGAACGAGTCGCCCCCGCTGTGTACATATTGGTGAGATAGGTCATGCCAAAGGGATTCACGCCGTGGAAGTAATGCAGTATCTCCAAAGCCCGCTGCCGATACGTCGCTGGGTCGGCCGGCAGCGTTGCGTAGGTTATGGCATCCAGGTTCGAATTGCCGTAGTTTGCGCGCGGATTATTGCTGCCCCAGTGATACTGGGGATCGTGAATATAGGCCCTGTATAGGTCGTCCTTCGGCACGAACCCGTAGATCTGGTTGCCGCCACGAACGTCTCGCTCCTTATCGTCGAGCATATCCCGGCGCAACTTGGCGTCGCCAGTGGTCAGTCGTGTGAAGAACAGTAAAGACTCGCCCTGATTGGCCTTGTATCTCGACCAGCCGATGTCGTGATAGGGGTAAGTCTCGTGATAGTGCGCCTTGAGATAGTCCTGATATTTCGCATCGTTGGTGATGGCGAACAGATAAATGGAGGCTTCTACCGCCAAGCTGACCTGGTCTTCGGCGCTCAAGTCCGCGTTGGCCGCCCGCACGATGCCTTGATCGCAATTGGTCTGGGCGGCGGGCCGCGCCTGATACCGGTCCCAGGCGCGAGCGGCGCGCACCTTGAGACCGGCGACATAATCCGAAAGCGCAGGAAATCGGCCGAACACAAATGCTGCATGTGCGAACATGCCCGCGGCGGCGATCGTCGATGACGTACAGGCGGGCACATAGAAACGCTCCGAGATGTCCGAACTCGGCGGGCTGGGATTCATGATCTTGATGTCACCCACTTTGAGCGCGACGCTGCCGTCATCGAATTGCATCCGCTCCAGCCAGTCCACCTCCCATTTCACTTCGTCGATCAGATCCGGGATGCCGTTCCCCGACTCCGGAATGTTGAAGTCGTCGGTGAAGGCAGCGGGATGTTCGTCATACGCACTCAGGAGCTGATGGACCGCCTGAACGGCGAACGTCACATACTTGTTCGTATCCCCCGCGTCGAACCATCCACCGCTCAGATCGCGTACCTTGGAGGGGTTGTCGCGATCGGTGACGTCGTGGGCCTGCGTGTCCTGATTGGGGCCCTGGTAGGCTGCACGATCCGTCCAACACGGGTCCGCAAACGGCGCCTGCTTCGCCATGCCGCTGCGTTGATAGTAGTACGTTCGCACGGCGGCAATCAGCACCGGACGGTATACCTGCGGATCGATGGAGAACGTCGGCGACCGGAGCTTTCGCTGCGAATCGTAGACGAAATATCGCCCGGTACGGGTCACGCTCGAAAAGTCGAACCACCATCCCCGATCGCCCGATGACGGCTGAATCGCACCGCCATTCCAGGGGGTCAACCCACCCGTCAGCAGCACGCTGCCGTCGTCCGCTCGCCGCAACTGATATTCTTTGCCCGGTACGAATTTGAGGTTCGTATCGAATCCGGACTGTGGATCGCGGATCACCGCGGTTTTTGCCTCCCCTGGCAAGTAACCAAACTGATCGACCACGATTTGGGGGGCCACGGAGATGGTCGTGCCGACCGCGCCATCGAACGCCGCTGAAACGCCTTTTGTCCTGTCCGCGCTGGATTCGGCGCACGCGCCCGTCATACCGAGCAGCAGAATCGCAAATGATTGTAGGCAGCGCAAACCAGCCTCCAGGGAAGGTTTATTCAGAGGAAAGTCTCGTCCGAAGGTGGGAGGCCAAGCGCAATGCCACTGCCACGATGGTCAACGTGGGATTGGCATGACTGCCAGTTGGAAACACGCTAGAACTCGCTATGCAGACATTGGGAAAATCGAAAATAGCACAATTCGTGTCGACCACGCCCCCAGATGAAGAAAACGCCATGCGGGTGGTGCCGATATGGTGTCCGCCGACCGGCGCCGACCGCGACAAGCGCTCCACCAGAACTCCGTCGTCGAATTCGAGCCGGCAGGCGCCCGACTGCCCCAACGTTTCGCGCAACAGCAAAAACGCCCGCTGCGCAGCTAAAAGGTCGGAATCGCTTCTGCGCCAGTCGATCCGCACTCTACGCATGCCATGAGCATCGAGGTCGTCCGCCAGCGTGATGCGGCTCGATTCCAGGGGAGTTTGTTCGCAATTGAACTCCAACGGATAGCTGCCATCCGCATTCGGGACGAGAGTGTAGGGAAGCTTGCGGGTGGCCAGATGCCGCTTGAACACCCAATCGAACCCGAAACGGGCGAGATTCGGCAGACCCGACATCACGTTGCGCCAATGCGCCGGTGCAGGTGAACTCGTGGCGTGGGCCGGATCCTGCTGCAGAATGTTCTGATATTCGGGTATCAGAAACGACTTCGCCAGGTAAATCGCCGACATCACCGAACTGCCATGCGAAGCGTCCGAATACTCGGGAAAGTGCAGCCGAAAGGCGGTATTCAGCAAGCGATGCCGGCGCTGCGCACTCGGCAAGAATTGAAACTTGCGGCGGCAATACACGCCGTCGTCGGTCTTTTCGAAATCAAAGGCGACCTTGGCACCATGGGGGACCAGTCGGCCGAACGAGGTCTCCAAATGGGACGCATAGAAGCGCCCGAGCCGGTCGGTCCGGTTGCCGTAACCCACACCACGGGGGTCGGATGCCATCAACAGACGCGCGCATTCGATGCCGCCCATCGCCAGCACGACGAATGCAGAGCGAATCACGCGGCTCCTTCCGGACGCCGCCGCAATCTTGACCGCTTCGATGCGATCCTCGCCCACCGCCTTTTCGAGGCCGATACAACGAGCCCGCAACACGGTGATCACATTGCGGGACATTCGAAGAATTCCACCATACCGCCTGCCGAAGTCCGTAGGCAGGCTGTAGCGTTCGATGAGGTCCCGCTCGATCACATCGTTGGGCTCGAGACCCGCAATAGTGGGGCCCCCGCCGGAAATCGATCCCGCCGCCGTGAAATCGAATTTTCCAGCATCGCAATACTCGAGCGCACGCGGATAATAGCGAGCGATCTCCTCGTAGGAAATTGGCCAACCACTGTTCGACACATAGTCGCGCGGCTCGAAGTCGATGGGATCGAACGGCACGCAACGGCCGCCCCAGATGCTGGTCGTGCCGCCCAACGCGACCCTGCGAAACTCGTTCGCGGCAGGGTGCGGAGCATGCGCGATGCCGTTGTAATAGTCTTGCGTCTCGGCGCTGGGCTTCAGTGAACCCGCTTCCAACAGCAAAACCTTGTGCCCGCACTCGTCGAGTTCACACGCCAGCGTGATGCCTGCCGCTCCGCCGCCCACGATGCACACGGCCACATCGGCGGCCATCTCGTCGGTCAACTCGTCGGAAGTCACGATCATGCTAGTGAACCGTTCTGCCGCCGGCGAGAAACCAGTCGGCGGTCATGCGAAGACCGGTGCTCAACGGAGTCCAGTGCATGCCGAGGATGCGCTCGGCGCGCGTGACATCCATGCGAATGTCATGCGAACACATCGCGGGCAACCAGGGCCTCAGCGGCGGAAGTGGATTCGCACGCGCCAGCCCGGGCGTACGCAAGAGAATTTCCAACAGCTTCAAAGGCGGCGCGAGAACCCGCGTCTCCACGGCGAGGCGCAGGCCGGAGACGGATCGCGGCGGCACGCCGAGCGCCGCGCCATATTGCGCGAAGTAGTCGTTCCACGTAATCGGTATCGACAAGGACAGATTGAATGGGCCCAACCGGCCTTCCTCCAAATTCAGCGCTCGAACGACCGCGTCGGCCACGTCGTCGACATACACCAGATTGCAGAATCCCCGACCCCGATCGCCCAAGTCGCCCAACCGGCCCCGAACCAGCAGCCGTGCGATCCGATCGCTCCACCAACCGCTTCCGGGTCCATAGACGATCCCGGGGCGCAGCGCGACGCCGTTTCGATAATTCGAGGCCAGGCGGTCCGTTTCGGCTTTCGCCGCCGAATACGCGTCCGAGTCGCCACGTAAAACGAGGCTCTCGTCGATCCTTCCGGTAACGGAGCCATATGCCGCGAGACTGCTCATATGCACGACTCGCGGTGGCGACGGCATGCGCGCGGCCGCATCGAACAGCCGCTTGCTGGCGGCCACGATCAGGTCAGGCGAGCCGGCGATGCAATTGACGATTCCGGCCGCCCCGGAAACCGCCCCCTCGAGCGCTTCGGCCGTCGATACGTCGGCGTCGGCCACCTCGACGCCCGGGGCGAACGGCACCGCGCTGGCATGACGGCTGACAGCCACGGCCTGTACGCCGTCCAGTCGGGACACGGCCTGCACCACCCGACGGCCGATGAATCCGCTCGCCCCGAGAATGACTACACGATTCTTCAATTGACCTTCTCGGCGACTATTGCGCGCCTGCCGCCGGACATATTGCAGTATATCGAAGATGAAAAGTGTGTCTCAGTGGCCAATGCGGCCGGATGTGATGCGGCTCACGTAGTGCGGCCTCCACATGCCCCAGCGAGGCGTCCCGTCACTCATGAGGGGCTCGGCTCAATGCTATGCTTCTTTCAGAGCAATTATCGAAGCATCATGCGATGAAGTTCATTCCGATCGCTGCAGAGCGAACCCCCACCGGGGAACCACGGCACCATCGAACCCGCTACCGGCCGGATATCGACGGTCTGCGCGCCTTGGCCGTCCTGCCCGTGGTTGCGTTCCATGCCGGACTACACGCGGTCCGTGGCGGCTTCGTCGGCGTGGATGTGTTTTTTGTGATCTCCGGGTTTCTGATCACCCAGCAGATGTTCGCAGAGATCACCGACGGGCGTTTCTCCATTCTGTCGTTCTACGAACGGCGAATTCGCAGAATTCTCCCGGCGCTCGTCGCGGTTCTGGCGGCGACCTTCGTACTGGGACTGATCTATTGTCTGCCAAGCGAAATGACGGATCTCTCGAAGAGTTTGATTGCCGCGGCGCTGTCGGTCTCGAACGTTTTTTTCTATTTCGGATCCGGATACTTCGACTCGCCGGCCGGCGCGAAACCGCTGTTGCACACATGGTCGCTCGCGGTGGAGGAACAATTCTACTTGTTTTGGCCGCTCTTCTTGATCCTGGCGCATCGCTTCGTCGGCCGCCGGGTGCTGATACTCACGGCGATCCTCTCAGGCGCCTCGTTTGTCGCCAGTCTGGTCGGCACATCGCAGTTTCCCATCGCAACGTTCTACCTCCCATTCACCCGTATCTGGGAATTGGCGGCCGGGGGCATGCTATCCCTCAATGCCGTGCCGGTAGTGCTCGGCAAGATCACTCGAAATATCTTGTCCGCTGCGGGCCTTGTGTTGATCCTCGGCTCCGTTCTACTGACAGACTCGAACCTGCCGTTTCCGGGAATTCTGGCGCTGCCGCCGTGCGCCGGCGCGGTGTTCATCATTTTGGCCGGCCGCGACGGCCCCACGTTCGTCGGCCGATTGCTTTCGCTGCGACCGATCACCTTCATCGGAGCTATCTCCTATTCGCTATATCTCTGGCACTGGCCCGTCGTCGTGTTCCAGAAGAACTATGCTTTTCTGAGCAGCGGCCTTTCGGATCGGAACAGCAAAATACTCATCGTCGTCGTATCGATTTTCATCGCCATCGTTTCCTGGAAATTCATCGAAGAGCCGTTTCGCAGAGGACCGCATCGACCCGGTCGACGGATGCTGCTGACCTTCGCCGCCAGCGGCACGCTGCTGGCCATCGTCCTCGGCATCGCGGGATGGGCAGCCCAGGGATTTCCCGCGCGTTACTCGAAACGAGAACTGGAGGTTGCCGCGTTTTTGAGCTATGACGCGACCGAAATCTATCGGGTGGGCACTTGCTTCATCACTCAGCCCCAAGCGAATCCACGGTTTGCGGACGATTGCCTGTCCCTATCCGGCTCCAGAAAGAACTATCTTCTGTTGGGCGACAGCCACGCCGCCGAGCTTTGGTACGGGCTGCACGCGTTGGCGCCGGACAAGAATATTCTCCTGGCCAGCGCTTCCGATTGCTTTCCCACGCTCACGCATGAATTGGGGGAATCGCGCCAGTGCTCCGCGCTGCTGGATGACGTAATCAAGAATTTTTTGCCCGCGCATCCGGTCGACAATGTGTTGATCGCCGCCCGCTGGAAGGACGGCACGCTGAACAATCTCGCCGGGACTATAGACTGGATGAAGGAACATGGCATTCGGGTCACCTTGATCGGACCGTCGGTATTGTACGACTCACCGTTGCCGCATTTGATGGTGAGCGCGTTGCGACGATCGGACCCCCATTTGCCGCAGCGCCATGTCGATGACTCGATGCGGGCGCTCGACGCCAAATTGTCGCTGCTCGCCCGGTCCCGGGAGATTTCCTATGTTTCCCTGATAAAGCTAATGTGCTCGGGAGAACAGTGCCGCTATCAAGATGATGCGGACCTCCCGATGATACTCGATCGGGAACATTTCACGGCGAACGGATCGAAGATCGTGGCGCAGAAACTCTTGGCCCTCGACGCCGTGTGGTGATCAGCGCGGGACCGCGTCACGTTTCGCGAGCAGTTCGATGCCCACCATCGTATCGTTGTATGTGAATTGCTCGAGTGAGGACTCGCGCACCTGTCGCTTGATATAAGGACGGACGGTCAACCAGCGCAAGGGCTGATATTTGACCTCTATCGTCGAGAAGGACGAGTTGTCCTTGCGGCCGAGGGTCAGTGCATTCACTAATGTCTCGCCCTCGAAATTGCTGCGCACGTGCGAATAGTTGACCGCGACGCCCAGTTTCGGGGTCGCCTGCCAGTACGCTCCGACCAGCCCCCCGACGTCGATCTCCGAGCTGCCGGCCGTAACGTAGCTGTTGATGAGGCGTTGAAACTGGACATAGACGCTGGTTTTACCGGTCAATTGACGCGTGTACCCCAGTTGTCCGGTCACGCCTGAAACGGACGTTGAGCTGCCCGCTATCGAGCGGTCGGTGTAGCCAATCGCCGCATTCACCTGGGTGACCTGCTGAATCTTGTACTTGAGCGCAAACTGATAGGTATTCTGCTTGTAATCGGCGTTCTGCTCGAAACCGGCTGCATCGACAACTCCGAGATAGCGGCCGTCGACGTGCAACGCTTCGATGCCGTAAGCAAGGTTGGCGATTCCCACATATTTGATTCCAACACCTTCGATTTCTTCCTGCAGTCTGTAATCGGGGGATCCGGCGACCGGATAGTCGAGAGTGTGCAGGCTGGCCTGCGATTCCAGCCGCCATTCCGGCGTCACCGCCACATTGAACGTGGCCTTGATGACCTGGTCGGTCTGAATCTGCAGATTGCTCACATCGGCGTCGCCGAACGCGATGATTTTCTTTTCGCGGCGTGCGTCGAAGACCCCATCGAAACGGCTCGTCAGCTTCCACGCAAGCCCGATGTTGACGAGGTATTCGCTGTGGTCGAGATTGGTAAAGTGATCGTAGTCCACTTTCCGACCTTCCAACGTCGCATAAAGATGTTGCAGATCGAAGAGATAGTTGAATTCGGTCCCCACCCGATAGGTGGTTAAAGTATCCGCCAATCGCGGAACCCCATGAGGATCATCGACCACGAACCCAGGTCCCACGGCGAACAAATTGGAATCGTGTTCAACTACGACGCCGGCATAAGGGTCGAAAAGCCGCGCGTAGCTAGCAACCGGCTCTGCGGCATGCGCAGGACCGGACACCGTCAGAATGGAAAGCGTCCAACAGCACGCGCCGGCCAAAGGCGTAGCGCGGCGGCCGAAGGGGGCAAAAGCGCAGCGGTTTTCGTCCAAAATCTGGTTCTTCATGAGCGCCGCAGTATATCTCAGATCCTCAATGCCGCCCCGTGCCGGGGTTCACTCATCCAATGTGAACCGCATCACCGTTGGCGCAAATGTGCCAATGCCGCAGAACGTGCGATTGCCGCTTCTATCAGTCACCGACGACCGCTAACATGGCTCCAATGTACACGTACTCACGCGCCATTCGCGGCCTGGCGACGACTCCATGATGTTCGATGCGAACGAACTGACGGCGGGCGACAGTCTCGAGGCCGAACTGTGCATCGTGGGCGCCGGCGCGGCGGGAATCTCAATCGCGCTGAAACTCGCCGACACAGGCCGCAACGTGTTGCTCCTGGAGTCCGGCGGCATGGAGCCTGAGAAAGCCACTCAGGACCTTTACGGCGGCACGGTCACCGACGAGCGGTTGCACAGCCCGCCGGATCGCTACCGACAACGCCGATTCGGCGGCACCACGACCATCTGGGGTGGCCGCTGCATGCCTTTCGATGCGATCGATTTCGAACGTCGGGAGTTCATGCCGCACAGCGGATGGCCGATAGGCCGCGACGCCATCGACCCGTACTATCCCGAGGCCAATCGCCTGTGCGAAGCGGGAGATTTCGCCTATACGGCCGAGGAGGCCTTCGATCGGCCGCTGCTTCCCATGATCGACGGCTTCGAAAGTCCGAATTTTTCGACCAACCAATTGGAACGATTCAGCTGCCCGACCGATTTTGGCGCCCGCTACCAACACCGCTTGCGCGCTGCGAAGAACATTCGAGTGCTGCTGCATGCCAACGTCACCAAGCTACAACTGAGTGAGGCAGGCACACGGGTCGAATCGGCAACGGTGAAAACCCTCACCGGGCGGCACTTCGCGGTCCGGGCTTCGCAATTCGTCCTCGCCACGGGCGGTCTCGAAGTCGCGAGACTGCTGCTCGCGAGCCGGGACATCCAATCGAACGGCATCGGCAATCGCCATGACGTGGTCGGCCGCTACTACATGTGCCATCTGGCCGGTACGGTGGGCGCGCTCTCGGTCACCGGTCCGCTCGGCTCGGTACATAACGGCTATGACATCTCGGACGAGGGGGTTTATTGCCGCAGACGAATCGCCTTGCGCCAGACCGCGCAGAAGAGTCTAGGTGTCGGCAACTTCATCGCCCGCCTCCACCACCCTCGAATCACCGAACCGGCGCATCGAAACGCCATCCTGTCGCTGCTGTTCCTCGCGAAATTCCTGATTCCCTACGAATACGGCAAACGTCTTCATGGCGAGGAGAAAGCCTCCGCCGCGGCCTGGCTGAAGCATATCCGAAACGTGGCAGCCGGCCCGTTCGATGCCGCGGCCTTCGGCTGGCACATGCTCAAGGACCGGAAATTTGCGGAGAGAAAATTTCCCTCCATCATCATCAAGTCCAAGGCGAATCTGTTCAGCCTGGATTTTCACGCGGAACAGCAGCCCAATCCGCAAAGCCGCATCACGCTCACTCAAGCTCTCGATCCCCTCGGCTTGCCGCGCCTCAACGTCGATTGGCGCTACACGGCCGTCGACGTCGATACGGTGACCCGCAGCATCGCGTTGCTCTCGCAAGATATCGAGCGCAGCCGCATCGGCACGTTCGATTACGATCCTCAGACTCTGGAATTCGAAATGACGCGCTATGGCGCCTACGGCGGCCACCACCTCGGCACGGCGCGCATGGGCACCGACGAACGGTCCAGCGTGGTCGATGGCGACTGCCGCGTGCACGGCGTCGACAATCTTTTCATCGCGGGTTCAGCCGTCTTCCCCACCTCGAGTCAAGCCAACCCCACCTTGACGGTGGTCGCTCTCGCCTTGCGCTTGGCCGCGCATCTTCATGCGCAGCGGCAACGGCAGCGCTGATCGCAGCCGGCACGAGCATTTTCCTTCATCGCACGGGCGATGCGGCTGCAGCCGGCCCAAGAGATCAGGCCATCAGGGTTTGACGTGCTGTGAGCGGAAGATCACGAAGCGGCTGGCGATGAAGTTGAAGAAGGTGCCGGCGAGGACCCCGACCAAGGCGGCGAGCTGTTTGTAGCGGGTCACTTCCCATAGTTGCAGGGTGGTGAAGTAATTGACGACGGCGCCCACGGAGCAGGCGGCCACGAAGCCGAAGAATTGGCGCGCGATGGATTGATGGCGCGCATAGGAGAAGCTGAAGCGGCGATTCAGGGCGAAGTTCCAGAGCATGGAGATGACGATGGCGATGGCCACCGCCTGCTTCTCGCCGAACCCCAGGTGCAAGAAGCCGGTGAGCGCGACGAGGTTGACCGCCAGGCCCGACAGCCCGACCACCAGGAATTGGATCAGATGCGACCAGGTACCGTACTTGTAGATGTACAGGCGGCGCAGATGCTGAATGTACTTGAGCTGCTCCTTGAAGGACAGCTTGCTCTCCCCGAAGCGCCGATTGTCGAAGTGAATGGGGATGTCGATGACCCGCCGGCAGCGGCATTTGATGATGAGCTCCAGGAGGATTTTGTAGCCCACCGGATTGAAGTCCCGGCCGGCGAGTACCGTCGTCCGGCGGATCGCGAAGAAGCCGCTCATCGGATCGCTCAAGGTGGTCAGGGGCAGCGCCAGCAGGGTGGCCACGCGACTGTTCAGCCAGCGCAGCAATCCCCAGTCGTCCGCGGTCGACCCGCCGTCGGCGAAGCGCGAGCCCACCGCCACTTCCATGCCCTCATCGAGCGCCGCCAGCATCTCCGGAATCTTCTCCGGCGGGTGACTGAGGTCGGCATCCATGACCACCAGGATTTCGCGGGTCGAGAGCATGAGCCCGTCGAGCACCGCATGGCTCAAGCCGCGGTTGGCTCGGCGGGTGACCAGCTTCACCCAGGGCAGTACGAGGGATTCGACCAATTCTTCGCTGCCGTCGCGGCTGTCATCGTCCATCAGCAGGACGTCAAGGTCCAGTCCGCTCGACTCGCGCAGAGCCTTCAATCGCTCCACCAGGTGCGGAATGCTTAAGACTTCGTGATAGGTCGGAATCACGATCGTGACGCCGGTTCCGGCAGGGGCGGCGGCTACGGGAGGCGGCACGGTATCGGCGTTCATAGGGGTACCGGGGTTTCGATTCGATTCATCGATCGCACTCTCGTCCACCTCAAAAACTCGTCACCGGCACGTACGGGCCTCGGGTGAAATTTGGGCTCTGGATGGCAATCGCGACTTCGTTCACGTGCAGCGTGAAGCGCGCCGACACCTTGCTCTCGCGGTTTTCACGCACCGCGGCCGCCAGTTCTGCGACACCACGCGAGAAATCCATGGACGCCTGCACGCCTCGGGACATCTCGATCTTGGGCCCCGGCACCAGCGGCAGGCGCGCCGGCTTGACCCCCGGCATGAGGAGCTTGAACAGGGGATATTTCAGTCCCCAGCGCCGAAATTTCGTCGGCCGATTGATGTAGACCGGCGCATGGTAGTCCCAGCACTCCTCGACGATGAGCGTACCTTCCTCGCCGACGATGGTCAGCGACCGGTCGTGAGGCGCGACGATGCTGCAGGTCAGCCGTGCGACCATCCCCGAGGCGAATTCGAGATTGGCGACCGAGTAGTCCGGTGAGATGATTTCCAAGGGAACGTCGGTCTGCTTGTCCTCGACCCGGACGCTCGAATAGGCCACGAGCCGCGTCACCGGACCGAAGAACCAGATCAGATAGGCGATCCAGTAGCCGGCGTGTTCGAGCGTGCAACCGACCTCGAATTCGTCCTTGTAGGGCCAGTAGCCTCCCGACGGGTTCTTCCACTTGCGATAACGATCCTTATGCATCAATCCGTCGTCGATTTCGGCGTACGCGAGAAACACCTTGCCCACCTCGCGCCGCTCCAACGCTCGTTTGACGGTCTGAGCGGTCTCGCTGAGTATTCCGCACGGCGCACCGCTCAAACGCAGACCGCGAGCCTCGGCAAGCTCGACCAATTCCTTCGCGTCCCGGAATACCATGGCCAGCGGCTTCTCGGAGTACACGTGCTTGCCTGCCAGCAAGCTCGCCTTGCTGATCTCGAAATGACTCGCCGGATTCGTCAGATTGACGACCAATTCAACGCTATCGTCCGCCAACAACTCGCTGAGCGTGTCATACACCCGCCCCACCTTCCAAAAGCCGCAGACGGCCTCGGCGCGCGAACGGATCCGGTCCATGAAGCCGACCACGATCAATTCCGGATGGTTGCATAGCGTACCCATGTAGAAATCGGCAACGTATCCACAACCGACGATTGCAATGCGCACTGTTTCGGAACCTCGATTATTCAACGGACCAATGGCGGCGAATGGAGTCCATGATATCCATCATTGCCACGCTGTCATCAAGGGGCGATAATCGGCTCTCGATCCGATTCTCCCTCAAACATTCGATCGCTTCGTGAGCTTCGGCCGTGAAACCATTTCCGGGGTAAGGACAGGTGATGACCTGGGCCGATCGGCGCAGGGGCCGAAGCAGCGACTTTATCCGAGAAATAGTCAGTCTGACGGCCGGAATGGATTTGACCCGCGTCGCCAGGCCACGGGGCGGAAAACCGGCACTCGTATAGACCGCCTGGGGGGCCGTCGGCGGGTTCCGCCGAATGCTCAAGGTCTCTCCCCAATAAAGCGGCCCGTTCATCTCGATCGTGCCGGCGCTCCCGGTCACGACCAGGCTCGGGCTCAAATCGGCGCGCAAGGTTGCCGAAATCGTCGCCGTCCGGCCACCGGTATAGCTCAATATCGCCGACCACTCGTGATCGATGCGCGACGCGTCCATGACGGCGCTGCTTTTCACGCCGGCCGGCCGGCCAAAAAGCAAGACGGCGATCGATAGAGGATAGCAGCCAATATCCAGAAGTGCGCCGCCACCGATCGGGTCCAGCAATCGGTTGGCCGGATCGACGATCGAGCGATGGCCGAGCGCGGCGTACAGCGCTTGGGGCTCGCCGATGGCTCCTTCGGCGACCAGGCGGTGCATTTCACGAACCGCGGGAAGAAATCGCGGCCGGATCGCCTCCATGCAAAATACCTTGCGGCGCCGCGCTGCGTCGACGATCTCTCGCGCTTGCGCACCATCCAACGCAAACGGCTTCTCGCAGACCACCGCCTTTCCGGCCTCGATGGCGAGTAAACAATGAGCGCGGTGTTGGGGGTTGGTGGTCGCGACATAAACAACGTCAACCGCCGGATCGGCAAACAGATCTTCGTAACGGCCGTAGCTCGTCGGGATCGAAAAATGACGTGCGAATTCCTCAGCCCGCGCCGTGGTCCGTGAAGCGACGGCGCTGACCCAGGTGTTTTCCAAGGTACGCAGGCCATCCACGAACTGCGCGGCGGCAAATCCCGTTCCGAGTATTCCCCATCGAATCTGCGCACTCATGGTTGCTCGATCCATCCCGCATCCGGATGGTCATTTACCAGCGAGTCCGTCAATTGGCACCGCTTCCGAAGAATACCCTTCGAATATCGTCCACCTTCGTATGGGATTTCGCCGAGATCATGACCGCATATTGCAACGGTGTGCGTTCGTCGCGAAATTTTTCGAGGGCGGCGACGTCCAGCGGCGTGGTTCGCCAGTAGTTATGGGACCGCGTCACGCCATCGTGCCAATGGCCGGAGTTGCCCTCGTTCAACACTTCGGTCGCATGGACTCCGTACAGAATGTACTCGGAAAAGCCGCTGAGCGGCGCAACCACCCGCGTCCAATCCTTGCCCGAGACGTCTTTCACCCGACGCAGCATCGACACCGCGTTGTCGCGGCGCCAACAGACGATGTTGCCCACGAAGTTCGTATCGTAGGAGTCGTGCGCGGGAACGCCCAATAGCCTCGCCGCGAGCGAATGCCACTCGTCGTTGCGTGGAATTTTGCCGCGCTGCCCCGGCTCTCGAAAAAGTGGCACCTTGCCGTCGCGCTCGAAAGCCGCGGGATCGTAGGCCGACACGAAGAATACATCCGAATCGGTGTATAGAAGGACGTCCTCGGTCACCTTCTCGGGTATGGACAGCTTGACCATCTGCTGCAGAATCCAATTCTTGACGGGCCGCGTTCGGAAGCTCAGCCAGAACCGGCGCACCGTCGGCACGCGAACGATCCAGCTTGGAATGACGTCCTCGACGACCAGAATCTTGGTACGCGAGGACTCGAGTGGCTTGAACATGGGCAGATCGCGCCGATCGATGACGAGATAGTGGACGACGTGCGCGGCGACGTGCCGTTCGACGCTCTCGACCAGCATGGAGCACCGCAGAAAATCTTTGGAAAAGCTGGGGGTTACGAGTGCATATTGAAGTGCGGCCATAGGCCTCATGATAACAAACGAGGTCCCCTTTGCAATGAAGAGACGGTGCTACGAGGTTCACAAAATCAGCCGAATTCCCGCCCCAGGACCGGTAAAGTGCCTCGCTGTCGGCTCCTGGAACGTATCGAGCCGGAGCAGACCAAGAGACCGCGACACTGGACATTTCTGCCGTCAGCTTCACGCTTTCACCCTGCCGGGCGGGCTAGATTGCCGTCGGATGCAGAACTTTGCTCGATGGACACTCCGAGGTAGGCGCACCCCGCGCTCGCGCGATGGGGGTTAGGCGGGCCTTTGTGTGGGCGTCCGCCGGGCGCTACACGGTGATGCTCTTGAATCTCGCTGCCACGCTGATCCTGGCTCGGTTGCTGGCACCCTCCGAATACGGCGTCGCGGTCTTGGGCGGGGCGATCTTCGCCGTGGCCGAGGCGCTTCGCGCGGTCGGCGGCGGAGCCTACCTGATTCAAAAACAGGAATTATCGGCGGATAACATCCGCGCTTGCTTCACGGTCAGCTTGGGCGCAACGCTTCTCGTTACCGTGGCCTTGTTGCTACTCGCGCACCCCCTCGCTCGCTTCTTCGCCATGCCGCACCTCGACCGATACCTCGAGGTGGCCGCACTGGGCTATTTGACGGGACCCTTTGTCTATCCGATATCGGCTCTCATGGGCCGGAACCTCGCCTTCGGCGCCCTGGCGGTGATCGGCGTCATGACGGCATTGGTGAACGCGGTCGTTGGCGTCAGTCTTGCGATGCAGGGCTTCGGCTACATGAGCTTTGCATGGGCGAGCACCGTATCCACCGCCGCTGGAATGCTCATCTATCTCTACTATTGGAAGGACCGGTCGATCTTCAGGCCTAGTTTTCGGGAATGGCGCAGCGTCCTGGGCTTCGGCATCTACGACAGCGCAACCGCCGTGGTATCCCAAATCGCGGACGCACTGCCCTATTTCATATTCGGCAAGCTGCTCAGCGCCGAGGCGGTGGGCTTGAGCCAACGTGCAGTGACGCTCTGCTTCGTCCCGGAACGCATCATTCTCTCAGGCGTCGGCGCGGTGGCGCTGCCTGCGTTTTCTCAGCATACCCGCGCGGGGAACCGCCTGGCGCCGGTGTACTTGCGGGCGCTCGAACTCATCACGGCGGCGCAATGGCCGTCGCTCGTCCTGCTATTCGTTCTCGCCCAGCCCATCACATCGCTGTTGCTGGGTGCGCACTGGTCGGGGGTGGTCCCCTTGGTCCATATATTGGCGATCGCCCTGCTTTTCTCCTTTCCGCTTGCACTGCACTACGCCACGGTCGTCACGGTGGGGGCAATTCGGTACATGCCCCTCGTCATGGCGCTGCAGAGCATTGCGTCGATCGCCATCCTGGCGGCCGCCGCACGGCACGGCCTCTATGCCGCCGCTCTCAGTACCCTTCTCATCGTTCCGTGCAATGGCCTGATTGCATTGTCGATTGCGCGGCATTTCGTCGGCTTCCGATGGACGGATGTCGTGGCGGCCACGAAGAAGAGCCTTCTGGCATCGACACTCGCCGCTGCGGGCCCTGTCGCGATCATGCTGATCTATCGGAGTGCGGATCAACCGGCGGCGGCGATCGTCATTGCGTTGCTCACGGCCGCGGCCGGCTGGTATACGGGACTTCGACTGACGAACCACCCGCTGCTCGGTGAGATGCTGCGCGCCCTCAAAGCCCTGCGCGGGAGTTCGACCGCCGCCAGAATCGTTCAGTTGAAGGCCCGGCTCTTCGGAACTTGAGCCAACGTTCCGGCGCCCAGCGCCGAACCGACCCAATCCATGATCGCTCGACTGAGTTTTGACCGGTCCTTCTGTGCGGAAAACAGATGATCGCTCTCGGGAAAGAACTCCAGCTTGAGCTGATCGTTGAAATGCACGTCAGGGAACGCATCGAGCATCTGCTGCCGGTACGTCTGGCGCGGAGAGATCGACGTGAACGCGGCCAGCATCCGGATACCTCGGCTGACCGAATCCCTATAGCACTGGGCCAGATAGGGATCGAACTGCAGGCTCTCCAGCGTGAGTCCTCCCGTTCGACTCGCACGGGCGCCGTAGAAGAATTGGGTCAGCAGCAACCTGATGAGGCCGCTGCGCCCGGTGACCACACTGATCCAGTTGCGCAAGCGGCTGAGCCGCTGCGCAACGTAGTGAAAGTAATATCGCGCCGTGGGCGGAATCGATGGATCCATCAGCACCAGTCCGACCACGCGCGGATCCGTATGTCCATACAAGACGGCGTAATCGGCGCCGGAGCATAGGCCGACCAGGACGAACTGCGAGATCCGATGGCTCTTCTCCAATGAATCGAGCGCCTCCTTGATGTCGGCCAGACAGGCGTTGACGGGCGACAACCGGTCGGTGCGTCGGTCGCTGTCGCCGATGCCTGAGAAGTCGAAACGCAGCACCGTATGGCCGGCGCCCGCGAAGGCGCGCGCCATGGTCACATACATGCGGTGATGCCCCACTCGGTGGACGACCCCGGTGTTCAAAATGACGATGGCCGGCTTCGCGGTTGGCGCAGGCGTCGACGGACGGGTGACGATGCCGACCAACGACTGACGGGGTCCCAACAGCAGCGCCTGCTCCGTGAATTTGCCGCTCACTCCAGCCACTCCGTGATGCGCTGAATCGCGCGCACCGGCACCGCGCCGCTCGTGGTCACGGAGCCCACCCAGGGACAGGGGGCCGGCAAAAACTCGATGGACAGTCGTTTGGAGCCCGGCGGCGTTACGACCACATCCAATCCGTCGTGCGATGCCAGGCGCTCGGTGATGAGCGCCAATGTGCGGCTGGGCGGCGCGGCGATCACGTCACGCAGCTCGATGGTCTTGAGATCCCGCATCATGGTTCCGGTCAACACGAATCCGTCGACTTCGACGGCATCGGGATCCCCTGCGACCGACATCGGCCGGGAGGCCGCCAGCAAGGCGTGCAGGTAATCTTCACCGGAGACGATGGGGTCCCACATCACCAATGCGTCGATCTGATCCGCGAATCGTGCGGCCACAGCCGCAGCAATGTTGGCTCCCAGCCTCAGACCGATCACGGCGACTCGCGCGGTACCGGCGATATCCTTGATGCCTTCGATCGCCGATACCGCATCGGCTTCCCATCCGGCAAGGTCGGCCTCCGACATATCGCCGCCCGAGTCCCCGGTCCCAAAAAAATCGAAGCGAAGGGTATGGTACCCGCAGGCGGCCAGCTTGATGGCCAGCTGCCGCAGCGAGCGATGCGCATAGACATATTCGGAGCCCCAAGGATTGCACAGCACGGCTGCCCTGGCGCGATTGGCTTGGGGCCCGGCCGGCTCGTAGATGCCGAAAATGCGGCGCTCGTTCGTACCGAGATAAAGAGGGTTCATCGGCGTCGAACGGCGGGTTCTGCCGCTCCCTCATCGATGAGCGCAGCGACCTGGCGCAGGCTGTGGAAGAACAGAGAGCGCGGGTCCATGCGGCGGCCGGTTTGCTTTTCGAACATCTTCGCCACACGCAATGAGAGCAGCGAATAGCCGCCGAGTTCGAAGAAATTGTCGCCCGCATCGACTCGTTCCACCTTGAGAACGCTCTTCCAGATCTCGGCGAGTATTTTCTCGGTCTTGCTCGCGGGCGGCTCATGGCTCAGCGCGGGCTGCGCCGGCTTGGTGAAGGGATCCGGCAACGCGGTCCGATCCACTTTTCCATTCGGCGTCAGCGGCATCGACTCCAGCGACACGACGATCGCAGGGATCATGTACTCGGGCAGCTGGCCGCGCAGATAACGCTTCATGTCGCTGGTCGTGAGATCCTCGCCGTCGCGATAGACGACGTACGCGATCAACCGGGGATCGTCGATCTGCGCCTCCCGCACCGCCACGACGGCCTGTCGAACCGCCGGCTGCTTGTTCAGCACCTCCTCGATTTCACCCAACTCGATCCGGAAGCCGCGGATCTTGACTTGATGATCCGACCTGCCGAGGTGGTAGAGCTTGCCGTCCGGCGACCATCGACCGAGATCGCCGGTCCGGTACAAGCGCGCGCCGGGCACATCGGAATAGGCGTCCGCAACGAAACGTTCGGCAGTCAGCGCGGGCCGTCCCAGATAGCCGCGGGCAACGCCTGACCCGCCGATGCATATCTCGCCGACAACCCCGATCGGCACGCTTTCGCCCGAGGAATCGAGGATGTGAATCTGCGTATTGGCGATCGGCCGCCCGATGCTGATCGCAGAGGAGCCCGGTTCCACTCGCTCGACCGTGGACCACACCGTGGTCTCGGTGGGGCCGTACAGATTCCACAGCTCGCCCACCCGCTCCAAGAGCGCGTCGGCCAGTTGCCGCGGCAAGGGCTCGCCGCCGCTGAGTGCGCGAAAGCCAGGGGCGCCGAACCATTCCGCTTCGATGAGCATTCGCCAAGTGGCCGGCGTGGCCTGCAGCGTAGTCGCGCCGCTGGCCGCGAGGAGCTTGGCAAGCGCGTACCCATCGGACGCGGTCTGCCGCGAGACCAATTCGATTCGCGCACCCACCGTCAGAGGCAGATAGAGCTCGAGCGCGGCGATGTCGAACGATATGGTGGTGACGGCGGCGAGCACATCGGTTGCCGCCAATCCCGGCCGATCGCGCATCGATATCAAGAAATTCGCCAAAGCGCCATGGGAGACGGCCACGCCTTTGGGGCGCCCTGTCGAACCTGACGTGTAAATGACGTAGGCAGCATCCAGAGGGGATGTGCTTACCTCGAGGTTTTCCGCCGGTAGATCGCCGAAGCGACCGTGCTCGGCCACGTCGACAACGCTGACCCCCTCCGGTATGTCGAGTCCCTGCGGCACGCCACCTGTCGTCACCAGAGTCTTGACGCCGCTGTCCAAGAGCATGTATCTCAGCCGATCGGCCGGAAATTCGGGATCGAGCGGTACATAGGCGCCGCCCGCCTTTTGGATCGCTAGCAAACTCACGAGCAGCAGCGGCGAGCGGTTCGCGCAGACGGCGACCAAATCGCCGGACCCCACACCCGCTTGCCGCAATACGCGTGCACAGCGATTGGCGGCGGCGTTCAGATCGGCATAGCTCGTGCTCGCACCTTCGAACCTGACCGCGGTTGCGTTCGGCGACCTTGCCGCTTGCGCTTCGAAGAGCCGCGGAAAAGCCGCCGGCTCGGCATATGGCGAGTCGGTCGCGTTCCAAGAACGCAACTGGGCACGCTGTCCGGCGGGCAGCATGGGCAGTGCGCTCACCGACTTGGCCGGCTCGAGCAGCGCGGCTTCGAGGAGCGTGAAGTACTGTTCCACCAGCCGCTCGATCGTGGCACGATCGAACAGATCGGTATTGTATTCGACACTCAGCTTTTTCGTGATTTCCGTGTCGATCGAAAAACTCAGTTCGAATTGGGCCCCGCCTCGATCCAGCTCGATCGGCTGCCAATCCAGCTCGTCGAATTCCAGACCGTGCATCGGGGCGTTGGTCACGTTGAAAAGCACCTGGGCGAGCGGCGCACGGCTTCGGTCGCCTCGCTGCCCGATTTCCTGGACCAGTCGATCGAACGAGATGTCCTGATTCGCGAACGCGTCGAGCGCGGTGGCACGCACCCGCTGCAGCAATTCGCGGAAATCCGGATCGCCCGACACGTCGTTTCGCAACACCAAGGTGTTGACGAACGTACCCACCAGCCCCTCGAGGGCACTGTGGGAGCGGTTCGCGACGGGCACACCGACCGGAATATCCGTTTGACCCGTGATACGGTGGAGCAGTGTCGCAAACCCCGCGAGCATCACCATGAACAGCGTGCTGCCGGTGTTTCGTCCAAACTGCACCAGCTTGGCAAACAGTTCCGGCGGTATCTGCCGCTCGTAGAACGTGCCGCGCAATGTCCAAATTGCCGGCCGCGCACGATCGGTCGGAAGATCGAGCGTCGGCAGGTTTGCCAGCTGACCGCGCCAAAATACCAGCTGCCGCTCGAATTCGGCGAAGAACGCGCCGCTTCGCTGCCACAGCGCATAATCCCGGTAGGTTATCGACAACGGGTCGAGCGCCGCGCGCTGCCCACGACGCCGATGGTTGTAAAGCGTCGCCAATTCACGCGCGAACACGCCCATCGACCATTGATCGCCGGCGATGTGATGCAGCACGATGCTCAATAGATGGACGTCGCGATCCGTTTGAAACAGTCGTATGCGAATCACGGAGTCGTGACTCAAGTCAAAGGGCGTTCGCGCTTCCGCCGCCGCCAGTCGCACGGCCTCGGCCCCGGCGTTTGGCCCTCCTCGCAGATCCACGACTTGCAGCGACTTACCGGTCCAAGGCGAGACCAACTGCCGCAGCTGCTCATTGATGAGAAGAATACGGGAACCGAAAATTTCGTGCCGCCGGAGTAGCTCATCGAAGCTCTCTCGAAGCGCGGCAACGTCCAACTCGCCTCGAATCCGCAAGCCGGCCGTCATGTTGTAGGCCGTGTTCTCCGGGTTCAGCGATTGGATCAGCCACATGCGTTCCTGTGAATAGGACAGCGGCGCCGGGCTCTCCGATACGACATGTTCAATTCCGGCGACCCGCGGTGCGTGCTCTCGTGCGGCCAGCTGCCCATCGATCCGCGCGGCAAGCGAGTCGAGCGAGCGAGCATCGAACAGGGTTTTGAGTGGTAGCTCGAGTCCGAATCCGTCGCGCACTCGCGACATTACCTGTTGTGCGATCAACGAATGCCCGCCGAGCGCGAAGAAATCATCCGATCTGCCCACGATCTCGAGACGCAAGATATCGCGCCATATCGCGGCTAAGCGCACCTCCGTTGGGGTTTTCGGCGGATCGTACACCTCTCTCGAGTGCGCCTCGTTGCCGGGCACCGGCAACCGGCGCCGATCGAGTTTACCGTTCGGCAGCAGCGGGAGCGTGGCGAGCGGCACGAACACCGCCGGTATCATGTAATCGGGAAGCCGCTCGGCGAGCGCACGGCGTAGCTTCGTCGGATCGACTTCCTGACCGGACCGGCCGACAATGTAGGCCACGAGATATTTACCGCCCGGCGTGTCTTCGCGCACAGCCGCCGCCGCCTGATCGATCTCCGGTCGGGATCGCAACGCCGCTTCGATCTCGCCCAACTCGATGCGAAAGCCGCGAATCTTGACCTGTTGGTCGGTGCGCCCGAGATGGTCGAGTTGGCCGTCGGGCCGCCAACGCACGCGATCGCCGCTGCGATACATGCGGGTTCCGGGAGCGCCAAAGGGATCCGCGACAAAGCGCTCCGCGGTCAGTCCCGGCCGATTCAGATAGCCGCGGGCCAATCCCACGCCGGCGATGTACAGTTCTCCCTCGACTCCGATCGGCACCGGCTCCAACGCGCTATCCAACACGTAGACTCGCGTCCCGGCGAGCGGACTGCCGATGGGTGCCGTTGCGTCCGCGCGCAGAGGCGTGCTCATGGTCGCGCACACGGTGGCCTCCGTCGGGCCGTAGGCATTCATCATGTGCAGGGCGCCGGACCACGCGTCAAGCAGCGCCGCCGATGAGCGCTCGCCGCCCACGACCAGGCACTCGAGCGCAAGATCAGATCCGTGCTCGACGGTGTTCAACACGGCAGGCGTGAGCATCAGATGACTGATACGGTAATCCACGAGCACCGCACGCAGCGCCGCCCCGCTCAAAGCCTCGGGCGGCGTGAGCACGAGAGTTGCACCACCGGTCAATGCCATCGCGATTTCCGCCAACGACACATCGAAGTTGACAGAGGCGTATTGCAAGACGCGCGAACCGGCGGTGATCTTGAGACGCGCAACATGCGCCGCCGCCATCGCCCCGATGCCCGAATGGGTCACCACCACGCCCTTCGGCGTGCCGCTGGAGCCCGAGGTGTAGATCACATAGGCCGGATGGTCTTGCGTCAATGCGCCGTGACGCTGTGCATCGCTCGGGTTGGCGTCACTCCATCCACCCGCGCCGGCCGATCCATTCTCATCGACAATCAGCTGCTCGATGTCCCGCGGCAGTCCTTCACCGCGGAGCGCACGGGCCCTCCAATCCTTCGCCGTCGCCGTACTGGTCAACACCAGCACCGGCCGGGACTCCTCCACCATCAATTTCAACCGCTCTGCGGGAAAAGCGATATCGAGCGGCAGGTAGGCGCCCCCCGCCTTCAATATGCCCAGCATCGCCACCAGCAAGGGTACCGAGCGCTCGACGCTCAGGCCGACCACGCACTCAGGGCCCACTCCTTGGGCGATCAATCGATGCGCCAGTCGGTTCGCTTGCGCGTTCAACTGTGAATAGGTGAGCTCTCGACCCTCGAGCACCACGGCAACCGCGTCCGGACTGCGCGCGACCTGCGACTCGAACGACTGCACGAGTGTCGCGGCACCGGGCATGCTCGTCGCTCCGGCCCATTGGCCCAGCAGAAGCTCCCGTTCGGCGGCGAACAGCACCGGCAACGCTTTGACTTTGGTGTGCGGAGCGTGCTCGAGCGCGCGTACCAAACTCTCCAGCGCCGTCAGCATGAAACGGGCTATTCGCGCGGGACCGACGGCCGCGGGCGCCTGTGCTGTCAGTACGAATCCTTGAACCTGATCGTCGACGGCGAGCCCTATGGAATAATTCGTACGCTCTTCGGCGCGCAGCAGTTTGACGCCCGGCAGCAACTCGACGTCCGCCCGCGATGCGACCTGGTCCGGATCGTAGCGATAATTCAACGACGACGAAAACAGCGGCGTGTCCGCGGGTAACGCGCTACTGCGTTGAGCAAGCGCCAAGGATGCATGCTCGTGCTGCATCAACTGCCCAAGCCGCGCGTGAGTTTCTCGCACCGCATCGAGCGTGCCCATATCGTTCAGCCGCACACGCAACGGCAGCGTATTGATGAACAGACCAAACGCCCGATCGACGCCCGTGGCGCCATGCATGCGCCCAAACAGCACGGTGCCGAACACGACGTCATCGCGCCCGGTCGTTCGCGCGAGTACCAGCGCCCATGCCAGATGGAACACGCTGGAGGCCGTCACGCCCAAGCGACGCGCTTGCGCACGCAAGCGACGCGCCAAGTCGGAAGTCAAGGCGAGCCGTGATTCTTCGACGTCCGTTCCATCGCCCCGGACCTCGAGCAGGCCGAAGGGCGCGGTCGGTTCATCGACGTCGCCCAACATCGCATGGAAGAACGCGTCGTGTGCCGCCGGATCGATGCTCGAGCGCGCCTCGACTACGAAGTTTCGAAACGGCACCGGCGTCGGCAGGCGCGCGCCGCCGCCCGTCATATGCGCACGCACTTCCGACATCAACAACTCGAGAGTCGTGTGGTCCATCACGAGGTGATGACAATGCAGCAGCAACAACCAGCGGCTATGCGCCCCATCGTACGCCAGCGACACCCGCATCAATGGCGCTTGACTCACGTCGATCCGGGAATTGCGCTTGCGCCATATCGTTTCGAGATCGGATTCGGCATCCGGCGAAATCTCGTCGACCGGAAGTCTCGCATCTCGCCAGACGACCTGCAGCGGCTCGGGCAAGCCCTCCCACTGGATGGCGGTGCGCAATACATCGTGGCGATCGATCGCCAACTGTAATGCGGTGACGAAGCGATCGACTTGATCGCGACTGTCGACGGACAACAAGGCACGCAGTACGAAGGCGTCGTTCTCGCCCGATAAGCGATGGTGGAGCAGCAGACCTTCCTGCAACGCCACCAGCGGGTAGATATCCTGCACGTTGCGGCTGCCACCGGGAACCCGCGCGACGATCGCATCGATCTGAGCTTGATCGAGCGTGACCAGCGGCAGCATCGGCGGGGTAATTCGCGCCCATCCGGCGGCGATTCGGTTCGCAGGAATTTCAACGGGGCGGCGGTCGCCATCAAGCGCGGCCGCCAGCCCGGCGACGGTCGGGCAGTCGAAAATCGTGCGAGCCTCGACCCACAACCCACGCTGCCTCATCTTTTCGACCAATGTGACGAGCAGCAGGGAGTTGCCGCCAAGTTCGAAAAAGTTGTCGTGTCGACCCACACGCTCGGTACGTAGGAGTTCAGCCCAAATCGAGGCAATCTCGGCTTCGACGGCTCCTTGAGGCAGCTCGTATACAGAACCCGCGGCCGCGTCGGTACCGGAAGTGGGCAATGAGCGCCGATCGAGCTTGCCGTTGGGCAGCATCGGAAGCGCCGGCAACGTCTCGCCTCTCGACTCCTCGCTCCTACCGCTCCATTCGGTCAATACTCGCTCCTGTTCGGCAGCGGACAGCACCGGGATGGCATGCAGCTTGGTTTGCGGAGCTTGGTCGAGCGCGTCCACCAGACCTTCCAACGCAGTGAGCATGAAGCCCGTAATTCGCCTCGGATCGGTCCGTGCGGGCGCCTGCGCCGTCAGCATGAAGCCGCGGTCCTGATCGTCCACGCACATGCCCAGCGGGTAATTGGTGCGTTGCTCCGCCCGCAGCAGCCTGACGCCGGGCAGCACGTCGACATCGGTCGATGCCATCACCTGGTCGTTACCGTGACGATAATTGAGCAATGCCGAGAACAGGGGCGTACCTGGAGTCAGCCCGCTGCATCGTTGAGCGACGGTCAAGGATGCATGCTCATGGCGCAGGAGCTCGCCAAGTCGCAGGTGGGTCTCCTTCACCGCATCGGCCACGCACATATCGCTTAAGCGTAAGCGCAGCGGCAGCGTGTTGATGAACAACCCCAGCGCCCGATCGACGCCCAGCGCCCCATGCATACGTCCGAAGAGCACTGTACCGAATACGACATCTTCGCGGCCGCTGGTTCGCGCCAGGACGAGCGCCCACGCCAGATGGAAAATGCTCGAGGCCGTCACCCCTAATCTGCGGGCCCGTTCCCGCAAGCGCCATGCCAGCTCGGCATCCACCGCCGCTCGAGCTTCCTCGATGTCGGCCCCGTCCCCTCGCACATCGAGCAATCCAAACGGAGCCGTGGGCTCATCGAGGGTGCCCAATCGCTCCCGAAAATACGCCTCGTCTCGTTCCGTACTGCGGTCGAGTCGAGTCTGAGCGGCGAAGTTTCGAAACGGAACAGGCGGCGGCAGGTCGTTGGACTGACCGGTGAGGTACGCCCCCACCTCAGCGATGATGCGCCGGAAGGTGGTGTGATCGCCGATCAAATGGTGAGACTGCAGCAACAGCAGCGGGCGACCGCACGCTGCATCGCGGACGCGCCACACGCGCATCAGCGGCGCCGTGCCTATGTCGATGCGAACCTGGCGTTTGCGCCACAATGCCTTCGCGATGTCCGGATCGCTAGTCGAGAAATCCTCGACGACCAGCATCGCGTGCCGCCATACGACTTGCACGGGCTCCGGCAATCCCTCCCACTGGATGGCGGTGCGCAGTACATCGTGACGGTCGATGACCGCTTGCAGCGCTGCGAGGAAGCTGTCGGCCCGGGCTTCGCTGTCCAGGCCAAGGAGTGCGCCTAGCACATACGCATCGGTCTCGTGCGACATGCGATGCTCGATCAGCAATCCTTCTTGCAGAGGCAGTAACGGATAGATGTCCTGGACGTTGCGGATCCCGCCCGCCACGCGCGCAACGATGGCGTCGATATGCGATTGCTCGAGCGTGACCAGCGGCAACAGACCGGGCACGATGCGCATGCAGTCGGCACCGATGAGATTGGGCGGAATCTCGGTTGGACCTTGACTTGCCGAGATGACGGTGGCCAGTCCCGCCACGCTCGGTCGGTCGAACACCATGCGCGCATCGGCCTGCCAGCCTCGCTGCCTGAGGCGCTCGACGAGCTCGATGAGCAGCAAGGAATCGCCGCCGAGTTCAAAAAAATTATCGCGGCGACCTACCCGGTCGATATGTAGAAGCTCAACCCAGAGTGCGGCGAGGGCCTGTTCGATGGGCCCCTGCGGAGGTTCGTGCGCGGCAGCCGAACGCGCAATGGCGCCCGGGATCGGCAAGGCACGCCGGTTGAGTTTCCCATTGGGAGTCAGCGGCAGCTCGGCCAGCGGGACGATTACCGCCGGGATCATATGCTCGGGCAGTCGGCTTGCGAGCGCATGCCGCAATGCCGTGGGATTCACCTCGCCGCCTGCCCGGCCGACAACATAGGCGGCGAGGTAGCGTATGCCGGGAGCGTCTTCGCGCACCACGACGATTGCCTGTCCTACTCCCGTCTGTGCACATAGAGCGGCTTCGACCTCGCCGAGCTCGACGCGAAAGCCGCGGATCTTCACCTGACTGTCGGCGCGTCCCAGATACTCGAGTTGTCCCTCATCATTCCAGCGTACGAGATCGCCGCTGCGATACATACGGCTGCCCGGCAGCCCGTAGGGATTGGCCACAAATCGCTCGGCGGTCAACCCTGGGCGATTCAAATAACCCCGTGAAAGCCCAACGCCGGAGATGTAAAGCTCTCCCTCGACGCCGATCGGCACCGGCTCGAGCGAACCATCCAACACATGGACCCGCGTACCGGGGATCGGCGTGCCGATGGGTGCAGGCGCGCCGCCGCGCAGAGGCGCGCTCATGGTCGCGCATACCGTGCTCTCCGTCGGACCGTAGGCATTAATCATCCGCAGCCCATCCGACCACTCGGCGACGAGTGCCGGCGCACAGACTTCACCAGCCACCACCAAACACTCGAGCGCCAGTCCCTCGCCTCGCGCGATCGTCGCCAGCACCGCCGGCGGCAGCGTCGCATGACTGATGCGGTGCCTGACGAGTACCGCGCGCAGCGCCGCCCCGCTCAACGCCTCCGGCGGTGTCAGCACCAGAGCGGCCCCGCTGGTCAGCGCCATCACGACTTCCGAAAACGTTGCATCGAAGTTCAGCGACGCGTACTGCAGCACCCGTGAATGCCCCGTGACCGCAAAGTGCTCAACCTGCGCCGCCGCCAGCGCGCCGATGCCCGCATGCGTCACCACTACGCCCTTCGGCGTTCCACTCGATCCCGACGTGTAGATCACGTAGACCGGATGGCGCGCCTCCAGGGCGCTACGACGCTCGGCGTCGCTCGGATTCGTGTCGGCCGGACGCGAGTCGCTCGACCCCCCCGCTCCCCTCAACGCGCCGGTGCGGTCGAGCACCCACTGCTCGATCCCCGCCGGCAACCCCTGACCGGCCTCAGCCCGGCTCGCCCAGACGCTCGCCGTCGCAACGCTGCTCAACACCAGGGCCGGCCGTGCATCGGCCAGCATCAGCTGCAGGCGCTGCGCCGGATAGGCAAGGTCCAGCGGCAGGTACGCGCCGCCCGCCTTCAGTATGCCCAGCATCCCGACGAGCATCTCCAGCGAACGCTCGACGCACAATCCCACCACGCTCTGCGGGCCCACTCCCTGCCCGATCAACCGATGCGCCAGCCGGTTCGCTCGTACGTTCAGCTGCGCGTACGTGAGACTTTCCGTTCCCGACACCGCCGCCACCGCATCCGGTGTGCGTACCACTTGAGATTCGAATAGCGCCGGCAACGTCTCTTCGCTCGGCGTTCCCGGTGCCCCGCTCCACTGCTCGAGGACACGCTCCCGTTCGGCAGCAGACAGCCACGGTAAGGCCCGCGTCGGCAAGTCCGGTTGGAGCACCGCGGACTCGATCAGGCGCAGGAAACGCTGCTGATGCCGTTGCAAAGACCGCTCGTCGTAATGTGCCCGATGGCCGGTGAATTGCATGGCCGTGTCGGAGCCATCGTTCCGACCGTTGAAGGTGATGGCCAGATCTTCCACCCGTCGCGCGGGCGTGAACACATGCATGCGCACCGCGTGTCCGGCGATCCGAAACTCCTCGTCGCTCGGCATGAAGTTGACGACGGTGCCGAAGATATTGGCTTGATTCGCGGCCAACCCGAGGTCGCGTCGCAAAGCGCTCGCCCAATACCGCTGGTGGCGAAACGCTTCGCGCGTCTGGGCTACGGCCTGGCGCAGCAATGCGCTGAAGGACGCGCCTGGATCGACTTGGAACCGCACCGGAACGACATTGGCGACGAACCCGATGACGTGGCGCAGCTGCGGGCTGGTGCGCGCCGCTACGGGCATGCCCACCACGATATCGGTGGCTCCGGTGATCCGAGACAGATAGGCCGCAGTCACCGCGAGAAGCACCGCAACGGAACTCGAGTTGTGGGCCGCACCGAGTTTTCCCAGCGCGACGACCGTCGAGCGCGGGATGCTCCCCACGGCGGTAACCACCTCGTCCGGCCAGCACGGCGGTTGGCCGGAGAGTGTAACGGCCGCAGGGTAGTCTCGAAGCTGCTCGAGCCAATAGTTCCGATCGAGGTCGTGCCTCGTCGACGACCGATAGCTGGCCTCATCTCGCAGAAATCCGCGCCACGAAGTTCGCTCGGCGGGAACGCGCAATTGGCCGTCGATCCGCGAGCTGTATAGATCGGCGACGCGACGCAAGAATAGCGCCGTGCCGAAAAAATCGATGATGAGATGATGCATCGAGCAAAACCAAAAGAAGCGGTCATCCGCCACCTTGATGAGCGCATAGCGGAACAGCGGTCCCGCCGACAAATCGAAGGGCTTCTCCATCGCAGCGCGCATCCAACCCTGGGCCGCGCCCTCCGGATCCACGCCGCGGCTCGCGTCGATGAAGGGTACCGTAACGTTCGTGAACCGCCCGAAGACTTGCCGGGGACCCTCCGGCGTATCGACGAATCGCAATTGATGGGAGTCGGTCTCGCTCAACGCCTCCCGCACTGCGCTCTGGAACGGCGCATGCTCGATGACGCCGAATATCTCGAGATATCCGCCGATGTTGTAGAGCGCGCTATCGGGCGCCAACTGTTGCGCCCGCCACACTTCCAGTTGCGCGACGGAAAGCGGCAGCGAGGTAGGGGCTGCCCATTCGCTCGAAACGTGTAGCGGATCTGTTGCCATGACTCTAGAGAATACGATTGACGAGTGCCGCCGTCGGCACACGTGCGAGCGGCCGATACATCGCTATTGCTTCGAAACGATCGTCGTTTCGATGAGCGATTTCGGACGCATGTCCACCCAGTGAATCTCTATCCAGTCCAAGCAGACTTGCTTGGCGCCCCTCGGACCCACGACGCTCCAACCGCGAGGCGGCTCACGAAAACTCGGCCAGATGCTGTGCTGGCCCTCGGCGTTCACGAGCACGAGGAACTCTGCGTTTTCCACCTCGAATGGGTTGGCCATGATCTCTCCGATACGGAGATTTCAGACTATAGCGAGAGGTCTTCAACGGCAAGCAAACGGCGCCGCGAGTCTTCTAAACTGTTAACAGAATCCGGATTTAAAGCGATCGGATTGCGCGGTTCGCACACGCCCGTCGAAAGTGTGAACTCCGTCGCACTTCCATTATTGTGTAGTGATGCCGCTCGCGAGCGAGTCGACATTACCTCTGCCGCGGCCCCCGCGTTTGCCCGAGATACGAATCGGCTGCCGCGGCCAACCCTTCGCGCAGCCCCATCCAACGCATGCCGAGTGTTGTTTCGGCCGCCCGCACGGACATCCTGATTTCCTGTCTGAACAATTGCGCAGCCGACGGCGGAATCGGTTCTGGAACGAACCTCGACGCGCGAGGCAACGATTTCTGCGCCAGCATTTGCAGGATCTTGAGCGGAGGCGCCAAGAGCTTGGTCTCGATGGCGAGCCGGCGCCGCGTGATGCGCGACACCGGCACGGCGCCAAGCGCCTTGGCGTACTGAATGAAGTACTCGTTCCATGTCGGCGGTTGAGGCAACGACAAATTGAAGGTCTTGCCCGACAGGCCGGCCCCTTCGAGCGCCCGCATGATCGCATCGATCAAGTCGTCGACGTAGACCAAGTTGCAGTAGCCGTCACCGGCTCGTCCCAAATCGCCGAGGCGATGGTGCACCAGCCACTCGGCGACGCGCTCGCTCCACTGCGAGCTGCCGGGGCCGTAGATGATCCCCGGCCGCAGGATGACGACCGAGGGGGCACCGGCCGCCTCCCGCTCCGCCGCCACTTTCGCCGCACCATACGCGCTGAGAGAACCGACAGGTGGCGATGCCTCATCGACATCGCCGGACGCCTCGCCATAGACCGACTGGCTGCTCACGTAGACGATTCGCGGCGGGTCGGACAGCGCTCGAGCCGCCGCAAAGAGCGCCGCCGCACCACCGGAGATGGCGCCGACACTGCTGGTGATGCAATTGACCACACCCCAGGCGTTCTCCAAAGAAGCCCGCAGCGCGGCTGCATCGGTGATGTCGAGTTGGAGGGACCCAGGGCCCGTCCGGCCGTGCCTGATGAGGACCGGCGTGGCCCAACCGCTCGCGTTGAGCGCGTCGACCACGCGGCGGCTGACGAGCTCTCCCTCGCCGCCCTCGCCCATCACCAGAACTCGCCGCGTCACGACCGAGTTTTGCTCAGCCGCGTTCAACGTCCGGAGATGCCAGCTTGAATTTCAATCGCGGCAGCAGAAAAAAGATGCGCGGGCCGCGCAACAGGTACCGGCCGGACAGGCGCACGGGGCTTTGCAGCAGGCGAAACAGCCACTCCAGTCCCAATCCGCCCATCCATCGAGGTGCACGCCGCTCGCTGCCGGTGATGAAATTGATCGAAGCGCCTATGCAGAGGGCGAGCCCCCGGGCGCGTCCTCGAGTCTTCAACGCCTTGGCCAGCATTTCTTGCTGGGGACAACCGACCGCCAACAGGCAGAACCGGAAGGGGCTCTGTTCTTCGATGAATCGCAACGTCGCTTCCACGGCTGCCGGGTCATCGATGAAGCCCATCAGCGGGTTGAAGTGAAGCAGGTTTTGCAATCCATGACGCTGGCGCAGCAACTCGGCTTGCGCCGCGGTGCTGCCGATCAGCACCACTTTATCGTGCGGCAAGATCACGTTGCTGAACAGCCGCGCGGTCACATCGCTGCCCGGACAGGTAGGCAAACGAGCGCCCGTCGTCAAACGCAGCACCAGCGCGAGAAAACGGCTATCGAGGAGAGTGAATCTCGCCGAACGGTACAGTTCCCGAAACGATTCGTGATCGCAGAATCGAATGAGATGGTCGACATTGGGAGTGACCACGTAAGCATATTCATCGGAGCCAAAATGCTCCGCAATATCCATGAACTCGGGCAGAGTGCAGTCGCTCAGCAGCAACGTGGTCAGCTTTGGCTTTACACGCGATGCTTCATGAGTCAGCTGATCGCCGTTTTCGCGCATCGGCTTGAACATTCTGGCGGATTTTCCGACGTCCAATCGCCCTCCAGTTATCGATGTCGGTCGCCGCGGCCCAACTCGCGTTGCGTGCGAATTATACAGGACACGGCGCGCCGTTTAGTTGCATATCTATGGATTTGACAGTACACCATAGAATTTCAGCGAAGTACGTGACGCACTTCTACCAGCGGAAAAATGCCGTTGAAGTTGACATAAACTGATTGCGGGTGAGGCTAACCGCGCTTGCGCACCGCTACAGAATGCTGTCGGCCTTGACAAACTGGCGAGCATCATCACCTCGCGTCCCTACGGGGAGAAAATTCGAACCCGCTGTTTGAAACCCGGAAGAGTGGAACGGGTACCTTTGACGCCGCTTCGCCCTCATACCCAGACGGCCACCATAACATGTTGGTCGGCTCAACCAGGCCGATAAGGAGTTTACCAGGAGTTTCAGTGAGTTACCATGGCCACCATGCGGCGCGTCGCTTTCGACGACGGGCTACGACTGATCATAATTTGTCGGCAGCCAAACTGCCGCGCGCGCAGCCCAGCCTGACGACGCGCCACGACCGGCGCCGGCGATTGCAATATAAAATACCTCGGGCTTCGTTCTGGACGCTGTGGGAACGAGCTTTACAAAAAAGCTGGTTGAGCTTTTACCCTTTGGAAAGGACTGAATTGCTTTCCCCTGCTGCACGTAATCGATGCCGGGTTTCGCCGACGCAGCCTCGGTCCACCACACGAAGGGAGTATCGCCACCCAAATGAGAGGAACGATGAACGCGAATCTCCGCAAAATGTTCACCGGAGCGAACCGTATAGTCACTGGCGGAAACCACCAGCGGGCTGGTTAGCGAGGTAGGAAGCTTCGAACCGTTGACGTCACGCCCCAGGTTATTTGCGACTTGGGATTGCGTCTCCGAAGTCAGTGACGGCATATGAAGCGCGGCCGCATTCCGCGGAACAGCGGCCATTGCCGCCGAAGCCTCCGGCAACCCCGCGCTCTCACGCGTCGGGACGGGGCCGGTGTTGAGCGGCACGCTCGCCGCGGCCGCCGCAAGGACATCGTTGCGGCTGCTTTTTCTGCCCGCCAAACCGGCAACTGAAAACCAAACGGTTACACAAATCAACAGGACGGCGAATAGCGCGGCGGGCCTCGAGGACATCGCCGGCCGGGGGTTGGCCGGCGCGGATGCTAGATCACGAACCCGCGGCAACGGCCCCGCCGCCCGCCCGATATTCAATTTGTCGAGCCAGGCGCGCACCGAAATTGAGCGCCCCGCCCGATGCCACGACAACCCCATCCTAAGCGCCTGCCATTGTCGTCGGCTAAGGCCTGGCGGCCGTGTCGGCACAATTCCAAAATCGCGCGCCTCCGTTGAGCGCCGGCGCTGCAAGGGGTGCGCTCCGGCGAGCAATTCGTACGAGAGGCACGCGAACGCGTAGATGTCGTCGCGTGGATCGGGCACTCGTCCCTCCAGAAGTTCGCAGCACGCATAAGCAGGCGTCACCGAGGAAATGGCATTTCTCGGACCTAGACCGTCCTCCGGAGATTGATCGGCGGACGTGCTCGACGCGCCAAAATCGAGTATCCGGACCTCTCCCGAGTCGGTCACAATGATATTGTGCGGCTTCAAATCCGCGTGAACGACGTTGCGGGCATGTGCATGCTCCAGGCCGGATCCGATCTCGCGTATGATTGCCCATGCCTGCGGGCGGGACATGGGCAACGGCTGCAATCGCCCCATCACGCGGCTCAAAAGTTCCCCCTCCAGCAACTCCATCGTAAAAAAATCCACGTCGCCGTCTCGGTCCAGTTCGAATACGTTGACAATGCTCCGGTGGGAAAGCATCTGCGTGCAGTGGAACTCGCGGCGCAAGCTCGAGAGCAGCTCCTCACGGTGAGCCGCCGTCGCATGCAAAATTTTTATCGCCACGTACCGCTGAGCTTCAGGAAGATGGGTGCGGTAGCGATCCAGGGCTTTGAATACCGAGCCCTTGCCGCCGCTTCCCAATCGATCTACGAGAACATACCGGTCCCGTAACACGCGACCAATTTCACCGGGCGAGGGGGATGGCTCATCATCGATCGAAACGGACCGGCGCTCGCCAGCGGCTGTTGGCAGCTCGATGGTCGTGCTGTCGTCGGCAATAGTCAATTGATGCCCCTTTTATTTTCGGCAGACTCCTCCAAACCGATTATCTCGAGCAGGGATCGTCTGCACGCCAATGCCGCGAGCGATTCGGTCTACCGATTGCTGCCCCACTTATGAATGCCGCAGACGCTGATGTATGTCAGACAAAGCCGCGAGTCGCGCAGTCTTATTGAGCGAGGCGTGCGGATTATCGTCGCTGCCACTTAAGTATTTAATATTTACAAAGGCTTACGCAGTTATTTTGATACTCAGCTGTGGTGTCCCTCCGTAGATCACACCCATGTCCGCGACGACAGCTGCCAAAGGGTACGCGCTGATACCTCGCATTCGGCGGCGAGGTCGACGAACCTCGATCTCTCGGCGCGGGTGAAGGTCTGTGCGCCGCTGCGAACGTGGCTGGGCACCCGACTCCCCTTCCTTCTCGCCGATTTCGGCAAATACGGATTGTCGTTCCGGTGCTGCACGCTAGGGTAGTCATGCTCGCATGATGCATGCAAAAAATTATTCAGGAACAATAAGTTAAGCGCTTTTCGCCGCTGCTGAAAGGAGAGATGCCAATGATGAACCCGGCTGTCAGTTCGCCGCTACCCTTCGCGAGGGACGAACTCGCGCAAATGCGCGTCCGCTACGAGAGGGACGGATTTCTGCAGATCGAATCTTTGACTACCGCTGAAGACATCTCGAGAATCAGATCTTTGATCGATCCGCTGTTCGAAAGATTCGACACGTTGGGATCGAGCGCCGTCGATCTTGGCGGACCGCGGGATCCCAGCACGCCACCCCGCCAGCCGGAGGTCAACGATACAATCAAGCTGGCGCCCGAGCTGCGCAAGACGAAGGCGTATGCGCGCTGCCGCGAGATAGCGCGCGCTCTGCTCGGCGTGCCGGTGGGCCACATCTTCGATCACGCCATTTACAAGCCCCCCCACAACAACACCGCGACCGCGTGGCATCAGGACGCGGTATACAAACAGGGACCGGTGCCTTTGCGGGCCGTAAATTTCTGGATTCCTCTGCAACCCGCGACCATCGAGAACGGCTGCATGTGGTATCTACCCGGATCTCACCTCGCCGGTCTGCAGCCGCACCATGTGATTCATTTGAGACCTGGCGGCGAGACTGCCGATACACGAGGCAAGAGTTTCGCGATGGACAGCGTCGACGAATCGCGTGCGGTGCCCTGCCCGGTCGCTCTGGGGGGCGCCACTGCGCATGATCCTCTGAACGCCCATTATGCGGGCGCCAACACTACCGACGGCTGGCGAAGGGCTTGGATATTGCACTTCGGGGCCTTTGGCAAATTGAGGCATCTGCTGCATCCGAATTCCGTGACTGCAAGGCTCCGCGCGATCGCCAACCGCTAGAGCGTGGCGTTTTGAGGGTGGGCGTCCCTAGCGCGAATGGCAGGCGCGGCGGCCAGTTCCTCTGCGCGGCGACAGGCTACTTCGGAGCCAGATTCTTCCGCAAGAACTCGAGAACCTTGGTCAACGAGTCGTTAGCGGCATCCGCACTCCATTCCGTGTGACGAGAAATTGATCACGGTCCCCGGACCGGCGCTGGCCTGCACGGCCACGGCCACGGCCATCAGGAGCAGCATTGCCAGAACGTCGATACGTCTCGGATTTCTCACAACGCTCCACGCCTTTTTCAACCTGGGATCCCGACCCGTCGCGCGGATTGGGTGCCTGACGTCTCAGGCAACGAAACCTGCCTATAGGTATATGTGGCAGGGAAACGTTCGGCGCCGCCACGGGCGCCAACCGCTGGAACCGCGGCCCGATCGGGAGCATGGACTAGTGATGCGTGATGCGTTAGCATCTGATGCATGAGAACCACGCTCGACATTGCCGACGATGTGCTACAGGCTGCCAAGGAGCGGGCCAAGCGGGAACGGAAAACCATCGGCGAGATGATCTCCGAGCTAGCTCGGCGCGCTCTGACGACTCCGCAGGAGCCGCTCTCCGTGAAGGAACCCAAGGCAGTTTATGGACTTAAGCCGTTCGCGCGGCGCGGCGGTCTCGTCACGAATGAGTTGATCGACGAGCTTCGTGACGATGATGCGTACTAGCCGCGCTCACCCAAGCTGGTCTCGTGCGCGTCATGCCGCCACAAGTGGGCTTGCGATCGGCGGACCTTAGCAGGTGCGCGCACTGTTGGATGTCAATGTGTTGATCGCATTGCTGGACTCCGATCATGCATCCCACGATTCAGCGATCAACTGGTTCGCGAAGCATGCCCGGGAGGGTTGGGCATCCTGTCCAATCACGCAAAACGGGTGCATCCGTATCATGTCGAATCCGGGCTATCCAAACCCGTTGCCGGTCCACGCTGTCATTGAGCATCTAGCCGAGGCCTGCCGGCAAGATATCCATGAATTCTGGCCGGATGAAGTCAGTCTGTTGGATTCGGATGTCGTGGATTCGACCCGAATTCATGGACCACGGCAACTGACCGACATATACCTGCTTGCTCTCGCGGTTCAGCATGAAGGAAGGCTCGTTACTTTTGATACCGGCATTCCGCTCGCTGCGGTCAGGAAAGCTACGACGCGGAAATTGTTGATTCTGTGAGCGAGCGTCGGCGAACCGGGCATCGCGCCCTGCCCGGTGCGCATCAGCTCACCGCTCGGCAGCAGCACCTCCATGCCGCAATGCGCCTCGAAGTGGAAGCGGTACTGGGGCATGGTGTAACCGCCGCCGCGATCCAGTGAGTGGCGCAAGTCTTTGTTTTTACGACTTTTATTGAAACCGCGCGTGGGGGTCGGGTTGGCCCGCCATATCCCTCAGTGACTCGCTCGCTCACTGATCAGCAAGGTCCAGCGCTGCGAG
>PLAH01000115.1 GCA_003134045.1 Gammaproteobacteria bacterium
TGCACCTCGACGCGCGCGCCGCCATGTGCGCTCAGCTGTGTGTGGCAGCCATTGCAGGTGGCGGTATCGACGACCTCGCGGCTGAAAATACCAGTGGTTGCGCCGGTCGACGGCTGGAATGTAAAGGAGGCGTTGTTCGCTTGCGCGAGGCCGCGGATTTCGAAACCTACTCGATGCGTCAATGCCGCGTTGTAGACCACGTTCGGATCCTTGGTGATGTCCTTCTTGAACGTGTACTGGTACGTGCCATCGCCGTTGTCAACCAAGGTGCCGGCGGTCGCACTCTCCACCGNNGGCGACCCCGAGATCGGCTGCCGGTAGACCTTGAACGAGTGCGCCGTTCTGATCGGTGAGCTGGAACTTCACGACCGGCGGACCGCTGATCGAGACGCTGGTGATTTTTCCGGTGATTGCAGTCGCTGTGCTGACATTGAGGACCGATCCGGTGGCCGTCGGACCTGGTGGGCCGGTCGCTCCCGTCGCCCCCGCGGCACCGGCCGTCCCCGCGGGACCGGTACTCCCACTGCATGCTGCGAGCAGCGCGCAGAGTAGTCCCGTTCCCATCACGCACACGCCCCAGTGGGAGACACGGCCTAAGCCGCGAACCCCGTTCGCACGCGGCATATCAATCTCCATAAACGATCCCGATGATCACTGGTAGCTCGCGAGTTTGTGCACGACGGCCACGTCGGCGACTCCTCCCGAACCATGGCACAGCGAGCAGGTCTCCGTCGAGCCGGGATTCAACGCACCGGTCGCCGTCTTGGTCGCGGCGAAGTTGCCTCCGTTCTGCGTCATGTGGTTCATGGCCGTCGTATCGGTGTGGCAGGCCGAGCAGGCGGCGGAGTTCGGCGAAACAACCACGTCGTCGGTCAGAATTTGCCGATTGTTGGCATGAATCGTCGTCCCCTGGACCACGGTGGGGTCGACCGGGTAGTAGGTGCCGCTGTTGTGGCAGGCCGCGCAGTTTCCAAGGCTCGCGTTCGAGGAGCTGGGATACAGGACCTTGAAGGTGGTGGCGTTGCCGCCGAAAGAGCAGATCGTCACGCCGCTCGTGCCATACGCGTACGAGTCTCCGGAGGCATGAATCCGATGGATCATGACCTTGAAGTCGATTGGATTGTCGGGTGTGCCCACGGCGCAGGGGCCGGAAGCAGCGGTGTGCATGACGGCGTCCGTGGCATTCGGGTTGTGGCACGAGGCGCATAGATTGATGTCATTGGTGCGATTCTCGCCGTGCAATGTGAGTACTCTGTGGCAGGTATCGCACTTCGCGATAGCGACGATGGCGGTGCGTGGCGTGGGGCTGGCGTCGGTGATCGCAAACGGGATATCGGCTCCCTGCACCCCGAGCTCCGCAGCCGTCGTGCCGGTCGGTATCGCGTCGACCAGCCCGGAGATGTTGGGAAGCGTGACGACCGCCCGGCCTTCCAGCGCCGCGATGCCGGACCCCGTGACAGTGGCGGGGATGGCGACCGTGGCAGCTTTGGTGAACGATCCGTCCGCGTTCATGGTTGCGCCGCCGGCCTTGAAATTGATGACCACCGGCTGATTCGGTGTCCCGGCGCCCGGGCCCGTCGCGCTGCCCGACCCGATGTTGTTTACATCGATGGTGTTCCAAGCGACATCGAGGTTCAGGCTGGAGCTCGACTGCTGGAATGGCCCCGTGGCGCTCGTGATGTCGTACGGCGCATTGTTGTTGGTGGGATCGGTCACCTTGATCGTCGCCACCGGGATCTGCCCGGGTGCCGTATTGGTGATGCTCAGTACCGTGTACTGGAATTTCGCGATGGCGGAGTCCACCGGTGTCTGGTGCGCGGCGATGTCCTGCAGCGAGCCATTGTCGATGTTGCTGGTCGGACCGTGGCAGGTGGAGCATTGGCTGTCCGTTGCGACGATGCTCGAGCTGTGGCCCTGTCCGGTTGCGAAGTTGACGTTATCGTGGCAGGAGCCGCAGGCAGCGGAGGAGGGCGCTGTGCTGAAGTTGACCGTCTGCGGCGTGTTGGTGTCGCTCACATTGTGGCAGGTCGCGCAAAAGCGCTGGCCCGTGCCCGAGACGGCCGTATTGTTGCCGCTGGCATCGCTTTGCGGAAACGCCACGGTCGAGTAGTCGCTGATCGCGTTGCCATAGCCGAAGATATAGTAGTTGCTCTGGGGGGTGCCGGTGGCCGTGACGCTGGGCAGATTCTCGCCCATGTGAATCTTGTGGAACATCACCTTGAAGTCGAGGGTATTGCCGCTCGAGGGATCGATCGATGAGGGGTTGTGGCACATCACGCAGTACTTGACCTCGGTGCGCGCACCGCCGTGCCAGGACAGCACTTGATGGCAGTTCTTGCACGTCTGGTCTTCGACGATGTCGCGCTGGTCGATGCCGGTGGTCGCGCCGGTCGAGGGCTGGAACGTGTAAACCGGGCTGTTCGCCGCGATCGTGGTGCCCGCCGCATTGGCGACGCCGCGGATCTCGAAGCCCACCCGGTGGGTGAGCGTCGGGTCGTAAGGGACGGCCTTGTCGGCGGAGATATCTTTGGAGAAGGTGTACTGATACGTGCCGTCGCCGTTATCGACGAAGGTTCCCGCCGTGCCGGCCTCGATGGTCGCCTGCGGCTGGGGCGTGGTACCGACGACCGGCTCGGTGGGCGTGCCCGCGCTGGTGGGTGCGGGAGTCGCCGCCGTATAAATGTACGACTGCCACTGGCTCGACACCAGCGGTGCGGGCGCCGCGGTCTGCGGCGGGACGGCCGCGAGCTGCGTACCCGCCGGAACGAGCTTGGCAACCGCGAAATAGATCTCGCCTGCCGTCAACCCTGACAGCGGTTGGCCGGTTTCGTTGACCAGCTGGAACTTCACCACCGGCGCTGCCGGCGGTGCCGTGGCAATGGTGACACCGGTGATGGTCGCGGTGATCGTCGCGGCCGTCCCCAGCTTGAGCGCGCTCACGGAGCCGGTGGCGCCGGTCGCCCCCGTCGCTCCCGTGGCGCCGGTCGCCCCCGCGGGACCCGTGCGCCCCGTGCTCCCGCTGCATGCTGCCAGCAGCGCGCACAACAGCGCCGTTCCAATTGCTCCCGCACCCCAGTGGGCGGTACGGTGCAGTTCGCGAATCCCGTTACCACGCGACATATGAAACTCTCCCAAAGACGATCCGACCTTCAACGGCCCACAACGCGGCGCCCGCGCATTTACTTCGAGGGCCCTTGGGCGCAAAGTGGACCGCAACGACCGGCAAAGTAGACCGCAATAACCGGCGGGTCTGTACGGAAACGCACAGAACTCGAGTCGACGGGACGAGTACCATTTTTTTGCCGCTCGCGATCCACGCGAAATCGATTATCCAAATCGATTGGGTTTTCGGATTGGGATGAAGGACTGCTCATGACCGCATCGAGAACTTCGCAGTGAATTCGCCGCAGCCGGTTCAGGGTTTTGCCGCATGGCTTTGGCGGCGTCCGCGGCGCTGGTTTTTGCTCGGTATTCCGGCCGGCGGCCTGCTCGCCTTCATCGTCGGCGTCGGCTTTACGGGAGGCTTCGTCGGCGGCCTCAAATTTGCGGAGACCAATACGTTCTGCACCTCTTGTCACGAGATGAATGCCGCCTTCCGGGAATTGAAGACCAGCCCGCATGCCTCCAACGTGTTCGGCATTCAGGCGGGCTGCGGCAATTGCCACGTGCCGCCGGCATTGCTGCCGGGTTTGTGGCGGCATGTTCAGGCGTATGCAGAAGTGTGGGGGCACCTGACCGGCAAGCTCAACACGCCCGCGAAGTACGAAGCTCTGCGGCTCGAGATGGCGCAGAAAATCTGGGCGGAGCTCAGGGCGAACGATTCGGCGGAGTGCCGCAGCTGTCATACCCCCGCCGCCATGGCGTTCGCGCAGCAGCCGGCCGCCGCCGCCGAATCGCACCAATCCTTGCCGAAGAGCGGCATGACCTGCATCGATTGCCACCAAGGCGTCGCACACACGGTGCCCCAAGGAAGCTGAACCAGGGAAGCTGGACTACGGAAGCTGAACTGCTCGGGCGGCCCGTGATTTCCCGCCGATATATCGACCGATGAGGCGCAGGATTTCGGTGATGCGGAAGTTGAATACGCGCCTCGGCCAGAGCAACTCGCGCTTGTCGCACACGGTGGACATGCTGAAGCGTGTGATCTCGCCCATCAGCGCGTCATCGGCGAGTCCGCTGCGGCCCTGTACCATCCCGGCGTCGAGCCTCGCCCGCAACGCGCGCGCAGCGGCGATGCCGCGGGCCACGCCTCGGCCGCGCCGTTTCGTTATTCGTCCGTGCCGCACTTTGAGCTCGTTGAGCCGCTCGGCCGCATCGTAGGTCGCATCGACCAATTCGCGGCGGGTCATCCACTTGGTCTCGTAGTTGAGAATGTGCTCCCAGGTGGGCTGGACGAGCAGTTGGCGGTGCTCCTCCAGGGTGTGGGCGAACAAACGGTAGCCGAAGCGGTCGGGCTCTTCGAAGCCGTGGCTGCCGGGATCGATGAAGGGGCCCATGGGGGAAATGAAGCAGGAGAGCCGCTTGTCGGTCAGTTGCAATAGACGCCCGCAATATTCGACGGCGCCCTGCACCAGCGCCTTGGTCTGAGCCGGCAGTCCGATCATGAAGTAGATGTCGATGCGCGAGCAGCGCAGGCGGAGCGCCTCGTGGATGACCGCTTCCATGTCCTCGTTGGTGTAACCCGTCTCGCCCACCTGCGCATCGCGCACCGCTTGGTCGTGGCTTTCGGGACTGAACGCCATGCTCCAATGGCGCACGCTGCGCTCGATGTCCCGCAGGAACGAGGCCGGCGGCAAGGCGAAGAACTCGAACACGATCTCATTGGGAAAGTCCGCCGTGCGCAGGCCTTCGAGCACTTCGGCCGCGTGCTCGGGGCCGGCCATGAGCAGATCGCCGATCAGCACGATGGGTCCGTGCATCAGACGGCTCAAGGCCCGCATGTTGGCCACCACGCTCGCCGGACTGCGGTACACCGGCTTCTGCCGCTTCATCAGGTGCGTGCAGCTGGTGTGCGAGGCGCCGCAGGTGACGCACTCGAAGGCGCAACCCTTGACGGTGAATACCGTGGTGATCGGATTGCTCCACCAGCCATTGAAGGGCAGGGCGCTCTGCAGGTCGCGGTAGCGCAGTACCATCTCGACCATGAGATCGGGCCGCAGATCGACATAGTCCAAACTCATCGGCACGAAGCCGTGGGGATTGACGTGAATCCCACGGGCGTCCTTCCACGTCAGATTGGGGATCCGGTCGACGGGCTTTCCCTCGCGCAGCGCCAGCAGCAATTGATGCAGCGGCGGTTCGGTGCTCTCCCCGCGCAGCACGAAATCCACCTGAGGGTAGCCGATCAATTCACGGTGAAAGTAGCTCGATGACAAACCGCCCATGATGATGGGTACGTCCGGATGTAGTTCCTTCACGATGCGCGCGATTTCCAGGGCGCCGTGGGCGTGCGGCAGCCAGTGCAGGTCGATGCCGACGGCTTTGGGCTTCTGGCGTGCGAGGAAGCGGGGCACGTCGAAGCGCCGGCTGTTCATCATGCGCAGCGCCAGATTGACGATGCGCACCTGCATGCCGCGATCGTGCAGATAGCTCGCCATCGTCAAGAATCCGAGCGGGTACATCTCGAACACGGTCGAGGAGGGGACCATGTCGCTCACCGGACCGTAGAGAATCGCATGCTTGCGGAAGTCGTAGACGCTGGGGGCATGCAGCAGCAGCAGGTCCACCTCGGGACTCGACGCCCGGAACGCGCGCGATATTCCGGGCATCGACCGGTACTTACTGGACGCGAACCCGAATCAGCTCCTCGCCGTCCGGATCGACGACATGGACGGCGCAGGCAAGGCAGGGATCGAAGCTGTGGATGGTGCGCAGGATTTCGAGCGGCTGTTTCGGGTCTTGCAGGCTATGACCCTTGAGCGCCGCTTCGTAGGGGCCTTCGGTGCCGCTCGCGTCGCGGGGTCCGGCGTTCCACGTACTCGGCACGACGGCCTGATAGTTGGAGATCTTGCCGTCATCGATGACGATCCAGTGGGCGAGAGCGCCTCGGGGTGCCTCGAGGAAGCCCACGCCCTGCGCATGCCGCGGCCAGCTGGAAGGCTCCCACAGCTTGTCGTTGAACGTGCGCACATCGCCCGCCTTGATATTCGCCATGAGGTTGTCGTACCACTGCGGCATGGAGTCGGCGAAAATTTTGCATTCCAACGTGCGGGCGGCGGTGCGGCCCATGGTGGAGAACATCGCCTCGAGCGGCAGGTTCAATTGGGCCAACGCCTTATTCGCCAGATCCTTGGTGGGCTCGTGACCGCTGGCATACAGCATCAGCACGCGCGCCAGCGGTCCCACCTCCATGGCGTGGCCCTTCCAGCGCGGCGACTTGAGCCATGAATAACTCGCCGAGGTGTCCAGATTCTGGTACGGGGACGGCGGTCCCGAATAGTTCAGCTTGGTTTCGCCCCGATAGGGATGCAGGCCGGCATCCTTGCCGCCGCTGTAGTCGTACCACGAATGCGACACGAATTCCTGGATGTCCCCTTCCGCGTTGAGGTCGACCTCCTGGATATGGGAAAGATCGCGGCCCAGAATCGCGCCGCGCGGCACCAGGAAGGTCTTCGGGTCCTGGCTGCCGGCGGCCGGAAAATCGCCGTACGTCATGAAATTCCCGACGCCCTCGCCGTAGCCGGTCTTGAACCAGTCCTTGTAGAAGGAGGCGATCGCCAGTGTGTCCGGCAGGTAGACCTGGTCGACGAAAGTTTGCATCTGCTCGATGATGGCGGCCACCTTTTGCAGGCCGACCTGATTGACGGCGGTGGAACCAGTGCCGGCGCCGGCGTGCACGCTGATGGCGGAGGGGGCACCGCCCACCAGCACGTTCGGGTGCGGATTCTTGCCGCCGAAGATGGTCTGCAGCTGCACGACTTCGCGCTGCCACGCCAGCGCATCCAGGTAATGCGCCACGGCCATGAGGTTCGCTTCCGGCGGCAGCTTGTATCCCGGATGGCCCCAGTAGGCGTTGGAGAAAATGCCGAGCTGCCCGGATTCGACCAGCTTCTTGACGCGAGTCTGCACGTCGGCGAAATAGCCGGGTGAGGAGCGCGCGTAGTTCGAAATCGACTGCGCCAGCGCCGAGGTTGCCTTCGGATCGGCTTTGAGCGCCGACACCACATCCACCCAGTCGAGCGCATGCAAGTGATAGAAATGCATCACATGGTCGTGTACGAATTGCGTCGCGATCATGAGATTGCGAATGAGCTGCGCGTTGGCAGGGATGGTGTATTTCAAGGCGTCTTCGACTGCGCGGACCGAGGCGATCCCATGGACCAGCGTGCAGACGCCGCAGATGCGCTGCGCAAAGGCCCATGCGTCGCGCGGATCGCGGCCCTGCAGAATGATTTCGATGCCGCGCACCATGGTGCCGGAACTCGACGCCTGCGTGATCACCGAGCCGTCGAATTGCGCCTCGATCCGCAGGTGCCCTTCGATGCGCGTGACGGGATCGACGACGATGGTCTGTGCACTCATGGCCGGCTTGCCGCGGTCAGCAGATTATTGGCCACCAGTTCCAGCAGGCTGTGGGTGGTCTTGTCCCAGTTGAAATGAGCCTGCGCGTCGTCAAAGGTGCGCCGGCAGTCGGAGCAGCTCGTCACGAACGTCGTAGCCCCGGTATCGTCGATTTCGCGCAATTTGTTCTCCATCGTCCGGTAGCGCAGCGGCGCCGCGCGCTCGATGTCGAGCACGCCGCCGCCGCCGCCGCAGCAGTAACTGAAACCACCGTGATTCTTCAATTCGTCGAGTTTGATGCCCATCGCTGTCATGAGCGCCCGCGGTGCATCGTTGACGCCGCCCTTGCGCACCAGCTGGCAGGGATCGTGGAAGGTGGTTTTGCCGGTGCCCGCCGGTGTCAGCTTCAGGTGGCCCGACTGCAACTCGTCCGCGAGGAATTCAGTGACGTGGCGCACCTTGAAGGGCAGCGGCTTGCCGTACAGATCGGCCGCTTCCCAGCGCAAGGCGGTGTAGGCATGACCGCACTCCGGAACGAGCAGGATCTTGGCCTTACAGGCGATGGCCTGCTCGATCAAGCGCAGGCTGATCTCGCGTTGCCACTCCTTACCGCCCGCATAGTAGCCGTAGTTCTCCGCCACCAAGCCATCGCTGCGAAAGGTGCACGATACGCCGAGGTGTTGCACCACGCGCGCCAGCGCCGCGACGGCGCTCGGGTAATGTTCGATGTCGGTCCGGGGCACGCACAACATGATCTCCGCCTCGGGCTTATCGAGCGGAATCTCGACGCCGAACCGTGCACCGATGGCGAGCAATTGGTCGCGGTAGGGCTCGGCGCTCGCCTCCGGCTGGCCGGTTTCCCGCTGGTGCGCCGCCTTTTGGTACAGTTCCTTCGGCGCGAGTCCGGCGTCGAACATGGCGTGGCGGGCCTGCTCGATGAGCGATGCCACGTCGATGCCCATCGGACAGATCAAGCTGCAACGGCCGCACATGTTGCAGCTGTCGAACAGCAGATGCTGCCAATGCTCCAGCTGATCGGCCGTCACTGCACGCTTCAAGCCCAGCAGTTTGAACAGCGGCGCGAAGGGGCTGGCCTCGCGTTTGTAGGCCTGCTTGAAAGGCTCCACCTTCCAGATGGGCGTGTACTGCGGATCTTCGGTGGCGATGTAGAAATGACAGGCGTCCGAGCAGATGCCGCAGTGGATGCAGGACTCGAGGCGGAAGGCGCTCATCGCACCGATCTCCTGGACGAAACTCCGCATGGCGCCGGCCACGCGAGCCTCCGGCGTACGAGCCTCCTCCGCGGGCGCGAGATTGGCGGCGAGTATGCCGATGGCGTCGCTCATGAGGTGGCTCCTTTGCGGGCGAGGATTGCGCCGTTGATGGCGCGGGAGGGAAAGATATAAAAGGCGTGCATGAGCTTGCCGAACGGAAACCAGATGAGCAGCACATCGACGGTGAGGATGTGCAAGGCCAGCAGCGTCTCGTACCGAGCGCCGACGTGAGCGGTGGCGGCGAGACCGCTGACCAGCACCGCCATGGTAATGAACCAGCTGAAGTAATCGTCGAAATTCGACAGCATCCGCATCACCGGATTCGTTACGCGCCGAAACAGCACCGCAACGAACAAGGTCAGGGTGAGTACCGAAATCACGGTGATCACGCCGCTCGGCAAGCCCGGCCAGAGGAGGCCGAACAGACTGCCGAGAAAGATGATATGCGGGGTGAACAGCAGCACGACGGCAAACAGGCCGAGATGGTAGCTGTAGCCCAGCGCTTCGCCCGGGCCGGTGCGGGCGATGAATTCCGGATGCGGCATCGAGCGCGTGGCCACCGTGACCGCGCCGCCGAACAGGTACTTGAGTACTGAGGCGCGCGGCTTGTTCCAGTCGCGCCGGATGCGCAGCAGCCCAAAGCCGACGATGCGCCACACGACGCCCAGACAGAACACGACCAGCGCCACTTTGAGTGCCGGCCCACGTGCGAAGCCTAAAAGGTCCATAGGTCAGCCGTCCTTAGGCGCTTCGCGCCGAATTGACGGGGTGGAAGCCACCCCGTCCGATAACTGTTCGCTGCGGCGCTGACGCAGGCGGGCCGAGCCGGCGGACGCCAGCCCGAGCGCAGCGCCCACGACGACGGCCCCGGCGCCGACCTCCAGCACCCGCAGCGGTGTCGACTCGCCGGCCTTGCCCCACGCTGCGCTCGACAGTGCGGAGTAGAAGCTGCCCTTGTCCCAGAATCCGGGTTCGGAGCAACCGAGACAGCCGTGCCCCGACTCGATCGGAAAACTCGTGCCGCCGTTCCACTTGAGCGTCGCACAGGCATTGTACGTAGTCGGGCCTTTGCAGCCGAGTTCGTACAGGCACCAGCCATTGCGTGCCCCCTCATCGTCGAAGGACTTCGCGAATTTGCCCTGGTCATAGAACGGCCGCCGGTAGCAGCGATCGTGGATGGTGTTGCCGAAGAAAACTTTGGGACGTCCATGCTCGTCCAGGTCCGGGACCTGTCCCGTGGTGACGAATTGCAGCAGCGTTCCGGTGATGACCTCCGGAATGGGCGGGCAGCCGGAGACGTTGATGATGGGCTTATCTCCCACGATGGCACTGACCGGCCACGCACCGGTCGGGTTCGGATCGGCGAAGGGAATGCCGCCAAATGCCGAGCAGGTCCCGACGCAGACGATGGCCGCCGCACCCTTCGCCGCCTCGCGCAGGGTTTCCACGGCGCTGCGGCCACCGGCCATGCAGTAGCCGCCGCCGGCGCCGGTGGGCACCGATCCGTCCACCACCAACACATATTTCCCGAAGTTATCCTGCATGGCCTTGGCACGCGCCGCTTCCGCGGCATCGCCGGCCGCAGCCATGAGCGTGTCGTTATAGTCCAGCGAAATCATGTTGAAGATCATGTTTTCGATGGTGGGTGCGAAGGATCGGGTCAATGACTCCAAGCAGCCGGTGCACTCCTGGAAGGAGAGGTACACCACGGATGGCCTGGGGGCGTTGCGCAGCTGCTCGGCCATCGCCGGTCCCATCCAGGGCGGCAGGGCGAGGCTCGAGGCCACGGCGGTACAGTACTGGATGAAACCGCGCCGGCTGATGCCGTGCTTCAGCAGCATTTGCCCCACTGTCGTTGCTTCGTTACCCTGGGTCATCCGTTGCTCCTAGCTGGTTCGCGCCGTGGCGGTCGTGGTAATGTACTCGCGCAGCGTCTGCGCCGCCGCGGCGATATCATCGGGCGCGCCCGCGAGGATCTCCGGCACCCGCGTCACCTCGAGGAGTTCCGCGACCAGCTCCCCTTGGGGGTCGCGATGCTCTATCCACCAGACCCCGGCAATGCGCGTCTCGCGAACGGTCGACAATCCCCGCGCATTGACCGTCGCCTGGACTTCGCCCTCGCCGAGCGCGCGCTCGAGCTCCACCCGGTCCTGCGGACTCATCGGGAGGCTGCGCAGGTCGATCGCTGCCGGCGTTCCGTCGGCGGCGAGCCGTTCGAGCAGCGTGACCAGTTCCGTGAGAATGGCGGCGACGCCGCCGCCCAATCCGCCGGTGACCGCGGGGGCGCCGGCCATCCCCGGCTCGACTCGAATCGCAATATCGCTGAGGCGGGTCATATGAGCTGCCATCGCCGCAGCAAGGCGCTCGCCTGCCGGGCGGCCTCGGGCAGGGCGTCCGCGACCGGCGCCGAGAGCTCCTCGCTCCAGTCGATGCGTTGGGGCTGAATGCATAGCAGTGCGCGGCGGGGCGGCAGGCAGTCTCGGAGCCGCGCCATGTCCAAAAGATCGATCAAACCCACTTCGTGCACGGTCCGGCGGCGCTTGCTCGTCAGAAACGCATCCATTGCCGCGCCTTCAAACAGGCCGATGGTACCCGGCACGCTGTCGATATCGGCGGCATCGATCACCAGCATCGAATTCGCCGCCTCGATATAGGACAGCAAGCTGAAACTCAGCGTGCCGGCGTCGATAAAATTCGCGGCGTCACCGCACTGCGCGCGCAGCCGCGTGACCAGCTGTACGCCGGCGCCGTCATCGCTCAAGAGCACATTGCCGAAACCGAGTACCAAGGAGGCCGGCACGTCGGGGAAGCTGCGCGCGCCGTCGGCTGCAACGTCCTCCGCCGGCGGGCATTCCCGTAACTCTTGTGTAAGCCATGACGTCACCATCGGCCCTCGTTGCCTGCGAAGGATCAGAACACTCCGTCGACGGTAGGGTCTGTGCGTTTCCGTACAGACCGGGGCGATGGCGTCGCGTTAGCTTCCCTGAAGATGGCCTCGAGTGTCGGGCGGCAGTCCAGGGCGCTCGGACGGTCGATTTCAGATCAGCGCGATCATTGACGTTCTTAAAGTAATCGGGAATGGCATTTGCACGAGCTCTCCGTTTGCCAAGCCCTGCTGGCACAGGTCGTTGAAATTGCCGCCAATCGAGGTGCGGATGCCGTCGAGCGGATCGTCATCGACGTGGGTCCGCTGTCGGGCGTCGAGCCGGCCCTGCTTGCCCGTGCATTCACGGCGCTGTGCGCCGGCAGCTGCGCGGCGCATGCCGTGCTGTCGATCGAATCGCCGGAGGTCGTCATCAGCTGCATGGCTTGCGGTGTACAATCGCAGACCGCGCCGAACCGCTTGGTGTGCACCGGATGCGGGGGATACCGCACCCGAATCGTAACGGGAGATGAGCTGCGCCTGCGGCGCGTCGAGTTGCGGGTGCCGCAGCCGGCATCCGCGGCCTGATCGATCGGACGCTCGAGGACTTTAAATCATGTGCAATACCTGCGGCTGCAGCATCACCCCCGGGACGGCTCATTTGAACCTGGATCGCAGCGATCCCGGGACGGTGGTCGACGTGCTGCAGGATCTGCTCGCCGCCAATGACCGGGTCGCGATGCATAACCGCGGACACTTCGACGCGCATGGCGTTCTCGCGATCAACCTCATGTCCTCGCCGGGTGCCGGCAAGACCGCCTTATTGGAGGCCACCATCGTGGCGCTTCGCGACCGGTACCGTATCGCGGTCATCGAAGGCGACCTGGAAACCGACAACGATGCGGCCCGCATCCGCGCGCAGGGCGTGCCGGCATTGCAGATCACGACGGGAACGGCCTGTCATCTCGATGCGCACCTGGTGCACCAGGCGCTGCACGACTTGCCGCTCGAGGGGCTCGATTTGCTGTTCATCGAAAACGTCGGCAACCTCGTCTGCCCGGCCAGCTTCGATCTCGGACAACACTTGAATGTCACCTTGCTGAGCGTCACCGAGGGCGACGACAAGCCGGCAAAATATCCGGTGATTTTCCGCGCCAGCGATCTGGTGGTCTTGAGCAAGGCCGATCTGCTCGGCGTGCTGGACGATTTCGACCCGTCGCGCGCGGCCGTCGCGCTGCGTTCACTCGGCCGCGACACGCCGATGATCCGCACCGCCGCGCGGCGTACGCTCGAGATCCGTCCGTGGCTGGATTGGCTGGAACAGCAGCTGGAGCGGCCGCGGGCGGTGCTGAGCGGTTCGCGGCCGCGGCTCGCCGCAGCGGTCGGGGTTTAGAGGCGTGTGCCTCGCCGTTCCCGCGCGAGTGGTGGCACTGCTGGGCGACCAATGGGTCGAGACCGAGGTGGGCGGGGTGCGCAGCCGCGTCTCGATTGCGCTGATCGACGATGTCGCGCTCGGCGATTACCTCATCGTGCATGCGGGGTTCGCCATCACGCGCCTCGACGTCGAGGAGGCGGAAAAGTCGCTGGCCCTGTTCGAGGAAATTGCCGCACACCTCAAGGGACGCGCCAATGCGCTACATCCGCGGCTTCCGTGAGGGCGCCGCCGCGGCGGCGCTCGAGCAGCTGATCGACGCGGAGGTCGACCCGGCACGCGACTATCATTTGATGGAGTTCTGCGGCGGCCATACCCACGCCATCTTCCGCTACGGGGTGGAAGATCTATTGCCCGACAACGTGCACTTGGTCCATGGCCCCGGCTGCCCGGTGTGCGTGCTCGCGATGCCGCGGCTCGATGCGGCCATCGAACTCGCAGGCCGGGACAATGTCACGCTGGTCACCTACGGCGACATGCTGCGCGTTCCGGCGTCGCGCCGGCGCAGCTTGCTGAAGGCGCGCGCGCAGGGCGCGGACGTGCGCATGGCCTACTCGGCGCTCGAGGCGCTGGACATCGCCGCGGCGCTACCGCAGCGGCAAGTGGTGTTCTTCGCCATCGGCTTCGAGACCACGACGCCCGCGACTGCGCACCTCATCCTCGAGGCGCAGCGGCTGGGCCTTCGCAATTTCAGCGTCTATTGCAATCATGTGGTGACGCCGGCGGCGATCCAGAGCATTCTGGACTCGCCCGAGGTGCGTGAATGGGGCCAAGTACGCGTCGATGGGTTCATCGGTCCCTCGCACGTCAGTGCCGTGATCGGCAGCCGGCCGTACGAGTATTTCGCGGAAGAATATCAACGGCCCGTGGTCATCGCCGGCTTCGAGCCGCTCGATGTGATGCAGGCGATCCGCATGCTGGTGCAGCAGATCAACGACGGCCGCGCGTGCGTGGAAAATCAGTTTACGCGCGGCGTCACCCGCGAAGGCAATGGCAAGGCGCAGCGTCTGGTCGCCGAGGTCTTGGAGCTGCGGCCGAGCTTCGAGTGGCGCGGCCTCGGCGAACTGCCGTACAGCGGTCTGCGCATCAAATCCGCCTACGGTGAATTCGACGCGGAACGCCGCTTCGCCATGGAGGTGCGGCCCGTACTCGAGAACGCGGCCTGCCAATGCCCGGCGATCATCCGCGGCGTCAAAAAGCCCACCGATTGCGCAATCTTCGGTACCGCGTGCACACCGCGCAATCCCATCGGCTCGTGCATGGTGTCAGCCGAAGGCGCCTGCGCCGCGTATTACAAGTATCGCCGCGGCACGGTGCGGGCGACCGGCTGATGCGCATCCTGCTGCTGGTGCATTCTTTCAACAGTCTATCGCAACGGCTGTATGTCGAGCTGGCCCGCGACGGTCATGAACTGTCCGTCGAACTCGATATCCACGATCGTGTCACGAGCGAGGCAGTGCAGCTGTTCAGGCCGGATCTGATACTGGCGCCGTTTCTGAAGCGCGCCATTCCAGCTGCGCTCTGGCAACGGCATCTCTGTCTCATCGTGCATCCGGGACCGCCCGGCGATGGCGGTCCTTCGGCGCTCGACTGGGCGATTCTGCGCGGCGTAGACAGATGGGGAGTCACGGTGCTGCAGGCGCAGGCTGAGCTGGACGCGGGAGCCGTCTGGGCCAGTGCATCGTTTGCCATGCGCACCGCGCGCAAGAGCAGCCTGTATCGCCACGAAGTCACCGAAGGCGCGGTGCGCGCGGTGCGCGCGGCGCTCGAGCGCATCGCGGGGGGCTTGGGTCCGCTGTCTGCGCGCAATCAGGAACCGCAGCATGGCTGGCAGCCGCTGCTGCGGCAAGCGCAGCGCGCGATCGATTGGACCCACGATGACAGCGCAACCGTCCTGCGCAAGATTCATTCCGCCGACGGCTTTCCGGGCGTTGAAGACCGCCTGTTCGATCGTTGCTTCCGGCTGTTCGACGCGCAGCCGGAAATGCATCTGGCCGGCCGTCCGGGCGTGGTCATCGCCCGCCGCCACGGTGCCGTTTGTCGCGCCACCCGGGACGGTGCCGTGTGGATTGGCCAGTTGCAGCCCGTGGACGGGCCGCAACGCAACTTCAAACGTCCTGCAGTGCTGGCCCTGGGCGCTCTCGCCGACGCCCTGCCGGCCACCGACGACGATCCGAGCGATGGCGAACCGGCCGATGGGCATGCAGCCGGCGCATACGCCTCCCGCGGCGGCGAGATCCGCTACGAGGAGTACGGTGCCGTCGGATACCTGCACTTCGATTTCTACAACGGTGCGCTCGGCACGGTGCAATGCGAGCGCCTGCGCGCCGCGTACGCACGGGCGCGCCGGCGGCCGACGCGGGTCATCGCTCTCATGGGCGGATCCGACTTCTGGTGCAACGGCATGCACCTGCATTGTATTGAAGCCGCCGACAGTCCGGCCGACGCCTCGTGGGACAACATCAACTGCATCGACGATCTCGCTCGGGACATTCTGCTGACCGACACGCATCTGACGATTGCGGCGCTGCAGGGCAGCGCCGCCGCCGGCGGGGTGTTTTTGGCACTGGCGGCCGACCGCGTCCTGGCGCGCAGCGGCATCGTGCTGAACCCTCACTATCGCAACATGGGCAATTTGTACGGCTCGGAATACTGGAGCTACCTCTTGCCGCGACGAGTCGGCGCGGTGCGTGCGCAATCCCTGATGGCTCGCCGCCTGCCGCTGGGAGCGGTGGAAGCGCGCAGCCTCGGGCTGATCGATGACCATGCCGGGCCGGATGCGGCAACGTTCCGCGCGCACGTCGACGCTCTTGCCGCGGAACTCGCGGCCGACGGCCGGTTTACGCAGACCATGGCCGACAAGTGCGCCGAGCGGGCGCGCGACGAGCAAGTGCGCCCGCTCGCGGACTACCGCAGCGCGGAGCTCGAACAAATGCGCATGAACTTCTACGGCTTCGATCCGAGTTATCACATTGCACGCCACCGTTTCGTCTACCGCACGCCGCATGCCTGGACGCCGCTGCACCTGGCACAGCACCGCGGCACGGCTCGCGTGCGGCGCGAGCCGACGAGTGCATGAGCGCCGCCGTTCAAGATGGTCTGGCGGCGGGCAGCTCAGCCCCGGAGCGCTCGGCGCTGCGCTTTCGTATCGGCGGCCGCGTGCAGGGCGTGGGCTTCCGGCCCTTCGTCTATCGCCTCGCCCAGTTCCATGAACTCACCGGCTGGGTGCGAAACCATGGCGGCGAGGTCGAAATCCTCGCCGAGGGTCCGGCGGAGCGACTGCGCGCTTTTGAGGACGCCTTACTGCCGCGAGCGCCGCCCGCGGCGGCGCCGCGGCTCCTCGATGTGCGATCCACGCGCTGCGAATCGAGCGATGGGTTCCGAATTCTCTCGAGCACCGGCGGAGACTCGGCCATCCATGTCCCGGCGGACCTCTTTACTTGCGATGACTGCCTCACTGAACTGCGCGACCCGCGGGCGCGGCGCTACCGCTATCCCTTCATCAACTGCACGCAGTGCGGACCGCGCTACACGCTGATCCGCAAAATGCCCTACGATCGGGCGAATACCACGTTGGCTCGCTTCACGCTATGCGTCGATTGCGCCGCTGAGTACACCGACCCGCTGGACCGCCGCTTCCATGCGGAGCCGCTCGGCTGCGCCGTCTGCGGTCCCAGCCTCTATTGGCACGACGCGCGGCATGCGGTCGGCGGCAACGCTCCCGCGCTGGCAGCGGCGCTGGCCTGCTTGAACGGTGGGCAGATCGTCGCCGTGCGCGGAGTTGGCGGCTATCACCTGCTGTGCGATGCGCGCAATGAACAGGCCGTTGCCCGCCTGCGGGTACGCAAGGGGCGGCCGGAGAAACCGCTGGCCATCATGCTGCCGTGGCGCGGCCGCGACGGGCTGGATTACGCGCGTGCGCTGGCGGATCTGTCGGCGCTCGAGGCCGCGGCGCTGTGCGGCGCCGTGCGGCCGATCGTGCTGACAGCCCGCGGCCCGCAGGCGCCGCTCGCCCCGTCCATTGCGCCGAATCTGCGCGAGATCGGGCTGATGTTGCCCTATAGCCCGCTACACCATTTGCTGCTCGAGGACTTCGGCGCGGCACTCGTGGCCACGTCCGGCAACTCGAGCGGCGAGCCGGTATTGACGGAACCTGACGAAGCAGAGGCGCGGCTTGCCGATGTGGCGGATGGCTTCTTGCACCACGACCGCCCGATTGCACGGCCCGCGGACGATCCGGTGGTCCGAGTCGTCGCCGGAGCCGTGCGATCCGTGCGGCTCGGGCGCGGTACCGCACCGCTCGAACTCGAGCTGCCGCGGCGCGCAGAGACGCCGATACTGGCGGTCGGTGCCTACTTGAAAACAACGGTAGCGCTGGCTTGGGACGACCGCGCCATCGTCTCGCCGCATATCGGGGAACTCGCGAGCCCGCGCGGCCGCGAGGTATTCGCGCAGGTGGCCCATGATTTGCAACAGCTCTACGGCGTACGCGCGCAGTGCATCGCGCACGACGCGCATCCGGGCTTTCCCAACACGCGCTGGGCGCGCGACTCGGGCCTGCCGACCCACGCAGTCTGGCACCACTGCGCGCATGCGGCGGCGCTCGCCGGCGAGTACCCGAGCGACGCACCCCTGCTGTGTTTCACCTGGGATGGCATGGGCCTCGGACCGGACGCCACTCTGTGGGGCGGCGAGGCGCTGTTGGGGGTGCCCGGCGCTTGGAGCCGCGTCGCCAGCTTCCGTCCCTTCCGGTTGCCGGGCGGCGAGCGCGCCGCGCGCCAGCCTTGGCGCTCGGCGCTCGCGTTGTGCTGGGAGGACGGACACGCGTGGCCGGCGGGGGAGTCCCTGAGCGGCCCCCTGCTGCGTGCCGCCTGGGAAGGCGGCGTGAATGCGCCGTCAACGACCTCGGTGGGCCGCCTGTTCGACGCCGCCGCCGCGCTACTGGGGGTCTGCTTGCACGCGAGCTACGAAGGCCAGGCGCCGATCCAGCTGGAAGCGCTCTGCCAACACGCCGCGGCGCCCATTGCGTTGCCGCTGGCGCGCGACGCGGGCGGCATCTGGCGCAGCGACTGGGCGCCGCTGCTGCGGGCTCTGCTCGACACGCGCGTCGACGCGGCCGCGCGCGCCGCGATGTTTCACTCGAGTCTCGCACACGCCGTGTGCGACCAGGCGCTCGCGGTGCGCGGCCACACCGGCGTCGCGCGGGTGGGTGTGTGCGGCGGAGTATTCCAGAATCGCGCTTTGTGCGGGCAGGTGCGGTCGCTGCTGGCGGCGGCGGGTTTTGAGGTCCTGATACCGCAGCGGTTGCCGCTCAATGATGCCGCGATCAGTTTCGGCCAGCTCATCGAAGCCGTCGCCGTGCGGTCAGCCCACTGAATCGGAACCGCGTGCACGCACCTCAATTTCGAGACACGCACATCAGCCTGGCACACGGCAATGGCGGCCGGCTGATGCGCGAACTGATCGAGGGGCTGTTCGTCCCGGCGCTCGCCAACCCGCAGCTCGACACCGGTGCCGATGCGGTCTCGCTGCCCATACCCGACGATCGCGATCTCCTCATCACCACCGACGGCTTCACGGTTCAGCCGCTCGAATTTCCAGGCGGCAACATCGGCTCGCTGGCCGTGCATGGCACGGTCAACGACCTCGCGGTCAGCGGCGCGGTGCCGCGTTTCATGACCCTGAACGTGTTCCTCGAAGAGGGATTGGAGATCGCGCTGCTGCGCCGCGTGATCGATGCACTGGCGGCGGCGGCGCGCGCCAGCGGCGTCGCGGTGGTCGCCGGCGATACCAAGGTCGTCGGCCGCGGCGACTGTGACGGGATCTATCTGGCAACGACGGGAGTGGGTTTCCGGCCGCGCGGCGTGCGCTTCGCGCTCGACCGGGTGCGTGCCGGCGATCGCATTTTGGTCAGCGGCCCGATCGGTGATCATGGCGCCGCCGTCATGCTCGCCCGCGAGGAGTTCGGTCTGCGCGGCGACCTCAAATCCGACGCGGCGAGCGTGTTGCCCCAGGCGCAGGCCTTGATGACCGTGCCCCACTTGCGTTTCATGCGCGATCCCACGCGCGGCGGCCTTGCGACCGTGGCGCATGAGATCGCGCGCGCCACCGGGCTCTCGGTCCGCCTCTCGGAAGCGCAAATTCCCGTCCACGACTCCGTTCAGTCGGTGTGTGAATTGCTGGGCTTCGATCCCCTGTATCTGGCCTGCGAAGGCCGTATCGTTGCGGTGGTCGGACCTGAGTCCGCCGACGCGGCGCTGGCGGCGTTGCATCGGGTCGCCCCCCGTGCCGCCCTGATCGGCGAGATCGGCGAAGGCTCGCCGCAGGTCATATTGGCCACGGCCTTTGGCGGCCAGCGCTCGCTCGATGAGCTCGAAGACGATCCATTGCCGCGCATCTGCTGACACGGCCTCGAGGGAAAGGCGATGGATTCGGTAGAGTTCGTACTGGCCATGATTCTGGCCGTGCTCGCGGGCGGCTATCTGGTCCGCGTGCTGCCATTCACGCTGCCGTTGCCATTGGCACAGATCACGCTCGGAGCACTGATCGCGGTGGTCTTCAGGCGCCGTATCGCGCTGAATCCCGATATTTTCTTCCTGCTGTTCCTGCCGCCGCTGTTGTTCCTGGACGGCTGGCGTATCCCGAAGGGCGGACCGTTTCGCGATAAGGCGGTCATTCTGGAACTCGCCTTGGGGCTGGTGGTGTTTACGGTGGTCGGCGCCGGGTTCCTGATCCACTGGCTGATTCCGGCAATGCCGCTGTCGGTGGCTTTCGCGCTGGCCGCGATCGTGTCGCCGACCGATCCGGTGGCGCTGTCCTCGATCACGGCGCGGGTGCCGATCCCGAAGCGGCTCATGCGCATACTGCAAGGTGAATCCTTGCTCAACGATGCCTCGGGTCTCGTGTGCTTCCGCTTTGCGGTGGCCGCAGCCCTGACCGGCAGTTTCTCGTTGACTTCGACATTGCTCACTTTTCTGTGGGTGGCGTTGGCAGGTTTGAGTTTGGGCGTGGGAGTGACCCTGGGAGTGAGCTCCGCGCAGCTCTGGCTGTCGAAGCGGCTCGGCGACGAGAACGGCGCGCCGATTCTCATCAACCTGGTGACCCCTTTCTGCGCCTACTTGCTCGCCGAAGCGCTGCGAGCCTCGGGCATCCTGGCGGCGGTGGCGGCGGGGATCACGATGAGCTACGTCGAATTGGGCGGCCGGGCGCTCGCGACCACCCGCGTGCAGCGCGCAGCGGTCTGGGACACGGTGCAATTCTCCTTGAACGGAATCATGTTCGTACTGTTGGGCGAGCAGCTCCCCGGCATCCTCCGCGGTGCGATGGCGTCGGTTGCTCAAAGCGGCCGTCTCGATCCATGGTGGCTGGTCGTCTACGCGCTGACGATTTACTCGGGGCTCACGCTGCTGCGCTTCATCTGGGCGTGGACATCGCTGCGCATGACCTTGCTCAGGGGGCGGCACCGCGGCGAGCGGGCCGTACAACCGAACTGGCGACTCCTGCTCACGACCTCGGTGGCCGGCGTACGCGGGGCGGTCACGCTGGCGGGTGTATTGACCCTGCCGATGTTCATGCCCAACGGCGATGCGTTCCCATCGCGGGACTTGGCGGTGTTTCTCGCCACCGCGGTCATCCTGTTCTCCTTGGCCGTGGCCAGCATGGGGTTGCCGCGCTTATTGCAGGGGCTGGTGCTGCCCGCAGAGCCTCTGGAACAACTGCAGGAGGACAACGCACGCCGCGATGCCGCGATCGCGGCAATCGCCGCCCTCGAGTACGTTACGCACCACACGGCGCCGAACTCGGAGAATGCCGAGCTCTACACTCTGGCGGCCGCGCACGTGCTCGGTTTATATCGTCATCGGTTGGACGCCGGCGGCGAAAGCGAACATAGCCCGGCGGAACTGCACGATGCCGCGTTGGCCGAGCGCGCGCTGCGCCTGACCGCCTTGAAGGCGGAGCGCGATGAGATTTTCAGCCTGGCACGCCACTCTCGACTCTCGGACGAGATTGCGCGCAAGCTGGTGCGCGAGATCGATCTGGTCGAGTCGCGTTACCGTTGAACGGACGGCGGAGGGATGGCGAGGCGGCGTTCCGTCCAATATTTCCGTGCGGTACCGAACAGACGCAGCCTCGCTCGCAATGGCTTCATGAGCCGGTCGGCAATCCGTCAACGTGCGAGCTCGAGCCCATGAAAAGTACCCGCTTTGTCGCTGCAATCGCTCTGTGTCCCTGGCTCGTGGCGTTTATTCCCGCTAACGCCGCGGATAGCGCGGCGGGGCAGAAGACATTCACCGCCTCCTGTGCCGCGTGTCATCAGCTCAAAAGCTACGCCGGCAAGTCGGACGCCGAGCTCGAGACGGAATTGAAGGGCATCATGGCCGGCACGGTAAAGCATCCGAAGAAGCTGACACTGAGCGCAAGCGACATTGAAAATGTAGCCGCGTATATTTCCAGCAGCGCGCCAAAGAACTGATAGCGGCCGATCCCGGCGGCAGCCGGGGATGAGTCGTCGAGCGGATCGCTCAGGAGCTTGGATGAAGCATCTCGTCGTTGTCGCGCATCCCGCCGAAGCAAGTTTTACGTTCGCGCTGACGCGCGCCTATACGGACGAATTGGAACTGCTCGGGCACACCACGCAGACCTACGATTTGTATCGCATGGGATTCAACCCGGTGCTGGCCGCTCACGAACTCGAGCCCATCAGTGCCGACAACCCGGTGAGCCCCGATGTGGCGCGGGCGCAGGAGGATATCCGTGCCGCGGACGTCCTGACTGTCATCTACCCGCTCTGGTGGCTGTCGATGCCAGCCATCATGAAGGGTTATGTCGATCGCGTGTTCGCGCGCGGTTTCGCCTACGAATCGCAGCAAGGCATCGTTCACGGCCTGCTGTCGGGAAAGAAATCCGTTCTCATCACGCTGTCGGGAGCGCCGTTGCCGCTGCTGGTCAAGAGCGGCAATTGGAATGCCGTGCAGATCTTGCAGGACACGCATATTCTGCGTTCGGCCGGCTTCGAATTGCTCGACCATGTGCACTTCGACGTAGTCGTGCCGCAGCTCGCGCCTGGCATCGCCGAGCAGTACCTGGCAGAGGTTCGCGCTTGCGTTCGGACGCATTTTCGGGAAACTTAGGACCCCGGCACAGTCAAGTTGACCGATTTGGGGTATAGTTCGATCCTGCTCGCTAGTGCCGGAAGCGGTCAACCACAGTCCAGATGCCAGCAGCTACATCGGCGAAAACCATGATGAATCGCATCGATATTTGGATTGCCTGCGTCGCCCTCGCCCTTGCCGCCTGCAGCACGGCGCATGCTGCGACGCCGCAGGGACCCTGCGACAATTCCTTGACGCAGAGCATACCTGCGCGTCCGCCGGGTGCTGCGGGTGGGCGCGTGTTTGCCGAAGAACTACATGGACTCAGCGATGATGAGCGCGAGTCCCGTATTCAGCACGAGTTGCTGGCGGGCAATATTCCCAACTTCCTGCGCCGATTCGTCCCGATCCGTCTGAGCTCTCCGATTGCGAACGGCCAGCCCTCGATCGTCATCTGTGCGGCTCCCGATTATCTCGCCATCGGATCCGACGACGATTATCTTCTGATACCCATGCGCCTGGGCACTGCATTGTCCATGGCGATGGATTACGGCTTCACGCTGCCGACGCCTCGCATGGTCGATGCGATCTATGCGCAGGCGGCCGCGCATTTCGTGCCGCAACCGCTGCCGGCCGGCAATGAGATGCGCTCGACCGCTTATTCCGTGCGCCACAACGAGTTGGTCGGCATGCAACGGTCGGCGCTCGGTGTTTCGCCCGGAACATTGATCGCGGGCGACAAGAAAGATCTGGTGCTCACCAATCGTTTGTGGAGCCATCTCGACCGCGTCGCGATTTATGGCTGGCACCTGTCGGATGGCAAGCCGATTCAATCTCTGAGCACCGTGCACGGTTGGCGCTACGCCGACTACAGTCACGGTGCGCGGTTGGTGAGCACACGGGTTTTCATCGATGGAACACCCCGATCGATTTTCGACGTCATGCAGGACCCTCGGCTGGCGGGCACTCTCAGCGGCGAAGGGGTTATGGCGAATCTGACCGCCTTGATCGGGACTTTGAATGCCCGAACGCGCGCGACGATCGCCGCCGTACTGCAAGACGTACGAGGCCGCGGTCCTTAAGGACGGTGCGGCGCGAGCGATCGCGCCGGTGGGACACGGGTCAGGAGCGTGAACGCCACGCGGCCACCTCGGCCAGGGCGGCGGTGGGTCGCTCGCGCACGACCGGGAGCAGTCCGGGGTAGATCCGGCCGGTGTCGCCATCGAGAGTGAGCGCATCGCCTTCTCGCAGACGCGTATCGCCGATCATGCAGCTGGACTCGTTCGGCAGCACGCGCAACATCGAACAATTGACCAGGCATACTTTGCCGAGTTGGCGGGCGACTACGGCAGCGTGAGACGTACGGCTGCCGGCGGCCGTCAGAATACCTTGCGCCGCGGCGATGCCTGCGATGTCGGCCGTGGAGATGTCCGGTCGGACCAGAATGACCGACTTACCGCCGGCGGCGAATCCTGCGACACGTGCGGGATCGAACACGATCGTACCCGACGCCACCCCGATGCCGGCGGGGGTCGCGGTGGCCAGCGGCAAGACGCCGAGCGGATCGGACAGACGCGCGCGCTCGAGAGCCTCGAGCGGAATGCCGTCGAGGCGGGTCAATGCTTCGTCGGGACTCAACAGCTTCTCGTTCACCATGTCGACGGCAATGCGCAGCGCCGCCCACGGCGTGCGCTTGCCGGCGCGTGTTTGCAGAAGATACAAGCGGCCCGTCTCGACCGTGAACTCGAAATCCTGCATGTCGTGGAACTCGCCCTCGAGCACGCCCTGCAGGCGCGCCAGCTCAGCCGCCACGAGCGGCAGCCTCTGCGACAGCGATACGGTCTCATGCCCGGCATGGCGGCCCGACACCACATCCTCGCCTTGGGCGTTGAAGAGGAAGTCGATATACGAGCGGTTCTCACCGGTGGCCGGGTCGCGCGTGAATCCAACCCCGGCGCCCGAGCTGCCGCCGCTGTTGCCGAATACCATCGCCTGCACGGTGACGGCGGTGCCCATGGCATCGTCGATGCCGTTGGCGTGGCGGTATTGGCGCGCCTTCTCGTCGTTCCAGGAACGAAACACCGCCTCCACGGCGCGCAGGAGCTGCTGCATCGGGTCCTGGGGAAAAGGCTGGCCGGTGAGGGCCAGCGTCAGCTCCAATGACTCCTCGGCAATTTGGCCGAGCGCGGCACTATCCAACTCGCTCGCGCCCGCCAGCCCCTGCTCCGTACAGTGGCGGGCCGCGAGGGCGTCGAACCGGGCGGCATCGGCGCCGTGCGCCACCTCGGCAAAATCGCGAATCAGCCGCCGGTAGCAATCGCGCACCTGGTGCGGATTCCCCGACGCCCGCAGCAAGCCGCGAAGAGTGTGCTCGCACAGACCGATATTGAGGATGGTCTGCAGCATGCCCGGCATCGAAATCGCGGCGCCGGAGCGGACCGATACCAGCAATGGCCGGCGCGTATCGCCGAATCCGCGACCGGTAGCTGCTTCCAGTCGCGAAAGGCCGCGAGTGAGCAGCTCGCGCGTGATGTCGGGAAGCCGGCCGCCGCCGGCGAAGTATTCGCGGCAGACGGCGGTCCCGAGCACGAAAGCCGGCGGAACCGACAAGCCGAGTTGGGCGAGCCGCAGCAGGCCATACGCTTTCGCGCCCATGGTCGCGGCGCTCGGCGTCGCGCCCGCGGCTCCCGCAGACTCGGCGCCCCTCTCTGCAGCCGCGGCCTCATCCGGCAGCACCAGGAACAAATTGTCGCGTAAGTCGTTCGTAGCCTACCCCTATCCTGCAAGGACATCGTTGAGCAAATGATCGCGCAGCTTGAGTGCGCTCAAGGACAGACCGTCGGCGGCGCCTTCGAGTGCGTGGGAAAGACCCGACAACAGCTGGAAAGTTCGAACATCCACGGCGCTCGCAAGCAAGGCGCTGATCAAGGCGCGTTCGACGGTATCGACGTCCTGCTCGAGGCCGACGATGCGATCGGCGGCGGCAAAGAAATCCTGGAGGTCTTCGCTCGCGCCCTCAGGCGTCACATGGCTTGCCGCTTCGAACATGGTCACCGACGCCTGCGCGCCGTCGAGCACGAGCGCGGCGAGCGCCCGGACGGGTCCGACCAGGCTGTCGGCCGGCACGGCGCCGGTCAGGTGTTTCATCAGGAACGCGGCTTCCTCGAGGCCGTCCGCCGCGTCGTCCGCCGCGTGCATGATGGCCGCGTAGATGTCCGGCGTCGACGTCCGCCGCGCCAGCGAGCGGATGCGCGTCACGAGAGCATCGCATTCCTGCTCCCAGCCCCGAGCCCGCCGTGCGGTGCGCTCGAGAAGAGCGGCGGCGCCCGCGTCGCCGCAGCGAAGCAAGCCCTCCCGTACCGCGCTCGCCAGATCGAAAACACGCTCGGCGTGGGTCAGCCCAATGGCGAGCAGACCCGAGTGCGCGAGATGCAGGCGACGCGCCAGTTCGGCCTTGATCGAATCGCGAATGAATCGCTCCGAGCGCCCTTGAAGAAGCCCGCTGCTCGCCTCGCGCAGCACGAACTGTAGATAGTCGAAGGCGGCCTCCGGCCCGAGCGCTTCGTGAAGCCGTTCGCCGTAGTGCAGCGGCGTGCGCCGGGCGAATTCGATGGCCTCGTACAGCAATCGTTCGCCGCCCAGCTTGAGAAAGCCGCGATGCCCAATGTTGTTGTCGGCCGCCCATTTCAGCAGCCGTACCGTGTCTTCTTTACGCAGGAATTCCCGCAGGCGTTTGCGTGCGTGATTCCAATCGATCAAGAATACGATTCTCGAGCCGAGAAAGGCGAGGTAACGCTCGAGCGCCTGCTGGTCGGTGGCGTCCAAGCGGCCGATGCTGAGAGAGTAGTCGCCGCCTTCGGCCAATCCCTCGCCGTGACGTGCTCGGGTATCGTCCCAATGTACGCCGAACGGCTTTAGAAGGCTCTGAAAGAAGGTCAACCGCCGTGCGTGCACGTCGGTGTATGTCAGTGTCGCCGACAGCCCTTCGACGTGCAAAACCAGTACATGGGCGTCGGTCGTGCCGATATCGTTCTGAATGATGAGACGGCCGTCGCCGCGGGTGACCGTGGTCCGAAGTCCCGGATGATCGAATTTCAGCGGTGCGGTCTCGTTGATCCCGGACATGAATGCGCGAATCAGCGGGCGATCTGCCGAATCGACGCGCCACACCCGCGCGCCGTCGATGCTTTCGTCGGCGAGACTAGCCTGCAGCCCGTTGAGGGCTTTGTGCAGATCCATCACCAGGATGTGCAGACTGTCGCCCGAGGCGCGGTTGGCCCGCGTCATTGCAGCGATCCTTCCGGCCGGAATGCGGTCGTCGGCGAATGCCGGCAAGGCCGCGGCGAGCGTGTGTTGCCGCTTCGCCAATACTTCTCGTTCGGCAACGCCGGCGAGCGACAGGGGGGCGTTCATGGACGCGATGTCGTCGAGAATCAATCGGCGTATCCGCTCCGCGCCGGGAATGTGCAGTGTGCCGTCCGCGTCGCAGCGGCTCATCGTCACGGCCGTCTCGAGGTCGGCGGCTGTCATATGAGCCGCCGCGCCTTCGGCCGACAGGTCGAGCGGTGTCTCCTGCGGATGCTGCGCATGGCTTTCGGCTGCTTGCAGCACGGTGAAGCAGAATTTGATGCGATCATTGGCGGCCAGCGCTTCCTGCAGGCGCTGCGGCAGCAGCAGCACGCTCTCACCGAGATCGCCGATGATCGCCGCTTTCGTTGGAATGGAGTTCGTCACTGTTCGTCTATTAATGCAGTTCGAACGCCGCGGCACAAGTGCGGCATGCAAGGGCGGGCGGCAACTACGGATGGCGCACGCATTACTCCGTATTGACACCGTAGCTGATAGGCGGAGGATGCCGCTGGATACCCCTTCGATGGGCATATCGCGCAAGGCACGCCAGCTGGTCAGGCGTGTCAACGAGGGATGAGGAGCGATTCCAATGGATCTTTCCACAGGGGCGGCGCGCGACGTCGGGGCCGCCGATGACGAGCGCATCGCGCATGCCATCGATCGGATGCTCGACGCGGAACGCATCGCCCAATCCGCCATCGCCGAATGCGAGAAGCAGGGTCTGGCGGCATTGGAGCAGGCCCGGCAGCAGCGAAGAACCTTGCTGGAGCGGGCGCAGCAGCGCATCGTCGCACTGCATATCAGGGCGGCGAGGGCGCTCGAGCAACGAGTCGCGCAGGTGCGCGAACAGCAGGGCCGCGCGGCCGCCGGTAAGACTGCTCAGGACATCGATCGTACCCGCCTGCAAGCGGCAATCGAAAAATTGGCGGACGGTCTCTTGGTCGTTGGCGACGAGGAGAGCTGAGGGCCGTGGCGATCGATGGCAATCTGGATTACGCCTTGGCGCGCGTCTCTGCGCGGCACGGGGAGCGCCTGGACGAAGGCGCCTGGCGACGGCTGGAGGTGAGCCGCGATTTGGGTCACTACATGGACGCCGTGCGCTCGACCGCTCTCGCCGGTTGGGTGAGCTCAGTCTCCGCGGAGCACGATTGTCATACGATTGAGCGTGTGCTGAGAGCGGAATGGCGGCGCTATGTCGATGGCGTGGCCGCCTGGCATCCGCGAGCGTGGCAGGCGTGGCTCGCCTGGCTGGCTTGGCCGCCGAGTTTGGGCCTGCTGGTGCAGCTCGCCCGACCGGAGCCTGCGCCGGCCTGGTTGTTGGCGGATCCCCTGTTGGGTGGGGTCGCGCTCGGTACACCCGCAGACCGTGCCGCCGCGCTCGAGCGTACCGTGCTCGCTCCATTGCAGGCCGTCGTGGCCGGTGTGACGGCGCCGGTCGTCGCCTGGAGCGCTGAGTGGCAAAGGCTGCAGCCGCGAACCGATGTCCGCACCAAGTATTTCTTGCGGCTGCTGAGGCGCGCAGTGGAGCAGCACGAGCGCGCGCTCCTGCGGGCCGCCGACAGCGCCGGGCCGCTGCGCCAAGAGTTGGGAAACCAATTGCAGAAATTGTTCCGCTCGGCGGCCGGTTCGGTGATTGCCAGCGTATGTCATCTCGCTTTGGTGGCGCTCGATCTGGAACGGCTGCGCGGCGGGCTGGCGCGCCGGTGTCTATTTGGCGGCGCCGAAGCGGGACAGCTCTGATGGCGCTGCGTCCGGCAGCGGCGAAATGGTTCGAACTGTTGATTGCGCGCGACGAATTGGGGGAGGCGCTGCAGAGTCTCGCAGCCACCGAGGCCGTGGAGCTGGAGGCACACAGCGATACGTCCGCCGCGACGCTGCTGCCGCTGCTACGCGCAGCGCTCGACGAATACAAGCGCTTAGGCCAGCGCTACGGGGAATTCTGGCCGCCGGCCGCCGGCGCTCCGGTGCAAGGTGCGCGGGAGCCGGAAGCAATTCCGGCTGCCGCCCTCGGGCAACTCAAGGCCTGGGCAGCCGATGCCGATCCCATCATCGAGCGGCTGCAGCAACTGACACAGGAGCGTGCGGCGCTCGAACTCCTGGAACCGCTGCTGTCCGCGGCGGACAGCGACCTACCCGACCTGCATCTATTCACTCGAGCCGGTCCCATCCTGGCCAGCCGCGCATACTTGTTGACGGCGGGACAGCACGTAGAGGAAGTACCGCCCTCCGTGATCGTGCTGCCTGTTCGTGCCGGCGAGTTCAGCTACCTGCTGGCCGTCGGTCCGACGCAGCAAATCGCGGTCTTCGACGAAACGCTGACCGCCCACAATGCACGGCGGTTGACGCTGCCGCCGGGGCTGCCGGCGCAGCGCGAGGCCGCACGGGCGGCGAGCCGGGCACGCATCGAGCAAATCACCACCGAATTGGGCGGCCTCGACGCGACGCTCGAGGATCTGCATCGCCGACATGGCGTCAGCGCCGCGCTCGCCGACTTCGCCTTCATCGAGTGGCTGGTGCAGACGATGCCGCAGCTCTCGCTGACCGAGCACTTTGCGTGGATCACGGGATGGACGAGCGACCTTCAGGGCGGAAGAGTCGAAGCGCTGCTGAATCGCCGGCAGCTGCATTATCTGCTGCGCTTTCCGGACGCGCCGCGGGGGCTGATCCAGCCCGTCGTACTGCGCAATCCTCGTTGGGCACAGCCGTTCGAGTTGTTTTCGCGCCTGTTCGGGATGCCGGGCGCCGATGAGGCAGACACCAGCCGCCTGCTCGCCTTCGTCGCCCCGCTCATGTTCGGCTATATGTTCGCCGATGTGGGCCAGGGGGCCATACTCATCGTGGCGGGAGTGGCGCTACGCAAGAGGTTTCCGGCCACGGCACTGTTGATTCCGGGCGGTCTTGCCGCCATCGCATTCGGGTTTCTGTTCGGCAGCCTGTTCGCCGGGGAGTCGATCCTCCCCGCGCTGTGGCTGCGGCCGATGGATCGGCCGTTGACGCTGCTCGGGGTGAGTCTCGCGTTTGGAGCGGGTGTGATCCTGCTGGGATTCGCTCTGGATGCCATTCAGCATTTCTGGGCCGGCGTCGGATCGCAGTGGTGGGCCACCCGCGCGGGCCTGGTGTTGTGTTATCTGGGAATGATCTGCGCACCCGTGGAGATTCGCGCACTGTGGGCGCTTCCTGCGGGTCTCGCGTGGTATCTGATCGGCAGTGCCGCGCTCGCTCCTGCGAATCGCCTGAATGGACTCGCCGCAGCGGCGGGAGGGTCGCTGGAGACGCTGCTGCAGCTCGTGATCAATACCATCTCGTTCGTACGGGTCGGCGCCTTTGCGCTCGCGCACGCGGGGCTTGGCTCCGCCGTCGCAAGCCTGGCTGCCGCTGCGGGCTCGCGTCCCGCGGCATGGCTGGTGCTGGCGGTGGGCAACGTGCTCATCATCGGCATCGAGGGGCTGGTGGTCGGCATTCAGACCACCCGGCTCGTGTTGTTCGAATTCTTCATCCGTTTCCTGCAGGGCTCCGGCCGAGCGTTTCATCCGCTTACGCCCCCCGCAGTGACGCCCCATCCCCACCCAGCAACGAGGACATGATCATGAAACAGACAAACCGTACTGCGGCACTCTGGGCCGGCGCGGTTGCGGTGATCGCCATCGCCGGCGCCGGAGCGACCTTGAGTTTGCTGGCGGCCCCGGCCCGGGCCGCGCCGGCCGCGGCCGCCGAGCACACGGATCCACAGCTCATCGGTTGGGCCTTTCTGGGTGCGGCGCTGTCCACCGGTTTGGCCGCGCTGGCCGCGGGCTATGCCGTTGCGCGGGTGGGCAGTGCGGCGGTCGGGGCGGTCGCCGAGAAGCCGGAGCTGTTCGGCCGGGCGCTGGTGCTCGTCGGTCTCGCCGAGGGCATCGCGATCTACGGCCTGATCGTCTCCATACTCATTCTGAACCGCATTGCGTGATGTGTTGAGGCGCACGTGAAACTGGCAGTGGTTGCGGACGAAGTCACCGCGCTCGGCTGGCGCCTGATCGGCGCGCAGGTGCACGTGCCTGCTCCCGGTACGGCGCGGGGCTGCTTTCGCGAGGCGTTGGGCGGCGCCGATGTGGTGCTGATGACGGCGGAACACGCTCGCGCGATTCCTGCAACGGAGCTGAACGCGGCGCTGCTGGCAAGCAAACCGCTCGTGCTGGTGATTGCCGACCTGCGACACCGCCATGAGCCGCCGCCGATCGAGGAAGAAGTGCGGCGCGCCCTCGGAGTCCCGGCGTGAACCAGGCAATGGGCAGTGCCGGGTTTGACGGACCGGCGAGCGTCATCGATGCGCAAGTGCAGGCGTTGTTGCAGCGGGTCACCGAAGACCGCGATCGGCGTTGTGCGCAGCTGCGCACCGACGTGTCGGGCCAAGCGCAGGGCGTCCTGCGCGCCGCGCGCAAGGAGGCGCGCGCCGCCGTCGGCGCGGCCGTTGCGCGTGAACGCACGGACAGCGAGCGAGTGCTGCGGCAGGCGCAGGCGAGCGCGCTGCTCGAACAGCGGCAGCGCGCTCAGCAAGAGATATTGAGCCTGCTGCAGGAAATGTGGGCAGCGGTCGCGGGCGCACTCGAATCGCGCTGGGCCGATCCATTGCTGCGCAAGAAGTGGGTTCGGGCAGCCGTTCGTCAGGGACGGGTGCTGCTGAGCCCTCATGCTTGGCGCATCGAACACGGCCCCGAATGGCCGCAGGCAGAAGTCGACGAGCTGGTGAAACTCATATCCGGCGCGGATGGGCCTGCAGCGGACGGCCTCGACATGGTATGTGCCAATGACATACGCGCCGGTATCAGGATTCGCATCGAGGGCGCTTGTCTCGACGCCACCATCGCCGGCTTGCTGGCCTCGCGCCCGCAGATCGAATCGGAGTTTCTTGCGTACTACCTGGCGCTTGCATCTGCCCCCGAACACCGCGCGGATAAATCCGCGTGACGGAGGCGCGAATACACTGGATCAGCGGGCCCGTGTTGCGTGCCCGCACGTCGGATATCTTCCACGTGTACGAGGCGATTGCCGTCGGGCCGAGCGCGCTGCTGGGTGAGGTCATCAAACTGGGGCCGGATGAATTCGTGGCGCAGATCTATGAGGACACCACGGGGCTCAAGCCGGGCGATAGGGTGACCGGGAGCGGCCAGCCGCTGTCCGTCACGCTCGGCCCGGGAATGCTTGGCCATATTTTCGACGGACTGCTGCGCCCGCTGGCCGGCTCGGACGAGCCTTTCATCCGGCCGGGTGCGAGGCCCGAGAAGCCGCACCGTTTCGGCTTCGAGCCCACGGTGCACGCGGGAGATCGAGCGGTGCCCGGCCAACCGGTCGGCCGAGTTGCCACGCCGCGGCAGCAGCTGTGTCTGGTTCCGCCGAGCATCGGTGCAGGTACGGTGCGCTGGGTGGCGGCGGCCGGCGAGTACTCCGACGACGAGCCGATCTGCCGGGTGGAGCAAGAGGACGGCACGAGTCATGAGTTCGCGCTCACGCATGCGTGGCCGGTGCGCCGGCCTCGTCCCATCGCCCGGCGCCTGCCGATCACGGGTCCGATGATCACCGGACAGCGCATCCTCGACATGCTCTTTCCGGTCGGACGCGGCAGCAAGGCCGCGCTGCCCGGCGGCTTCGGCACCGGCAAGACCGTATTGCAGGAAACCCTGGCCAAGTGGTGCGATGCCGATATCATCGTATACGTCGGCTGCGGCGAGCGCGGCAACGAAATGGCGGAAGTGCTCGATGAATTGCCTCAACTCGAAGATCCGCGCACCCGGCGGCCCCTCATGGAGCGCACGGTCATCATCGCCAACACGTCCAACATGCCGGTGGCGGCGCGTGAGGCCAGCATCTACACGGCCATCACGGTGGCGGAATATTTTCGCGATCAGGGACTGCATGTGGCGCTCATGGCCGATTCCACGAGCCGCTGGGCGGAAGCCCTGCGCGAAGTGTCCGGCCGTCTCGAGGAATTGCCCGGCGAAGCCGGCTATCCCGCTTACTTGAGTTCGCGGCTCGCGGAGTTCTATGAGCGCGCGGGACGCGTGACCACGCTGGCGGGCACCGAAGGTTCGGTCACCATCATCGGCGCCATCAGCCCGCCGGCCGGCGATTTTTCCGAACCCGTCACGATGCATACGCGGCGTTGCGTGCGCAGTTTTTGGGCGCTCGACCGCGCGCGGGCGCAGGCGCGCTTCTATCCCGCCATCCATCCGCTGCAATCGTACAGCGGCGATGTGGACGCGCTTGCGCGATGGTGGCAGGTGCAAGGAAACCCGGACTGGGCCGCACAGCGCAAGCGGTTGCTCGAGTTGCTCGAGGCACAGGTTCAGCTCGAGCGCATGGCGCGCATCGTGGGCATGGACGCCTTGCCGCCGGCCCAGCAGCTCACCTTGTCGTGCGCGGATCTGGTGAATGACGCGGTGCTGCGCCAGTCCTCGTTCTCCACGGTGGATCGCTATTGTTCGCCGCAGCGGCAGACGGCCATCCTGAGCGTGATCATGCGCTTCATCGAGCTGGCGCGCGCTGCGGTCGACCACGGCGTACACCCGGATCGCATACGCGATCTGCCGGTGCGGCGCACGTTGCAGCGCATTGGCGAGGAATTTGGGGAGGATCAGATCCCGGGCATTCGGGCACTCTGGCAGCAGCTCGATTCGGAATTCGCCCACTTGCCGCGAGCCCGAGCCGATGCGGGCTGAGCTCATGCTCGAGCACTGCGTGCAGCGTATCGAAGGACCGCTGCTCTTTCTCGAACGCAAGGCCCATGTCGGGCTCAACGCCCGCGTCGAAATACTGGGACAGGACGGCCGCAGTCGCATCGGCCGCGTGGCCGCCGTGGACGACCGAACTTTGGTCATCGAGGTGTTGGAATCGACGCTCGGCCTCGGCGTGCGCGACACGCGCATCCGTGTCTGGGACGAGCCGCTGCTGTTCGGTGTCGGTCCGGGAATGCTCGGCCGAACGTACGACAGCATAGGACAGACCACGGACGGCGGCGCCCCCATCGCCGCGGTTCGGCGCATGCGCATCGACGGCCTTGCCATCGATCCGGCGGTCCGCGCCTTGCCGCGCGACTTCATCGAAACCGGCGTTTCGGCCATCGATCTGATGAATAGCCTGGTACGGGGCCAGAAATTGCCGCTGTTTTCCGGCGCCGGTTTGCCGCACGATCGGCTGGCGACGCAGATCGTGCTGCAGTCGAGATTGCGGCAGGCGGAGGATTCATTCGCGGTGGTGTTCGTCGGAATGGGCATCTCGCACGACACCGCGGAGACCTTCCGCGACGCCATGGCATCGAGCGGCGCACTCGAGCACACCGCCATATTCCTCAATCTTGCCGACGAGCCGTCCGCGCAACGCCTGCTCACGCCGCGTTACGCGCTGACCGCCGCGGAATACCTGGCCTTCGTCGAAGGGCGGCACGTTCTCGTCGTCATGACCGACATGACGAACTACTGCGAGGCGCTGCGCGAGGTGTCGGCCGCCCACGGCGAGTTGCCCAGCCGCAAGGGTTATCCTGGATACATGTACTCCGATCTCGCGAGCCTGTACGAACGCGCCGGCTGCATCCGCGGCTTGCCGGGCACGCTCACACAGCTGCCCATTCTCACCATGCCCGCGGACGACATCAGTCACCCCATCGCGGATCTGACCGGGTACATCACCGAGGGTCAGATCGTGCTCGATCGCGAGCTCGATCGGCGCGGAATCTATCCGCCGGTGCGTCTGCTGCCGAGCCTGTCGCGGCTCATGAATGCCGGCACCGGCGCGGGATTCACGCACGCCGACCACCCGGCGCTCGCCAACCAGCTCTTTGCCTGTTATGCGCGGGCCGCGCATGTGCGCGTGCTCGCGAGCGTGATGGGCGAGGAGAGCCTGCCCGAGGTCGATCGCCGCTTTCTCGTCTTTGGGCGCGAACTCGAGGAGCGATTGCTCAATCAACAGGACCGGCGCACGCTCGAGGAAAGCATGGAGGTGGGCTGGGCGCTGCTGCGCGGCTTGCCGTCCGCGGAACTCACGCGGTTGTCGAAACAGCAGATCGCGAGCTACCTCACCGAAGCGCCGCATGCCTGAGGCAGGACGTGAGATCACGGCCACGCGCATCGCGCTGCTCGAGCTCAAGGATGAGCAGCGGTTGGTGCAGGAAGGCTATTCGCTGCTCGATGAGAAGCGCATCCTGCTGGCGCATGAAATCCGGCGCCAACTCGCGCTGCTCGATGCCTTGCGGCGGGAATGCACCGCGCTCGAGAACGACGCGCGTGCCCGCACGCTGTCTGCGGTAGGCCGCCATGGGCTCGATGAGCTCGCCGTGTATCCGCCGCTATCGCTGGCCGAGGATCGTCTAGGCATACGCCGCTCGCGCCTGCTGGGGCTGGAGTTGCTCGCGGTGCACGTGGAGGTCTCTGCGCCGTTGCCGACTCGTGAACAGCCGGTCAATCCGACGCCGGAGGCTCGTGCCTGCGCCAAGGCGCACCGAAACTGGGCGCTGCGGGCGGTGGAACTGGCGGCCTGCGGCGTAAACTTGCGCCGCCTCGTGCAAGACTATGTACGCACCGAGCGAAGAGCGAAGGCCATCGAGAATGTATTGATGCCCGAGATCGAATCGAGTTTGAAGCTCATCGATGAGCAACTCGAGAGCATCGATCAGGAGGAGATCGCGCGCCTGCATTGGCGCCGCTGAGAAACCGACGCAGCCGGAAGTGTCGCCGCCTCGATCCAGTGCAAGAGGAGTCCATAGCATGAGAGATCTGCCGTTGTCCAAAGTGTATCGGTTGCTCGAACCGGGTCCCGTGGTCCTGCTGACGACTGCCCATCGAGGCCGGGCAAACGTGATGACGATGTCCTGGCATATGATGGTGGAGTTCGAACCACCGCTGGTCGCCTGCGTGGTGAGCGATGGCGCTTTCAGCTTTACCGCACTGCGGGCGACCAAGGAGTGCGTGATAGCGATTCCCGCGGTGGAGCTGGCGCCTACAGTGGTGGCGATCGGCAATTGCTCGGGCCGTAACGTACGGAAGTTTGAGCGATTCGGGTTGACGCCGGTGGCTGCCGAGCATGTGACCCCGCCGCTGATTGCCGAGTGCTTTGCCAATCTGGAATGCAAGGTGATCGACACGCGTCTCGTGAACAAGTATGACCTATTCATCCTGCAAGTGCTCAAAGCCTGGCGCACTTCACCACGGGTGCCGGTCAAGACCATCCACCATCAGGGATACGGGAAGTTTGCGGTGGATGGAGAGGTGATTACTCTGAAATCGAAGATGCGGTGATCGGAGCCATTACGCTTCGTTTTTGAATACTGCCGGTGCCTCATGGGTACTTCGTGTCAAAAGGTCCAGCAGCACGCTGAGCATACCCAGCGCCAGTAGAAGGCCGAAGCCCACAGTCGCCGCGATCCAGATGAGAACGTGCATACGCAACCCGATACCTAGCCATTCGGCCTTTGAGTGCTCTGACCACCCAGAAGTACGTAGTCGCCGGAACTCAAGCCTGCCGCTCTGCCATCATCGGCGTCGAGGTGGAGTTCAAGCCGATAGTCGGCGGATACCCGCACGAGGACGTCGCGAAATAGGATTCGTCGGGTGGGGCCTTCCGTGAACACGTCGATGCGATCCTGGTCTTTGAGCCCGAGGCGGTCCGCATCGAAAGGACCCATATGGACATGGCGCAACGCGCAAATGACGCCTCGTTCGAGCTTTACGCGGGTTCGGGGTCCCTCGATGAATATGCCGGGCGTCCCTTCGAGATCGCCGGACTTGCGTTCCGGCGCGTCGATACCCAATGTCAGTGCGTCGTTCCGCGACAGTTCCACTTGGTTGACGGCGCGCGGCGGCCCGATGATCCGGACATTCGATAAGCGGCCGTGTGGACCAATCAAGGTCACCGATTCCTTTGCAGCGTACTGGGTTGGCTGCAGCAGGCGGGAGCGCTCATGCAGCCGGTACATATCGGAAAACAGCTCTTCGATGACGGCCGGGGTGAGATGCACATGCGCCGTGCTGATGGCCACCGGCACGTGGATATCGGTAGCGTCCATCGGGGATTGATGTCCGGAATCGCTCATCGGCCACCAGCCGGGACGAAAATGGTTTTGATCATGTCGGTCTCACGGTCGAGGGATCAGGATTGCGCGGCCATCGCTTTTAGAATCGCGCGGCGCACCAGGGCCGCAAACAGCGGCAATTTGTACGCGTTCTTGGCAAGGGGCGTGGCGTCCTTCAGGGCCGCAGCGGCCGCTTGCTCAGCGATATTCCCGTCGATGCGCTTGCCCGCCAGCGCCGCCTCGGCCCCCTTGGCGCGGTGAGGCACGGGAGCCGCCGCGCCGAGAACGACCACGGCGCGCTTGCAGCGTCCCTCGGGATCGAGATCCAGAGTGACCGCGACATCGGCGAGCGGCCAATCAAAGGAGTCTCTTTCGCCTTGCTTCAAGTGCGCCGTGTGCATACCGGCCCGCGGCGGCAGGAGAATGGCCGTCAGAATCTCGTGCGGCTTCAAATCGTTTTCACGCTCGATGTCCTGGTCCGGCGAGACGAAGAAGTCCTCGAGCAGCACGCGGCGCACCGCACCGGCGTCGTTGGTGAGAGTCACCGCGGCGCCCAATGCCACCAGCACGGTGGCGGCGGTTGAGGGATGGACGATCGCGCAATACGTGTTGCCGAAAATCGCGTGGTATTGATTCTCGCCCAGTATTGCAAAGCAGTGATCGCCCCCCTTGCGCAAGCAGCGATGTTCCACCGACCGGAAATACCAGCAGCGCGGCCGCTGCAGCAGGTTGCCTCCGAGGGTCGCGACATTGCGGACCTGCGGGCTCGCCGAGCTGCCCACGGCGTCGCTCAGGGCGGGATACTGATGTCGAACCATGGGGTGGAGGGCAAGGTGGGCGAGGGTGACCATCGATCCGATTCGTAGCCCGCCGCCCGGCTCCTCGACGATGGCACCGAGGCCCGGGATCTCTTTCAGGCTCACCACCGTTGCCGGCGCCAGCAAGTCTTCCTTCAGCAGGTCGAGCAAATCGATGCCCCCGGCCTTCACGACAGAAGCCCCATCCCGCACGGCATCCGGAGATGCCGACATGGCGTCGGCCACGGTGCTAGCCGCCGCCGCGGTTGCTTCCGAGACGGTCCTTGCGGTCGCCCAGGCGAAACGATTCATAACCCACTGCTCCTCGAAGGAATTTTATCGAGAGCCGCAAGTACCCGCGCCGGTGTCATGGGTAAGTTCCTCAGGCGCACGCCGATCGCATTGTAAACGGCGTTGCCGATGGCGGGCGCGGTGGCAATATTGGCGGGCTCGGCGATGCCATAGGCATCGGTGGCGCTTTGGCCCTGATAGTTCTCCAGGACCACGACATCGATCGCCGGCGTCTCGCGGGAACCCAGCACTTTGTATTGCTCGAGGTTCGGATTCACCATGCGGCCGGTGTGTTGATCGAGGATTCGATTCTCGAACAGGGCATAGGAGATCCCCATGAGGACGCCGCCTTGCACCTGGCTCTCGATGTGCAATGGGTTCATCGGTCGGCCGCAATCGTGAACGGCCACTACACGTTCGACCCGAATGACGCCCGTCTCGGTGTCGACGGCCACCTCGGCAAACTGTACCCCGCCCAGATCCTCGAGTGCCACGGCGGAATCGCCCACGCGTCGGCGGAACCCCGCATAATCGTCGCTGCGCCCGGCGACTTCACTGACACGGTCCGTGCGCAGCAGTGCGGCCGCTTCATTGAAGCCCATCCCGCGGTCCGGCTGGCCGCGGACCGCAATCCGTCCGCCGCTCGCAATCAGCTCTCCGGCGGTCGCATTCAATCTGGGCGCCGCATCGCGGAACAGTGATTGCAATACCCGCCACGCCGCGGTGCGCGCGGGCGGCGTGATCGAGGCGGTCGTGCGGCTGCCGTGAGAGGGCGGTCCGGCGGGAAATTCGGTATCGCCGATGCGTACGATGATCGCCTCGGGCCGAAGCCCGAAGACCTCCGCGACTACCTGAGCCAGCACCGTGGTGATTCCGGTGCCGATGTCTTGCACGCTCGACAGTACTTCTACCGAACCGTCGCGCATCAAGCGCACTTCGCACGAAGAATTGATCTGCACGTTGGCGCTCCACAGCGACTGCGCCATGCCGAGGCCACGTTTTACCGGGCCGGAACCGACGCCGGGCGCATGCCGCCGCTGCCAGCCGATCCGCTCTGCGCCGATGCGCCGCTCCTCCCGTCGCTGGGGGCTGGGATCGATCCGGTCGCGCAGCGCCAGCGGGTCGATGGCCAGACGCACCGCCAGCTCGTCGATCGCTTGCTCCAGCCCCCAGGCGCCCGGCGTATTTCCCGGCCCGCGCATGGCGCAGCCCGGTCCGGCATTGATGAACACATCATGCTGCGCGCTTTCGACATTGGGACAGGTGTACAGCGCCTGCGCCACATTGCCGACCCCCGCGCCCAAGCCGATTCCGGCGGTGCCGAAACTGACCAGCGAGATCGCGGTCAACGACCCGTCGCGCCGCGCGCCGACGCGCAAATGCTCCCATGTTTCCGGGCGGTTGCCTGAATCCATCTGCTCTTCCCGGCGATCGAGGACGATGCGCACCGGCGCCTGCGCTTGACGGGACAGGCCGACGGCAATGCGGCCGTAATTACCGAGCATCGACTTGGAGCCAAATCCGCCGCCCATGCCGTCGACGATCACGCGCACGCGGTGCAGCGGCAAGCCAAAGGCCTGCGCCAGCTCATGGCGCACGCCGGCGGTGAACTGGGTGGACAGGTACACGGTCAAGCCATCGCCTCGCCAATCGGCGACGACGGAGTGCGGTTCCATGCAGCAATGCGTCTGCACCTCGGTCCGATATTCGCCCTCGACGACCACATCAGCCAACGTGAAGCCTTGCGCCACATCGCCCCGGCTGTCGGTGGCCGGTCCGGTCACATTGCCATTGACCGGCAAACCCGCCACGGTGGGAATCTCCGAGGCCTCAGCTGCAGGTCCCGCGGCGCTGCCATAGACCAGCGGGGCGCCCGCGGCGCGCGCCTGGTCCAGGTCCACAACAAAGGGCAGCGGCTCGTAATCGACGCGGATCAGAGCCGATGCCTCTTCGGCGGCGGCCTGGGAAACCGCGGCGATGGCGGCCACCGGCGCCCCGACATAGCGCACGACGGCGGCGGGTTCATCCGGCCGCGCAATCACCATGACGGCGATTACGCCGGGGCGACGAGCCGCGGCCGCCGTATCGATGGCGCGGATTCGCGCATGCGGCAGCGTCGAACGCAGGATTCGGCCATGCAACATGCCTGGGAGGCTCACGTCCACGGTATAACGGATCGCCCCGGTGACCTTGGCGCGGCCATCATGTCTCGGTATCGATTTACCGATGACGGCAAGCTCGGAATTCGGAGCCAGTGGCGGCGGTTCGTCGAGGGGAACTTGCCGTTCCACCTCGCCCAGGCCGACGCTGCCGATACCGAATGGAAATCGTTCGCTGCGGGTGGTGCCTTCGGTCGCCATGGTCATGCCTTGCGAGGTGCGGCGGCCGCGAGCGTCGCGGCGATCACATGCGGATAGGTGCCGCAGCGGCACAGGTGACCGCTGATGGCGGCCCGGACATCCGCGGCGCTCGGATGGGGCAGCCGCTCCAAGAGTGCGGCGCAGCTCATCACCATTCCGGGCGTGCAGAAGCCGCACTGCACGGCGTCATGCTCGATGAAAGCGGCCTGCACCGGATGAAGCTGGCCATCCTTCGCCAGACCCTCGATCGTGGTCACGCTGCGTGCGCCGACATCGATGGCCAACAACATGCATGAGGACACCGTGGCCCCATCGAGCCACACCGTGCAAGCCGAACAGGCGCCGCGATTGCAAGCAATCTTGGTGCCCGTCAGGTTCAAGGGACCGCGCAGGGCCTCCGCCAGCGTCGTCCGCGGTTCGACCTGCAACGCGCGAGTGACGCCGTTGATCTCGAGCGCAATCGGAACCATCCCCGGACCCATCACTGGAGGCCCGCTCACTGCCTCCGCTTGCGCCCGCTCAACGATGACGGCCGCAGCGCCGAGCACCGTTGCTCCCGCCGTGACGAGCGCGGAACCTTGCAGGAACGAGCGACGCGATAATCCCGTTGCCGCCGGCCGGTCTTCGTCGTCAATGTCGCGACGAATGTCCGCGTCGGTTCTCATATGATCTCCTTCGATTAACTCCGCTTTCCGCGTTCGCGACAACCGTCACCGCCGGGCGGCGTGCCCCGCAGGCGACACCGCCTTTCAGGATCGGCGTGCCTTCGGGTCGGTGCAGATCGCGAAGGGAAACAGTGACGCGACGGCTGCGCGGGCGCAATTCGCGAATTCACGTATGATCCTGCTTGATCCTCTTAGCGCCAACGCATCGACTGCTGCAACGGTCGACCGGTCCGCCGTGATGCGGCATTACGGGGATTCCGCGCATTCCAGGGGTTGGCCGCGATGCCGCCGCCGCCGGATGTGCTTAGACTACGATCGTGAGCGTCTACTTCGCTTATTGAGTCATCTCGAGTATGCCCAAATCGAACACGACCTCCTATCGCGGAGCGAAGGAGACCTCGAGCGCGACGAGCTTGAGCGTTTACCTGCGGCGTGAAGTCGAGGCACTCCACGGCAGCGTCGATCATGCCGCGGCGGCTTTGGCGAGATCCGTGACGCCGTCGGGCGTTCACGATACCCGAGTCGCCGCGCGCCGATTGAGGGTGTTGCTGCAGGTATATCGAGGGGCATTCGATTCCGCGGCGGCCAAGCCATTCAAACGCGCCCTGGCACGGCTTGCGTACGATCTCGAGCCGGCGAGAGACGCCGATGTGACCCGGCGCGCGATCGAAAACCTGACGAGAAACCCGCACACGCTGGCGGCTCGTCAATCGCGCGCGCTGCGTGAGCACGCCGCGAGGGAATACGCCTTGGCGGTCGCTCGTCTTCGGCTGACGGTGGCGGCAGCGCCTTGGCGGCGCCGATTGCTCAACCTGCAGCGATTGTCCATCCTTTCATCGCTCGTCAAAGAGAACGATGCCGCGGCGATGACGGAAACGAACCGCTTGGTGGAGAAGCGCCGCCGCCGGCTGCGGGAGGCGCTGGGTCACGCCGGTAAAGATCCAAAGAGGCTTCATAGAATCAGGCTGAAAATAAAATCGCTGCGATATCTATTGGAGAACTGCCTCTCGAAGGCCGCCATCGTGCGAAACGCGGAGCTCAGGCGCTTACGGCAGCTACAGGGCTGTCTCGGCGATCTGCACGACGAAGAGAATTTGCTCGAGACTCTGCGCACCAACCGGACGCGCCCCGATGCCGCGGGCGTCTTGCGCGACGTGCTCAAAGCGAGGAAGAAGCGGCATCTTCAGGAATTCAAAAGTCACCGCAACCATCTGCTGCATCTGTGGCATCGCGCCGCCGCGGGTATCATCCCGCGGCGATGAGTGAACCGGAAGCCTCCACCGCGTATGCTACGGGTCGCCAGCGGATGACTGAGTATCGGGAGCCGTCGGAACCGGCGTATCCTGCCAATGTCGGCCGATCAGCACCTGCGCGAGAATCGCCAGGGTGCCGTTAATCAACAGCGCCTCGCGAATGCCGAGCAGGGTCACCGAGAGGCCCGTCAGGAGGCTTCCTAGTGCGGCACCGCCGCGCACCGCCAGCATATACAGGCTGACTGCCTGGCCGCGCAGGTGTGACGATGCGGAGGTTTGCACCACCGTGTTGGTCGACGTATTGGTGACGCTCATCGACATTCCCGCCAGAACCAAAAGACCCACCAAACACCAAAACCAGGGAACGAGAGCCGCGAACACGAGCGTCAGACCGAAACCAGCGGCGAACCATGAGCTCAAACGTCGCCGATCACGCGTCGCGTCGACAGCGAGCAGTGCGGTGGCACCGAGGAGTCCACCGAGACCGAAGGCGCCGACGGTGAGGCTGTACTGTGCTGCAGTCCCGTGAAAGGCGCTTTTCACGAGGACGGGGCAAAAGGTAAGCAGCGGCGCGCACAGCAACCCGGAAAAGAAGGTGGTCAACAGGGCGTCACGCAAGTGCGGCATGCGAACGATCACTCCAATACCGGCGTAGGGATGAGGGGCGTTGAACGGCTGGGACTCAGTCGGCGCGGGCTTCCCATGCGGCAAAATCAAGAGCGCAACGCCGATGAACGGCAGATAGGACGCTGCGCTGACCACGAAGCAACCGATCGCGCCGACGCTGGCCATCAGAATGCCCGCCAGCGCGGGCCCGAGGATGCGCGAAATATTGAACTGAGTGGAATTCAATGCGAGTCCCGCCGCAATTTGCTTGCGTTGCACGATCGAGGGGACGATGGAGGAAAACGAGGGCATGGACAGCGCATCCGTGACCCCGACGATGAGCGAAAGCGCGATAATCATCCACGGTCGCACCGTTCCGGCCAGCAGCAGCGCGACGATGATTATCGGGCACAGCATCTGGAGCGACTGGAACCCGGCGATCACATGACGCCGGTCGGCGCGGTCCGCCAATATGCCGCCGGCGAGCGTTAGTACCCATACCGGGGCGCTCATGGCGAACGAATCGAGCCCGACGAGAAGCGAGGAAGCGCCAAGACTCAACAGCAGCCAGGGCTGGGCGACTTGCTGGGCCCATGTACCAATGTTCGACAGCAGGCTTGCAAACCAGAACGTGCCGAAACGTCGCGTATAGAGCAGACGGATGGATTCACGAAAAGCGGTGTCTGGCATAGGAGCCGTTCGTTGCGGATTAAGGGGAAGTCACGATGCAAGAGGAATACACGGAATAGTACCCTCGTTCCGTCCGATCGCTGATTTGGCTTGGATCTGGTAATCCGAACCGATCCAGTGGTCGCCCGGCGAGTGCCTGAAGGTGAAGTGCACCGTCTGCCCGGCCGTCATGCCGGCGGTATCGATGTGCAGCACGTGCAACCCGAGGCTGTTCGACTCGGTCGGTCGTTCCACGATGTCCTGCCAGCCGTTGAATCCCCAGCGCACGATGGCCGGTGCACGCAGCGCCAGGAGGAGCGAGGCGCCTTCGGTGAACTCGCTGATCGGTGCGTGCTCGCACCAAATCGCGCGCGGCGCGATGCGCCGCTTACCCTGGTAGCGTCGCCAGACGGCCTCAGGCCGGTCGGAAGCATGTCCAAGTGCGCGCGACACGACGAGCTTGATGTATTCGGCGTGAGTCCAGGCGAGCGGCATGGCCGATCCGGTCGGCCGGCCGAGTTCCAATCCCCGCTGCGGAATGCGAGCGCCGTCCCACACCTGTTCCGGCAGCATTCCGCCGGACGAAGCCATCCGCGCCATGGCTTCGATGAGCGGCAGCGGATCGCCGCCGCGGGCGATTTCATAGTGACCTCGCTCGCCCGTGAGGAGCGGCCAGGGCCGCCCACGGCCGGTTCCGTCATACGGACTGCCATCATCGTGCTCGCCGTAGCCGTCATCGTGATAGCGGCGCCAGCATGGGCCGTGGGGCGTATCGACTTTGAGCAAGGCATCGGCGAGCCGCACGCTGCCGATGATCAACGGATCGTCCCAGCGGCGCAGACCGAAGCGCACGAGTTGGAGAAAATCGACGCCGAATTGCGCCGCGGCAGGTAGACCCGGGTCGAGCGCCTGATTTTTGAGCGGCAGCACTCGATCGAAGGCTCCACGATCGTTGACGGCCTGCGGCGGCGCCACGCGCACGTAGTAGCCCGGGATCCCGAACTGCTGCGCGAGCGGCGTACCGTACACCGCCGTCCAATCCTCGAGCCGCGAGTTCCAGTAGTCCGCAAAATCCAATGCGAGCTCGCGCGCGTCGGCGGCCAAATAGGGTGCGCCGGCGACGAGCGCAGCAATGCACGAGGCCAGCGTGAAGGTGTTGAGACCCGCGCTTTCCTCCCAGCGATCTTGATCGCTGGAGGGACCGTGGCACACGATGAACGACAGGGCCCGCTGAATCATGTCGGCAACCTCGGTTCCCCCGAGTGCGCCGCGCTCCGCCAGCGATGCCGCCAGTATCACCGGCAGCGCCGTCTCATCCAATTGGATCCCGTGCCAATAGGGTTTGCCGCCGAGCCATTGATTTTGATTCCAATGGCCGTCCGCCAGTTGCGTGGCGATCAGATACCGCAGCGTATTGCCCGCCTCGCGCACGGCGCCGATGGCCAAGAGGGCTCCGGCGCATTCGACCAGATCGCGTGGCCACACCAGGTGATAACCCTCGCGCTCCTCCTTGGTGTTGCCCCAGGGTACGCTCAAGCTGGCGACCATGGCGCCGGGGTAAGTCTTGTCTTGATGAGAGCGCAGCACCATGGCGGAGATGCGGAACTGCTCGACGCAGATCGCAGGCAGCGTGTTCCAATAGGCCTCCGGCACTTTTGAGCCGGCATACCATTCCCTCCAGCGGGCCATATGCCGGTCTCGAGTGCGATCAAAGGGCTCGAGCAGCGCCGTCAGCGCCAGGGTGGCGGCAGATTCGACGCTGCTGCCGAAGGCGAGCGCCAGCACCGCGGAGCGTGGCAACTCGCCCAGCAATGCCACGTTGCCGGGACCCGCAGAAGCATACTCCCAGGTCATGGCGCCATTGCGCGCAAAGTCCTGCCAACCGTCGCTTGCGCCGACGTAGCCTGCGCTCGCTCGTCCCCAGGCATCACGCTGCTCGCCCGCGACCGCGGCAAGCGCCAGTGCAAACGGTCCCTGCTGCGCCCACAACAGCCGGCGACCGCCGTACTGCGCAACCTCCGCATGGTTGCTCATGCCGGTGCCGCCGAGATGGGGAGCAAGCAGGGCATAAGGCAGCAGATTTTCATCGCCCGTGAGAACCACGTCGATGAGGAGCGCATCGCGCTCCACGCAAGGCACGACTCGCAGCGTGAGTTCGAAGCGTTCGTGACGGTGAACGATCCGCACGGCGGGGGTCCCGGGAGCGAGGAGTTCGACCGTGTGCTGGTACAGGCGTTTCACCTCGACCCAGAAGCCGCGGCCGTCCGTTACCAAAAAACCGAGATCGCGAATCTGCGGGATATCGATGCGCGGGTAGTACACCTCGTTGATGATGCCGCCGCCGATCGTGAACCAAAGGCGGGATATGCCGAGTGCGCAGCCGACCATCTCCTTGGCGCTGCTGCACCAGGTCGGCGGTATTCCCGGTCCACCCGGTGCCGGTCCATTGGCCGGGTTTATCGGAGCCGCGACCAGCGCCTGACCGGGGAGAACTGTGATATTGCCTTGGCGCATCAGCATCGTTGCCCCTATATTCGTACCTTGATCGAGCTGTCCGGTCCATGACGCACCTCACCGCGACTGAGTCTTTTCAGTGGTCGGCAGCTTCCGGCAGTTGAAAACAAATAATGCTCAGCGGCATGCTTTATGTCCACATCGGTTCGCGGGTGCCACGAATTGCTTTTCGGAGAGATGTCGTGGACCATGCCCGGGATGTGCAAAGAATCGATGGCTGCCGGCGCAGGACGGGCCCGAGAATCGTCGTTGATCGAGTCGATGTCGATCGAAGCATTCGGCGTGAAACGGCTCCCCGGAATGTCGCGCCAGCGAGCCGGCCGCAGGATGAAGTCCATGCCGCTCGGTTTGGCGGCTGCAGCGCTCGGCGCATTGCTCGCGAGCGGGGCGTCCCTTGCGCAAACCAAGGCCGCCATCGACGCCAGTGTCCAGGAGACCATCGACCAGTTCAATTCGCTCGACCCTCGGCACGAGCCACTCGAAAATAAAGCAGCCGGTGTCCTGATCTTTCCGCAGGTCACGAAGGGTGGAATCGCTCTGGCAGCCGGATACGGCGCGGGCGCGCTTCAGGTCAACCGCGTTACGGTCGCTTACTACAGCATTGCGTCGACCTCGTTTGGGCTGACGGCCGGCATGGCGATGCATAGCGAGATCGTCATGTTCATGACGCAGGACGCTCTGGATGCATTTACGAAGAGCCGCGGTTGGTCGATCGGGGCCAAAACGGGCATCGCGTTGATCTCCAAAGGTATGGCCGGTGACTACGACAGCGCCACGTTGAAGAAGCCGATCCTCGCATTTATTTTTAACCAAAAAGGGTTGATGGCCGATTTATCGCTGGAAGGATCGAAGATCAAGAAAATCCGCAAATGAGCGCCACCCAGAGGGACGCCGGACATGATTTGCGAAGCGACCGATGGTAATCCTGGCTTGGATCGGCTTGCGAATAATCATGTCCGGCGGAACCGCGATCAAAACGTCATTGAATTGACAGGCGATTGTCGACGCCGATGACCCCAGGGGCCGCCCACGCGGCGAGCACGGCGTCTTCCCGCTCCTGCCATGAGCGCACATGCCCTTTCAACGTGACGGTCGAACTCGCCACATCGACCTCGATGTTCTTCGCGTCGAGCACGGCATGACGCTTGAATGCATCTTCGATTTTCTGCTTCACATCCGTGGCCTTGATGTTCGATATCACGTTGATGCCGTTCGATATCCCCTTGACGCCCAGCAGGTTTCGTACGGCGTTTTCCGCCGCCGTTTTCTGGTATCCCCAGCTGACCTGGCCCTTCAGTGTGACCCAGCCTTCTTTCACGATCGGCGTGATCGGCGTATTGCTCAGTGACACATTCCATTGCAGCGCATTCGCGGCGGCCGCCGCGACGTCCGTGTCGGTGCGCGCGCTCGACGAAGGGATCCTGACCTCGATGTCGTTGGCGATGGCCCGCACGCCGCCCACGCGTTTGACGACATCTTCCGCGGTCCAGCGGGAAGAGTAATGCGGCACGTCGCCGGTCAATGTCACCACCCCGCTTTGAACCGTCACGCCGATCCGCTTGTCGTCGATACTGGGATCCCACTGCAACTCGGATTCCACGTCGCGCCGAATCTCTGCATCAGTTTTCATAAACTTTCTCCTTGAATGATTTCACACGCTATTGACCAAGATGAGGCGACCAAGATTGACCCGCGCCTCAATGCATCATGAAGACCGGCACGTCGGCGCCCTCGATGAGCGATCGAGTGACGCCGCCGCACACCGCTTCGCGCAGGGGCTTGTGGCCATAACCTCCGACCACCAGCAGATCGGCATGCATTTCCACGGCGAGATCGATCAGTTGTCTTGGCCCCTCCGCCGACTTGCGGCTGATCGACAGCGGCTCGGCGGCGATGCCATGCCATTGCAGTTGTCGCACCAGGTGTTCCAGATCCTCGACCATGGGAGCCCGATCCTCCTCGACATTGACCAGGACGACTCGCCGCGCTCCCTTCATCAGCGGCAGTGCGGCGGTGAGAGCGCGGCTGGCTTCGGGAGTTTCGTTCCAACCCGCGATCACGGTACCGGTCTGTCCGGCGGGGGGTGCGTCGGGAGCGATCAAGATGGGACGCCCGCTGCCCATCAGCAGCCGCTCGATGAGGTTGTAGGGCATGAAATCATCGTGTTGCTGCCGGCCCAGCACCACCAGATCGCTGTGGCGGGCGCGGAACATGAGGCGTCTCTCAGCCTCGTCGGTCTCCTCGACCCAAGCGGCGGAAAGTTCCTCCGGGGCGCTCGGTGCTTGTCGAATCGTCACGCCGTTTGCCTTGCAGAATTCCTCGAAGTGCCCGCGGGCGACGGCCGAGAGATCGTCATCCCGCTCCTGCAGGCGTCCAAATGCGTCGTTGATCGCAGGCACCGCGCAAAACTGCACGTGGGGCGAGCGCACCGCCGCCTCGCTGGGCGATAGGCGCAGATGATAGAACTCCAGATGAGCCGCCAACGGCCTCCCCACCGCCAGTGCGGTGGCAAACACGTTGTCGTCGGTCTGCGAACCACTGGTCGGGACGAAAATCGTCTTGATCATGTCGGCGGCTAAAACTGCAGATACAGCTGATTGTCGACGTTGCCGACGCCCGGTGTCGCCCATGCAGAACGCGCCGCGTCTTCCCGTTCCTGCCAGGTCCGGACGTGTCCCTTCAACGTCACCGTCGAGCCGATCACCTGGACATCGATAGCCTTGCTGTCCCGGCTCGCGTAGCGGTTGAAGGCATCCTCGATCTGTTGTTTCACCTCGGATGCCGTGATCGCATTCGTGACGACGATGTCGTTGACGATCCCTTTGACGCCGACCAGGTTGCGAATGGCCGTTTCGGCGGAGATCTTCTGATACCCCCACCGCACCTGCCCGCTGAGCGTGACATACCCATCCTTGACGATCGCCTGAATCTGCTCCGCGCCCGTCGGGACATTCCAGCGCAGCGTGCCGGCGGCCGCTTCCGCAAGGTCCGAGTCACTGCGCACGCCGGCTCCGTGTATCTTGATTTCGATGTCATTGGCGATCGCCCGCACGCCCTTGACGCGCTTGGTCGCCTCCTCGGCAGTCCACTTGCCGCCAACGTGCCCCACCTCGCCGGTGAGTGTCACCACGCCATCGCGCACGACCACCCCAATGGTGCTGTCCCCGATTCGGGGATCCCACCGCAATTCGGATTCCACGTCGCGACGAATATCTGCATCGGTTCTCATGTCAACCTCCTTCGATTAATTCCGCTCTCGGTGTTCCCCCCATCCCGTGCGGATCATGAGAGAAATGATCGCTCGCCCGCGCAGCGCGCGCTATTCGCGGATTCCCCTAGGAATTTGCTCGATCCTCTTAGCCAATGGGTCACCCGCGGCACCGACTTGAGGGTTGCGATGTGGTCTATCGCTGCCAGAGAATGTGCGGGACTTCCAATGGCACCTGGACACCCGGGCAAGTTGGCACGATGCGTGCGGTATAATCGGCGGCCGCACGAATCGCCGGGACGCTTGCGGCATACAGATCCATCCCGGAACTGCCCGGGTGACCGATTGGAGTCATCTCCTGGCGAAAGGCTTGGCCGTCGCCCAGCGGCTCCGCGTACAGCTCCACGCGCAGCGAGCGCGCGTCCAACGCACCACGTCCGACTTCCACGGTGAAGTGATGCCGATCGCCGCGCGTATCGATCTCGACACCACCGAAGTGCAACGCCGGCCAACCGAGCTCGATCGCCCGCCGCCAAGCACTCATCTGCCGGCCCAGCGCGCCGCCATCCTGCGCTCGCCGGCGGTAGGACGCCGCGGCGGGCAGGTAGCACTTCTCGACATACTCACGCACGCTGCGATTGGCGGAATAAATCGGCGTCAGGCTCGCCATGCTCTCTCGCACCCGCGCCACCCAGGCCCGCGGGATGTTGCTGGCATCGCGTGAATAGAACTCGGGGATCACCTGTTTTTCCAACAATTCATAGAGTTGCGAGGCTTCGACGGCATCCCGCTGCGGATCCTCGCCGTGTTCCAGGCCATCCCCCAACGCCCATCCCACGCTGGGCGCATAGGCTTCGGCCCACCAGCCATCCAGTTCCGATAAATTGAGTCCACCGTTGACGAGCACCTTCATGCCGCTGGTTCCGCACGCCTCCCACGGCCGCCGCGGGGTGTTGAGCCACACATCGACGCCCTCGACCAGCCGTTCAGTCAGCGACACATCGTAGTCGCTCAAGAAAATTGCGTGAGGCCGTACATCGTAGCGACGGACGAAGCGTACCCACTCGCGAATCAACACCTGGCCGGCAAGGTCATCGGGATGAGCCTTGCCGGCGAGTATGAGCTGAATCGGCCGCTCAGAATCGGTCAGCAGGCGAGCCAAGCGCTCCGGGTCGCCCAACAGCAGATTCGGACGCTTATAGGTCGCGAACCTGCGCGCGAAGCCCAGCGTCAGGATGTCGGGGCTGAACAGGTGCTTCGCGCCTTCGACCTCCTCGGCGGTGCCCCCCGACACGGCGAGTTGCCTCGACAGCCGCTCGCGGGCATACTCGACCAGCGATTTGCGCGCGGCCGTTCGGCAATGCCAGATCGCGGTGTCGGTAGCACCACGGATACGCTCGCCAACCGAATCGAGGGTGCCCAGCCAACGATCCTTTCCGCAGTAGCCGGTCCATAGTTCATCGGCCGCCGGACTGTCCCAGCTTGGGGTGTGAACTCCGTTGGTCACGTGGCTGATGGGCACCTCCAGGGCCGGCCAGCGGGGGAAGAGCGGCAGAAAAATCCGGCGGCTTACCTCGCCATGCAAGCGGCTCACCCCGTTGATCGTGGCGCAGCCGCGTACCGCCAGATAGGCCATGTTGAAGGGTT
>PLAH01000141.1 GCA_003134045.1 Gammaproteobacteria bacterium
GGTGCGATGCCCCCTGGCGGACCGGCTGGCCCTGGCGGGGGCGAGGGAGGCGAAGTCTGGCACTTACCGTTGGACAGCTACATCCACTTCGAGAGTGCGACCCGAGCAACGCACTACGAATACTTTCTCAGCCTTTATCCTCAACCAGAAAAGAAACCGGAAGACGGAAAACCGAACACGGGAAATATGCAAAACACCAGGACTTCGATCGTCGGATGGCCGGGCCACTACGAAGACATCCTCGAGAAGCGCCATGGTGAGTGGCGGATCCTGCAGCGCAAGTCCATGATCAACCAAAAATAAATAGGATTCGCGCAGGCTTGGGTCTCGTCCTTCTAGCGCAAGTGTGCGCTGATGCGGCGAGACCCGCGAGTCTGTATGGCACTGTCAAACGACTGAATTCATCACGATAGCTTCGATGGTCCGCTGCAGCGGGGCTGCCTGCGGACCGATCAACGGGTCCATCGACACGACGACGATACACTCATAGAAAAACCGCCCGGAAGCCGCGAGTACCGCCGCCATCCAAGCCGGAACAGCAGACGGACAAGCGTGTGTCTGCCGCCGGTCCGATCTGATAGGACGCCATCTGCCTGAGGTTTGCGACTTCAGGCATTGGCACGCCATGTGCGTCGAGTGACACCACCCTGCCATCGCGGTCGACCACCAATGCTAAGGAATCGCCGCCGATTTCTGGGGAACATTGCCTATCTCTCTTAGGAATCGGTTGTGCAATGAGGAATCGACAATTCAACGATTGTTAGATAATCTTGCTGTTGCAGTTGTTTACTAGGCGAGATGATCGTGGACTGGACAACGATTGCGCAGGAATTTCCGTGCGCGGCCCGTGACAAGGACGCGCCTGCAAAAGCTACTTCGGATGAATATAGAACATAACGTTTTGGGGAAGAGGGGTTCACCATGAAGATAAGGTCTACGGGTGGCGGTTTCCGTCACATGGCAGTGCTGGCCTCGGCGGGCACGTTGAATTTCGCGTTGGTGGTAAGTCAGGCCCATGCGCAAACGGCCGCTGCGGCCCCGGATACGATTCGAGTGGCTCAAGCGGGTTCGAAATCCGCTACCGCCGCCGCCGACTCGAAAGACACCGCGCTGGAAGAAATCATCGTAACCGCCGAACGTCGCACGATCGATGTTCAGCGCATTCCCGCATCGGTGAGTGTGCGGTCGGGTGATGACCTGACCGAGCAAGGCAGATACACCACGGTGGAGATTCTACAAGATGTCCCTGGCGTGTTTGCCGTCACGAACAACTCCAATAACACCGGAAGTGCGGACGTTCAGGGCAACAACATAACAATCCGCGGTATCACCCCCGCCCGGTCCGGCGCAGGTGGCGGTCCGAGCGCACTTTCAGCGACGCCCGAGACCGCGGTCTACGTGGATGGGGTGTATGAAGGCATAGGCAGCACTTACGATCTCGAGCGGGTCGAGGTGCTGCGCGGACCGCAAGGTACGCTCTACGGGCGCAGCGCGACGGCGGGTGTGGTGGCCTTCCATACGCGTGATCCCAGCTTGGACTCCTATGGCGGCGACGCCGAAGTCGAGTTCGGCAATTTCGACCTGAAGCACTATAGCGCGGCGGTCAATTTACCGTTCAACAACACGCTCGCGGTGCGGATCGCGGGCGACTATCGAGATCAGGGCGACGGCTACTTCAACGAGGCCAATCGAGGTATGGACAGTACCCTAGGTGGTCGCGCGAAGGTTCTGTGGAAGCCTGCCGATGATTTTTCGCTCCTGGCGGGCGTCGCCTACGAGAGGGATGAGTCCTACTCCGGCGGTAACCAGAGCACGGTCGACGTGACCAAGCTGGAATACGCGATCGCAACGACCTCCAGCAGCATTTTCCCGGGGTTAAAGGAACAGCGGCAATATTGGGCCGAACTCAATTGGGACTTGGGTCCTGCCCTCCTCACGTATCAGCCGGCATTCCGCACCTGGTATCAAAACGATAACCTGTTGCAGTCGCCAAATTTCATTGGGAGCGGCGTGCCCCTCGAACAGGGTATTCAAACACCACTCGACCAGTTTCACACCGAAGAGTTGCGGCTTGCCTCCAAGGATTCCGCCGTGGGTTGGCAGGTGGGTGCTTTCTATTACCGTAACCAGCTGCACACGATCGACAACACCTACCTGGCCACCCCGACCAACACGGAGCTCGCCAGTCAGGCGTTTACAAACGACCAAAAGGACACCAAAGATATAGGCTTCTTCGGCGAAACGACTTTCTCCCCGATCAGCTCTGTGCGAGCCACCCTCGGTGTGCGCTACGACATTAACCGTGTAGAGACGAGCGAATATTTCTTTAACAATCCGTATGCATTCTGCGGAACTTTTGCTGCGTTCTCGCTACAGTTGCCCCCCGGAGTCAGTTGCACCGGCCCAGGTCAGGCGAGTGTGCCCCCTCCTCCGGGTAGCTCCATCGATAACGTGGCGATCACCATCCATGATTTCAACTACAAGGCTCGCCTCGAATACGACCTGACGGCGCAAAACATGATGTACGGCATGGTCTCTACCGGTTTCAAACCAGGCGATGTAGGCATTTACACCCCAGGTAACGGCGTCTACGCACACAATATTTTGGGGGCTGAAAAACTGACTTCGTTTGAGCTTGGATCGAAGAATCGCTTTCTCGATGACTCGTTGCAGGTCAACGTTGCCTTGTATTACTACAATTACGCGGGATTCCAAACCTCGTACCGAGTACACGCCATCGATATATCGCCCATTCCCATATCGGTACCGGCTGAAAACTTTGGCGGCGAAGTTGAATCGCTCTATCGAATCACAGCACACGACCGCGCCGGCCTGAACTACAGCTACGTCGAGTCTCGCTGGAGGAATGAACCGGCCGCATTCGAAGCCGCCTACCCCCAGCAAGTACGCGCGCTCATTCCGAACACGGTCACCGCGTTCTACGAGCATACGTTCAACTTGCCCGGCGGCTCAACCTTGATGGGGCGCATTGACGGGCAATATTACTCGCCGCACCTTACCGACAATTTGCATGCAGATTTGCTCGCCTTAGGGCAAGAGCAGTACGTTCGGGCCGGTTCCCAGACCATCGGCAACCTCTCTGGCACGTGGTCGGCTCAGAATGGTCACTTGTCGATTACTGCCTACGTCCGTAACTTTACCAACGAGCGTTACACCACCTACACGTTCCAAGGTAGCGAGCAGAGCTATCTTGCGGATTGGAATGATCCGCGCATCTACGGCGCCATTGTGTCTGCTCACTTTTGATCCACAGCGATCGAACGGGACCGGTAGAAGCAATCCCGCGCTGTCAACAGACGGGTATTGCAGAGTAGGCACATTGTTAAAGGAGCGGAAGCAACCGAGTCATCCCGGGCGCTTCCGCTCCTGCGGGCCCCAAGCCGCCCAGCCAACGTGCTCTGTGCTCCCACTACCCATACGGAACAGTCTTGTGAAATACGCAATCAAGGCTTCCTGCGTAGCCAGTGTTCTGCGAATGCTTCCATTGGAGAAGCTGAACGTGCCGTACACTGCAAAGGCGCAAAAATTTGTCGCCGATTACAAGCCGAAGAGGGATATTCCCTAGGCCCAGGACGGCTGCAGGTCGCCAGGGCTGCCAATAGCCATGCGCATGGGGGGCGGGATTAAGTTCACCTACGCACCCGGACTCATCAGCATTTACATGCAGTCGCTCGGCCACACTCGATTTATCGAAATGAACCAGGCGCAGGGCAAGACATCGCCCAAATACTACGGCAATTCGGTCGGCCACTGGGAGAAAGACACCCTGGTGGTGGAGACCGAAGACTTCTTGCCCGAGATCACGTTTCAGTACGGGGTCGGCAAGCCTCTGCCTCCGTTGGAGACCGTTGGAACGGCCAATCTCGGCCCTCCTCCCGGTAGCGCGCCGTGAAGCTCCAGCCCTAGGCGTATAGCTCTCGACCGCCGCGTTACAAATTCGACTGTCAGTGCTTGTCGTTCTTCTCGTGACGCTTGAGAACCTCGGCGGGATCCTCCTGGATCGTCTTGCCCTGGTTGGGATCGAATATCAATGTTTCGGCCGTATTGCACACCCATTCGTGCGGCCAGCCATCTTCTCCGCGACTGCGCTTGAAAATCTGCACCGGGTCTCCCACGTAGGGTTGCTTCCACACGGTGTCGTCGTAGATAGTCAGTTTGTCTTCCAGCGTGTCCGGATCAACCAATCGAATACGTTCTACCATGCGCAGGTTAGGTCCATGCGGCCCGAATATCGCCTCCGGAGGCAGAACGAACGGCCCCGTCCCCTGCCCCGGCAAATCGCCGTATTGCAGGAGGATGTCATCGAAGCCGATCGTGTCCACGACCAGGGTATTGCCTTCGAAATGCCCGATCGACTCGCCCAGGAAGGTCGGGTTGGGGCGCGCCGAATGCTTCCCATTGAGCTTAATGAAGCGCGTCATACTGCTGTTTTCGATGTAGATCGCAATCATGCCCGGCTCATAAAAGAACTTCAGGGGGGAGCCTAGACGCTGTATTATCGGCATCCCAGGGGTTTTGCAGTTGGGGCCTGCAAACGGAATGTCCTCGATGGCCTTGTACTTGGCGACGTAAGCCTTTGCTTGATCAGTGAACGGGACTTTGGACGGGTGATCCAGAAACGATGCTCGGCTCTGCCAGTTGCCGGTGAAGAAATCGGGTAGCTTGGTGACGTGAGTCCAGCTCGACCCCAGCGGCTCGGCGGCGCCGGACGGCAGGGCCATCATCGCCGAACACAGTGCGACGGCGAGTAGGGTATTGTGTTTGATCATCGAGCGGCCTCGGCAACTAGCGGGGGAGTGGTGCATTGTTCGCAGGGCCCGACGGGGGCGAACCAGCTCCGGGTGGTGGGGTAGCTCCTGGCGGCGGCGCAGCCCCGGGCGGCGGCGTTCCTGCTCCGGCGCTCAGCATTCGGCCGTCTGCCAACTGGACCTTGTTCAATAATCCGATGTGATTGCCAGTCCGCTCGGGCGCCGCAGTAACGGTCACCTTGTCGCCCGGCTTCATATCGGCGGCGTTCCAGCCGGAGCGAGCCAGCATGCCTGTGCTGCCGGCCTCGAAACCCCAAACTTCCTGTGAGCCGTCGGCTTTTACGACCCGAATGTAAAGCCAAGTGTGCGGGTTGGCCCATACCCACTTTTCTACGGTTCCCTGAAACGAGACCGACTTCGTCATGTCAAACGGCGCCGCAGAATGATGTGCCGAAGCTGGCATAGCTGCCGAAGCAAGTAGTAATGCTGCCAATACGCCCGGAAGACGGGCGGGACAATGCGCTTTCATCGAGTTTCGCCTTTGCAATGACTTCGGGACATGGTCACTAGATATATGTAATTTTCACCCACATGGGCCGGGAATGATAGGTGCCAGAATTGGTGATCCTGGCTTCCCTCGGAGACCTCCGAAGGCGCAAGACGAGCAGAATTCTTACACCTAACACGCCTTCCAGCGCGACTGCTAGCATCGCGCACTCAGGGCTTCACGTGTAAGGGCATCGTAGCTACCACGCCTATCGACGCAGCGGGAGTGAGGAGATGAAGGGCTTTCGACTCAGGCGTGGCCGCGCTGTTGCGGTCTGCGCCGTCCTAGCCGTAGCGCTGGGCGGCTGCTCGCCGCTGTGGCAGCGCCCCTCGCCGAATTCCGCCCCTCCGGCAGCACCTACGCGGTCGGCGAGCGGGAAGATCTTCGACAAATGGTGCAGCGATTGTCACAGCACCGCGGAGGGGCCGGGCAGCCTCGCTCTCCAGCGAAAGTACCGAGGCAACCTACCTGCTATTCTGGAACAGCGGAGCGACCTGCGCCCGGACTACGTAAAGCTGGTGGTGCGGCATGGTATTTCGTTCATGCCCTCCTTTCGAAAGACGGAAATCAGCGACGCCGATCTGGCGCTCCTGGCCGCCTACCTCGCGCCGTCGCAGTGACGGACACCGCGAGTGACGAAGCAGCCCTGAAACCAAGGCCAGTGGGGAGTGAACGCAAATGGTGACGAGACGGACCGCTATCGGTGCTGGGCTAGCCTTCGCAACCCTCGCCTGCTCCGCCGCTGTCGGCGCGTATGGCCCGACCGCCCGCCACCGCCGCGAAGCGCGATGGATCGACGCCCTGCTCATCGACAAAACAATTGAGATGTCCCGCCCAATGGCTGCGTTCATCGAGGCCAACAGGCGAGCGTTACGCGTCGTCGGAATCGAGCTCGACGCGCCCGGACAAGTTGGATTGATGCGCGTCTTGGACAAGAGTCAAGCCATCGTCGGTGTCAGTTCCGGAGCCACGCTGTTCTGTCTGGAACGCATTGCGTGGGATCATGGCTTCCGCCTGACGGCGAGGAGCGAACGGAGCGCCGGCGACCCAGGCGACGACGCATGTCGGCAAGATGTGGCTGCCTATCTAGCCGGGGCCCAGCCTGTCGCCGCAAGCTCCTCGCCCCTAGTCCGCGCCTACCGACCGTCGCGCGCGGACGGAATGCTGCACGCCTGGGTCATGCAAAAATCTAGCCCTCAATTTCGCCAGAGCCGCCGAGAGACCTGACCATGAAATTGCCGCCAAATGTCAGCGAGGCCGATTTCACAGCAGCCCTCGAGGCGTTCGCGAGTATCGTCGGAGACCCATGGGTCTTCACGACCGATGAGGACTTGGAACTCTATCGCGACTCCTACTCGATCTTGTGGGGCGAAGCCGATGAGCGCACCGCGTCTGCGGCGGTGGCGCCTGACAGTGCAGACCAGGTCGTCGAACTCGTCAAGGTCGCCAACCGGTATCGCATTCCGATTTATCCCATCTCCACAGGCAAGAATCTGGGCTACGGCGGGGCCGCCCCCGCCCTCGCTGGCAGCGTCGTTGTCGACCTGAAACGAATGAACCGGATCGTCGATATCGACGAACGGCTTGGCTATGTCGTAGTGGAGCCGGGCGTCAGCTATTTCGACCTGTACAACTACATACAGGAAAAGGGCCTAAAGCTCTGGATCGACGTCCCGAGCCCGGGCTGGGGCAGTGTGCTGGGCAATGCGCTGGACGGCGGCGTCGGCGTGACGCTCGCACCCTACCGCAACCATTTCGAGGCCCAATGCGGCATTGAGGTGGTCCTGCCGAACGGCAGAATGATGCGCACCGGTATGGGTGCTATGCCGGGCGCTAAGACCTGGCAGCAGTTCAAGCCGGGTTTCGGCCCTCGCATCGATGGGCTGTTCAAGCAGTCGAACTACGGCGTCGTGACCAAGATGGGTTTGTGGCTCATGCCGCCGCCGGAGAACTTCGCCACCGGTGTCGTCACGGTCCCAAGGTTCCGGGACATCATTCCGCTCGTCGACATCATCGGCCGGCTCGAGCAGAGCAAAATCGTACAGGGCCTGTGGAATCTTTCGAGCCCTACCACCGGCACGCCCCCCTTCGCCGCTCATGAGGCCGGACCGCCCAAGCCGCTGGATCCCACGATCGCCGCCATCCTGAACGATCCGGCGGGCGTCGACATGGATAAGCTCGACGCCGCCGCCCAGTCCAAGGGGCTGCCCTTCTTGGCCTGCGACTTCAACTTCTACGGCCCGGCGAAACTCATCAAGGCACAGTGGGACTGCGTCTGCGACGCGTTGGGAACAATCCCGGGCGCGAAATTCAAGTTGGGCGAGATCCGCAAACTGCCGCTTTCGCCGCAAGAGCAGACGAAGACTCGCGATCTCGGCCCCTTCGGCATTCCAACGCTGAAGACCTTCGACCTCGGCCCCATGTTTTCCTATGAGGGAGCGGACGTTGTCGGCCATGTGTTCTTTTCGCCGGTCATCCCCCGAACGGGCGAAGCCGCGATGGAGGCCATGGATGTCTTTGCCGCGATCGGGCGTAAGTACAAACTGCCCGGCCCGCCGCTGCAGTTCCCGTCGACGATCTTCGAGAGGGCTTTCCTGTTCGCCGTCGGCCTGCCGGTCACCCGCTCCTCCACCGTCAACGCCAAGCTACGGGACATCATCCGGGAACTCGTCGCGGTCTCCGCCGAACGCGGCTGGGGCGAGTATCGGACGGCGCCCGCCTTCTACGACCTCATCATGGGCACGTATTCCTACAACCATCACGCGCTGCGCGAGTTTCTGGAGACGATCAAGGATGCGGTTGATCCGAACGGCATCATGTCCCCCGGCCGTTATGCGATAAGGTCACACCACCGCTAGCGGCTCTGAGACTTATCCTTCACGTTGTATTCCAGCTTGCCGCTTGGGTCGAGGAAGTCTCGGTTATCCGTGCAAGCCCACTCTTGAGACTCGTTTTTGCGCTCGATGCCCCGAATATACCGACGCGGCGGGAGGCTGTAAGGCCGCTTGAAAACGGTGTCGTCGTAAATCGTCGTCTGGATCTGGAGCGTATTGAAGTCTAGCAGGCGCATGCGCTCAACCAACCGAAGATTCGGCCCGTGCGTGCCGAAAATGACGCCCGCCAGCGGCGACGGATCTCCCTGCGCAAGCGTCTTTTTATCCAACTTTCCCATTTGGAACAACGTGTCCGGCGCGAATCCGGTCGTATCGACAACCAGAGTATCACCCTCCCAATGCCCGATCGACTCTCCCAAATAGGTCGGATTTGGGCGCTCGCTGTGCTCGCGACCATCCGTATGGATGAAACGGGTCATGCCCGAGGATTCAATGTAGAGGGCGATCATGCCCGGCGACTGGAAGAACTTCATCGGCATGCCGCCGATGTTCATCACGAACGGCAGGCCGAGCGGCTTGCAATTGGCGAACGGACTGTCTTCGACCGGCTTGTAATTTTTGATGTAACTCAATGCCGCCGATGTGTAGTCAGGCGGCGTAGGGAAGTCGTCAGCGATCGGGCTGACCGATTGCCAGGTCCCCTGCCAAAAATCAGGCAAGGCCGCAATTTCGCGCCAAGCCTTAGCCTGCTCGTCCTTCGATTGAGGAACGGCGGCGGCACGCGCATCACCCGATTGAGCAATCACGGCCAACATGACAAGAGAGCAGATGGAACCACCCAGCTTCCGCGCCGTTCCGTTCCGAGGCGCATTCGTTTGAGCGAGCTTCACTTGTACGGCTCCCCCTGCGGCTTGGTCGGTAGATTGGTCGGACCGCCGGCCAAAGCCTCGCCGGATTGGCCCGCCGGATCGGCCAATACCTTTCCGCCAAGCAGGAAAACCGTCTGCAGTTGGCCGATGGTCTTGCCATCGCGGGCCGGATGAATATCGACCATCACTTTGTCGCCGACCTTGATGTCGGCAGCATTCCAACCCCAGCGGATCATCATGTTGGGACTGGAGCCCACCAAAGCCCATTCCTCTTCGGTGCCATCGGCTTTTCGGACAACCACAGTCAGCCACGTATGGGGATTGGCCCATTTCCACTCGCGCACGGTGCCGTTGAGGGTCGTGAGCTTGGAGAAGTCAAACAGAGCAAACGAGTGGTGCGCATAAGCGACCGAACTGCAGCAGAGCACTGCGGTCAGTAGGACCCAGCCTTTTAGTTTCACGTTCATCCTCGGAACCGAATGCTTGATAAATCGCTCCTGTGCCGGCGCCTCGCCAACGCTTCAGCTCCAGTTCAGCCGGAAAATGCCGCCGGAACGCCCGGAATACCAATTGAGCGATGCACACTCAAAATCGTTGTCTTGCGATCTTCGATTCGCCAGTGTAGCGCGATCTTTGCCGCCGAGGACCCGTAAAGATAGATGCCACAATTGATGGATCCCCCTTCCCGGGCCTGCCGCGATGCGGCAGCGGTTACGCAAAACTTCGGCTCACAAACCAGGCCACGCCCTCGGCGATGAGTGCGGAACCGAGAACGTCGACCGTGATCGGCCGGGGCGTGGCCACCTTCATCCGCCTGGCGAGCACGACCAGCCCTGAAACGGCGAGCACAATCGTGAGCTGGCCGACCTCCACGCCGATATTGAAGCCGAACAGAATCTGCGCGAGTTTTTCGGGCGGGAGCTTGGCCTCCAGCAAGTCCGCCGCGAATCCGAACCCGTGAATCAGGCCGAACACGGTGGTAACGACCATTCTCAAACGACCGCTGTCGTGCAATTGACCCGATATCAAGAGATAAGCGGCGCTGAAGATGGCAGCGCCCAACAACAGAGCGGGCGGAAGCACACCGATGCCCCCGACGCTCAATAGCGCCATGACCAAGAGAAACACGCCGGTTGTCAGAGCGAGTTTAGTGGGCTTCTCGAGCGAGAGGACGATGTTCTCCACCCCCACCAGGGCAATCGTCAGGGCGACCAAGGCGTCGATGTATTGAGCGTGCGGACGGATGATCCCGGTCACGGCCAGGGCCAGCGTGATGCTGTGCCCAAGGGTGAAGCCGGACACCACGAAGACCAAGTCGCGGAGCCGGCGCGAGATCAGCACCAGCCCGAGCAGAAAGGACATATGGTCCACGCCCGTGAAGATATGCATGATCCCCATTTCCACGAAATCGATGAACCCGGTGCTCTTGAACCTGCCGCCTTGGCTGGCGGCGATATCGAACTGCGTGTCGCTTTGTGAGAAGAGCTGTTCCACGACATCGCCGTCGGCGAATTGGATCTGGGCGAAGTCGACATGGGACGGCGTGAGATCGACGAAGGCGTCGAACTGCAAGACAAGATTCCGATCGGTCGCGCAATCGAAGTCGTACTCGCTTCGCCTGTAGCCCGTCGCGGCCTCCAGCATGTGCCCAGGCGCCGTAGGACGACAGGCTTGGCCCGCGGCCGACACGCCGATGCGCGGAGTGAGGTAAGTCAAGACCTCCCGGTCGGACGGCCGACGGCCGGAGGTGATGCTCTCCGCCTCCCTGTCCGCGAAGGTGACGGTGGTGCGCACCAGGCGCTTGTCGATCAACCAGCTCGAGTGGGATTCGCTGCGAATGTGGCCCAGCGCGGGTGCCCCTGCGAAGAGCAGCAAAAGGCTGATCGGGACGGCGAATGAACGCAAACGGCTCATTGCAGGGGCTTGGCGATCTGCACGTCGGCGCGCTCGCGCAGGAAGCGATCCGTTCCGGCGCGCATACGCGCGATTTTGTCGGTGCGGTAGGCGGCCAACACTTGGTCTCGCGCCTGGCTGTAGTCTTCTGGGGCTGGCTGCCGATTGGAGTGCATGGCGAGGACATGGACGCGGCCACCCTCGGTCACGGGGTCTGATACCTGGCCATCGCTTAGACGCTTGGCAATGGCGAACAGCGTCGGTCCGAGGTGCTGCTCGGCTGCGAAATAGAACTCTTCGCCGTCATCCGTTGCGCCGCTGGAATGCAAGCCGTCGGCGACCATGGCCGATGCCAAATCCTTGCCCGATCGAACGGCCATGACGGCGCGCTGCGCGCTGGCCAGGTCGGGCGCCACATAGTCGGTGACCGTCATCTGCCCCTCGGGCTGGAAACTCTGCAGATGGCTTTGGTAGAAATCGCGCAGCTCCTGCTCCGTGGGGACGGTCGCATTGGCGTCGATTTCCTGTTGGGCCTCGACTGCAGTCACCAGCGCATTGCGGACTTCGATGAAGTCGTTTTGCAAACCGAGTTCGATGCCCCGCTGGACATAGAGCTCCTCGCGGATCATGGAGTCGAGGGTCGCGCGCTTCTGGGCGGGCGTCGCCTCGCTCGGGGAGACGCTGTAGAGCGCCTGTAGCTGGGCCACGTAGTCGCTCAGCAGGATGGGGCTGCGATTCACCACGGCGGCGTCTTCCGGCGGGACGCCCGCTATGCGGGTGCCGCGGGCGTTGAACAGCCCCACGCCGGCGATGGCCAGACCCAGCACTGCCGCGACCGCGCAAAGCGTCAGGGAGCGGCGCTCATTGTGCCGGTCGGGCCGCCACCATTTGGGCGGGTTCGCGCGAGTCTCACCAGCAGCGAGGTTCATTCATGTTCCTTTCGAGCGTGAAGCGATGCGACGTAGACGGCGACCGCCCTGATCTTCGCCGGATCGAGGCGTCCGCGAAAAGCGGGACTGACTCCATGGAGCCCTTCCCGAATGATGCGGCTGATGTCGCGCCGGCTGCCGTCGCCGCGCAACCACTTGCCGTCACTGAGGTTGGGAGCGCCGATTGCGGCATCCCCTTGCACGTCACGGCCATGACAATCCCAGCATCCGCCGCGCCCTTCGTATAAGACGTTGCCGGCCGCAACGACCGTCGGGTCTTCGCTGGTTGATCCATTCAACGCTCGCAGGAAGCTCGTCAGCTGCTCGATCTCACCGGGTGACAGAGACGGCAGCTTTTCCCGGGCATAGGGGACGGAGTGGCCATAGGCCGGCATCGAGGCAAGGTTCCATCCCTTATCGTCCCCCGACCGGATTCCATGGAGAACGATCTGCTCGATCTCGCTGGCGCGTCCGGTCCCGTATAGAAAATCCTGGTCCGTCAGATCCGGCGTGCCCGTCGCCGTGCTGCCGTGGCCGTCGGCGCCGTGACAGCCGGCGCAATTGGTCCGGAAGACATCGCGTCCCGCGGCCAGCGCCTTGGGCGCCAGGCGTGCATCATCGATAATGCGATCGGCGTCGGCCTGCAACAGATCGGTGCGTTCCCGACGTTCCCTGAGCACGATCGCGACTGCCAAGATCAGCAGAAGGGACATCGCAACCAGAAGGCCGATGCGTCTAAGGCGGATAGATCGCGCCGATGCCGGGCGTAGTGCTTGATTGACCTGCATCTTGGATGAAATCCTGACCTCGAAGGTGACCCGCCCCCCTCAGGGAGCTTGGCTGTCCATACTACCCCCGCGTGGAAATGGAGCTAGGTGTCACTTTTGTACCGCGGCGCCCGATCCGTTCCAGAGCACTCAGGAGGATCGCCTGCGCCCGATTCCCATCCGCGCGAACTCGGACTGCCCGTCGATGTACTGGTGCTTGAGCGCGCCTCCGATATGCAGAACGAGCAGAGCGAGCAGAAGGTAGCCCCCGACGCTGTGCCACTCGACGAATTCATCGTGCAGTACATGCTGCGGCGCCACCCCGCCCGGCTCCTTGCCGATGGCGGCGATGGGAGCAATCATGGGCATGGGAATGAGGTTCCAAATCATGGTTCGCGGCGGCGGCCCTAACGGACGCGCAGGGGCACCCCGGGGCAAAGCGGCCCCGGATTGCATCCCCGGCGAGGCGGGCAGGGCGGCGAACTCGACGGCGGCACCCCGCGAGCCCGGCGGCGAATGCGCCGACAGAACGGCCCAGCCGGTGAGCGGCATGAGCACCATGGCCGCGTACAGCAGGAAATGGGCGAAGTGCGCCGCATGGCGTTCCCACGGCTTCATCCCGGCCGGATACGGCGGTGGGTCGTTGAGCAGCCTCCAGACGACCCGCGCCACCGTGAGTGCAAGTACGGTCAGGCCCGACGAGACGTGCAGCGTCAGCGCCACGATTCTGACCGGAGGTGGCAAGCTTTCCATGAGGAACCCAATGCACAGATTGAGGACGATGAAGGCGGCGATCGCCCAATGCAGGACGATCGCGACTCGCGTGTAGCGGTCACGGGGAGCGACGGAATCCTCGTTTGGGCGCATCGTAGCTGAATTCTCGAAAGATGAAGTGGTCATGCATGAACCTCGCTGCTGTTGGCCGAAGCGCTCGGCCGCGAAAAGATCGTCAATCTCGCCCTCTTGGACCTGCCGGATCGGTGATCCGGCTTCCTTACGCTAGAATACGTCGCGGTCGGCCGTCGAACATAGGAGCCTGAATTGGCCGCGCCCGCTCAGCGTGCATCCTCCTCGCGGCAATCGCGCTCAATCGCTCTTGGACAGCGTTCCCTCGATCATGGCTTCGTAAATCTTGCGAATTCTCGCGTCGCTGCGGCCTCGTCCGGTCAACCGGCGGAACAATGTTCCCTCGAACAGCGTCACGAGAGCCTCCACACGCGCCGCGACGTCGCGGGGATCTAGGTGAGGGTGATCGCTTCGAAAACTGGCCACCGCATGGGTCATGAGGCGTCGATCGGCATCTGCGACGATCTGCGCGACGGTCGGATTACGGGTGGCTTCGGCGGTTGCTTCCAACATGAGGACGTCGTCGTCACGAAATTCTTCCGGAACGTTCGTGACCAAATGCCTAGCCATATCCGGTGCGTTGAGGCGACGCAACGGTCGTTCCATCAAGGATTGCAACCGGCGCTCCACGATGGCCTCGACAATGGCGTGCACGATGGCTTCCTTGTTGGCGAAGTACCGATAGATCTGCCCCACACTCATCTCTGCGCTCGCGGCAATGGCGCCCATGCTGGCAGCGTGGAAGCCATGGCGGACGACGCACTTCTGGGCCGCCACCACGATCTGCTCACGACGCAACTTATCGCGCTCGGCCTTGGGAGGACGCCGATTCTTGGCATCGGATGTCGTGGCGGCGGCTCTCGACGTCATGACTTTGCCTGTTGCGCGGAGGGGCGCCGTCGCCCATACTGAGAATGAACGTTCATTCTTGCAAGTGTGACATAAATGGCCCAAACATTTAACGGGTTTTTATCAAAACCCATCGTCCTCGCCCT
>PLAH01000100.1 GCA_003134045.1 Gammaproteobacteria bacterium
CACGGATCGATAATGACGAAATCCGAACTCATAGAGATCATTTCGGCCAAGCAGAAGCATTTACCGGCAAAAGACGTCGAACTCGCGGTGAAGCAGCTGTTGGAAATCATGAGCGATGCATTGGCGACGGGTGAACGCATAGAGATTCGCGGGTTCGGCAGCTTTTCACTGCATTTTCGTCCGCCGCGGCAGGGCCGCAATCCCAAGACCGGAGAAGCCGTGGCTCTGGCCGGCAAACACGTCCCGCACTTCAAGCCGGGCAAGGACCTGCGGGAACGCGTCAACGACGGTGCGGATCAGCCTATCCGCGACTAAGGCCTCATGCCTGAACTTTCGCCGCTGACTTGGGCTGTCGGTATCGCGGCGCTGGTCGTCGGCATTCTCGCCGGACATTTCGGCTGGGGCAAACGCTGGCCGCGCGGGCTCGGCGCACGCTACTCCAAACTTCACCCCGACTATGTGGCGGGACTCGATTTTCTCGTGACCGAGCAGCCGGATCGCGCGCTCGACATGTTCCTCAAACTGATGGACACCAACGCCGATACGGTCGAGACGCATTTCGCGTTGGGCTCGTTGTATCGGCGGCGCGGCGAAGTCGAACGCGCCATCCGCATTCATCAAAATCTCCTGGCGCGGGAGACGCTCGCCCCGGAACACCGCGAGCAGGCGTTGCTCGCGCTGGCGCACGATCACCTGCGCGCGGGCCTGCTCGATCGCGCCGAGGAGTTGTTTCAGAAAGTCAGCGACGTGCCGCGGCTGCGTGCGACCGCGCTGGATTCGCTGCGCGGGGTGTACGAGCGCCAGCACGAATGGCGGCAGGCCCTGGGCGTATACCGCCAGCTGGCGCGGATCAAGGCGGCGCCGCCGCGTCTGGTGGCGGCTCACTATCTGTGCGAACTCGCAACGCTGGCGATCGAGCGCCGCGAAATCGATCAGGCCAGGCGTTTGCTGCGCGAGGCGCGCCAGGAAGTCTCGCCGTTCCCGCGCGCCGCCATGCTTCGGGCGCGCATCGCCGAACACGACCGCGATTTCACCCTCGCCATACGGCTGCTGCGCGTGGCGTTGCACGAAGCCCCGGTGCTCATGCAGGAAGAGCTGCCGCACCTGCTGCGTCTCGTCGGTGCCGACCACCGCGATTCGGTGCTGGCCGAACTGGTGGCCGCCGCGCAGTCGCGCAATGCGGATGAATTGAAGCGCCTGGTGTTCGCCGCGCTCTCGGCTGAACTCGCGGATGCCGCGCCGCTGCGCGAGCCCATCGAGAGAGTTTTTGCGCAGGACCCGACGCTGCGCGCGGTATGGTTCTCGCGCGCCGACGCAGAGCCCGACGCGGCGCGCGACGTGGCGCCGCATGGCGATGTCCGGCATGCCGATGTGCCGAGCGACGACGCCCGGCGTGACCGCGCCCGCCGCAACGATACCCGGCGCATCGCGGGCGAGATCGGTGCACTGCTCGAGCTCGCTGAGAAATATCGGTGCAATGAATGCGGCTTTGCGGGGCGCAGCTTTTACTGGCATTGCCCTGCGTGTCATGCTTGGGATAGCTTTGAGGCCTACGCTATCGTTAAACTGGGCTGAAATCCGCTATTATTTGCATATGCCAAACACCGTCATCAAAACCGCAGTATTCCCCGTGGCCGGACGCGGCACGCGATTTCTTCCCGTCACCAAGGCCAGCCCGAAAGAAATGCTGCCCATCGTCGACAAGCCGCTCATCCAATACGCGGTCGACGAGGCATTGTCCGCCGGCGCGGAGACATTGGTATTTATCACGGGCAGTTCCAAGAGGGCGATCGAGGATCATTTCGACAGCGATCCGGAACTCGAAGCCGTCCTGCAAGCGCAGGGCAAGCAAGAACTGCTGGATGCGCTGCACGGCATCCTGCCCAGCTGGGCTTCCTGCGTTTATATCCGGCAGCCCGCGCCGTTGGGCCTGGGGCATGCGGTGTTGTGCGCCCGCCCCGTGGTCGGCAATGCGCCCTTCATGGTTCACCTTGCCGATGACTTGATCGACGCGCAGGTGTCTTGCCTGAAGCAAATGACCGAGGTGCACGCGAGGTATGGCGGCAGCGTGCTCGGCGTGCAAAACGTACCGAAATCCGACACGGACAAGTACGGCATCGTCTCCTTGGAGCGCGAGGTCGCGCCGCGCGTCGGCAGGATATCGCACATCGTCGAGAAGCCGAAGCCCGACAAGGCGGCGTCGACCTTGGCGGTGGTCGGGCGGTACCTGCTGTCGGGCTCGATCTTCGAGGACCTGGCGAAAATCGGCAAGGGCGCGGGCGGCGAGATCCAGCTCACCGACGGCATCGCGCGGTTGATGCAGCGGGAAGCGGTCTACGCGTTCGAATTCGAAGGCAAGCGCTACGACTGCGGCAGCAAACTCGGGTATCTGCAGGCCACGGTGGAGTACGCGCTCAAGCATCCCAGCCTGGGCTCTCACTTTGGGAAGTATTTGAAGGAAATCGCGGCCACGCTCTAGAACCCCCGGCCGGCGCGAGTCATCGCCGACGAGGCTCCAGATACTGGGATACGTCGGAGCGTATCCCAGTTGGGCCAGCCTGAGCCGTTCGCTCGTTGCGCCATGCCTCCAGGGAGCCCCGTCCCTCAGCCAGCAGGCCTTTTCGCAGGCAATCTCCTACTGTGCGCGATGCTCCGAGCAATACTCTCGATGAGAATACCGCTCGGGGCTGGGCAGTGCCCTCAGTTGAAGCGCCCCCGCTGTTGCTGCCCCTGACCACGGGCGCCTTGAGCCGGGCCGCGCCGCGTATCGCGACGGTCGGAACCGCGGTTGCCATGCGAGTTGCCGTTATGAGGAGGACGCCCCTGGCCCTGCGGCCGATCGGCGCCTGGGCGTTCGCCCGAGCGATTTCCCTGGCCTGCCGGCAGCGGCGCGGATTCGACGATTTTGAACGGCGGCGTCTGCAATACGGGAATTGAACGCTTCAGCACGCGCTCGATGTCGCGCAGCAATCCGGCTTCGTCGCCCGAAACCAGCGAGACGGCTTCGCCGGCGGCGCCCGCGCGGCCGGTGCGGCCGATGCGATGCACATAGTCTTCCGGAACGTTGGGAAGCTCGTAGTTGACCACCTGCGGCAACTCCTTGATGTCGAGGCCGCGAGCGGCGACTTCGGTCGCCACCAGGGCGGTCACCTGGCCGCGCTTGAACATGTCGAGCGCCTTGACGCGGGCGGCCTGGCTCTTGTTGCCGTGAATGGCGGCGGCCTTGATGCCTGCGCCTTCGAGCTGCTGCGTCAGGCGATTCGCGCCGTGTTTGGTGCGCGTGAAGATCAGCACCTGGTGCCACTGTCCTTCCTGGATGAGGTGTACCAGCAGATGGCGCTTCTGCTCCTTCTGCACGCGATAGGCGCACTGTTCCACGAGTTCGATGGCGGCGTTGCGCGGGGCGACTTGAATGGACAGCGGATCGTGCAGCAGGCGCTCGGCGAGACCTCGGATGTCATCCGAATAGGTGGCCGAGAACAGCAGATTCTGGCGTTTCTGCGGCAGCAATCGGATGATCTTGCGAATATCGTTGATGAAGCCCATGTCGAGCATGCGATCGGCCTCATCCAGCACCAGCACTTGGATTTTCGACAGATCCACACAGCGCTGCTGTGCGAGATCGAGCAATCGTCCGGGGGTCGCGACCAACACGTCGCAGCCGCTGCGCAGGTTGCTGATCTGCGGGTTGATGCTCACGCCGCCGAACACCTGGTAGGTGTGCAGCTGCAGATACTTGCCGTAGCTGCGCGCACTTTCGGCGACTTGCGCCGCGAGTTCGCGGGTGGGAGTGAGGACCAGCGCCCGCGGCGCGCGGCTGGTGCCGTGCGCCGTATCTGCGACCAGGCGCTGCAGAATGGGTAGAATAAAACCGGCCGTCTTGCCGGTGCCGGTCTGCGCGCCCGCCAACACGTCGCGGCCGGACAGCACCGCGGGAATGGCTTGTGCCTGGATGGGCGAGGGAGTGTCGTAGCCCTTATCGGCGACAGCACGCAGCAATTCGGGCAGCAGCCCGAGATCGGAAAATGACATTGATGATTCCTTAAAGAATTTGGACTCGCACGACAGAGCTTCTAGCTCCGCAGCGGTCAGCAGCGAGGGGGGTAAATGAACGGAGTGCGTCGAGGACGGACCGCGGACTAAAGGTGGCACTGACCGAGCACCGACCTGATTTAGCTGAAGGCACTATACCGCGATTGACGCGTTGCGTCCAGCATGCGGCATAAGTCACGGCGTCCGCGCCGGCCGCGCGCCCTTGGTTGACTACCTGTCGTTGTGACAGGCAGGCAGCCTGCGGCATGCAAGCGCCCACAGCGACCCAAGCGCCCGCAGGCATCCAAGCAGCCGGGCTACACCGACGCCGCCTTGAGGTAGGACCGCCAGCCGCCGTAACTGCTGATGTCGGTCGCGCCTTCGGCGGCATAGCCCTCGCAGGAGAATCCCGTCACCCAGGCGCCCGATTCGAGTTCGATCTTGCCGATGCCCAGGGGTGCGGGAATGCCGGCAATGAACGAACCGACGTGCTCGGTGGGCAACGCCCACACCTCGAGGTCGATGCTGAGGCCGTCGGCCGCCACCCGAATCAACCCGGGGCGCCGCGGCGGGCCGCCGGGCAACGCGAACAGCCGGTAGTGTTCTGCGGTGCGCGCCGCTTCGATGAGGTAGCCGCCGCGTTCACGCAGTTGATGATTGAGCGGCAGTCCGTCCATGTGGGCGCCGCACACGGCCATCGTGACGAAGCCCTCCTTGAGGCGCATGGTCGGCGCCGAGCGCGCGGGCAGGGCGAGATCGAGCGCTCCCATGGTGGCGACGCACGCGCGCTGCAGGCGGCCTGCGACCTCGAGCAGAGCGCGCTCGGCGGCGCGTGGTCCCACCAGCGTCACCCCGAACGGCATGCCGTCGGTGCGAAAGCCCGCGGGCACGGCAACGCCCGACAGATCGAACAGGTTCATGAAATTGGTGTAGTAGCCGAGATTCGCGTTCAATCGCAGCGGGTCGGCGTCGACCTCTTGCAGCCGGTAGATGGTGCCGGCGGTGGGCGTCAGGAGGATGTCGACCTGCGACCAGACCGCCTCGCTCAGGCGTTTCAGCTCTTTGAGTTTGTATTCGCCTTGAAACGCCGCGGCCGCCGTGAAGCGCTTTGCACCCTCGATGATCTGGCGCGTGACGGGATGCATCGCGTCGCGATGCGCTTCCAGGAAATCGCCCACCGCGGCATAGCGTTCGGCGACCCAGGGTCCGTCGTACAACAACCGCGCGGCCTCCAGGAAGGGCGCGAAGTCGATGTCGACGGTGCTGCCGCCGAGCGACTCGGCGTGCTGCACGGCGACGGCGAACAGCCGTTCGTAGTCGGCGTCGCCGAAGAATTGCAGCTGGTCGCGCCGCGGCACGCCGATGCGCATGCCGACCAGCGTCTGATTTCCCAAGCGGCGCGAATAGGGATCGGCGGCGTCGAAGCCTTCGGCGACATCGAGCACGGTGGCCGCGTCCTCGGCGGTGAGCGCAAATATGGAGCCGCAGTCGAGCGAGCGGCAGGCCGGCACGACCCCGCGGGTACTCAGGCGACCGTTGCTGGGTTTCAAACCGATGAGATTGTTGAACGCCGCGGGGACGCGGCCCGATCCTGCGGTGTCGGTTCCCAACGAGAAGCTGGCGAGCCCCAGCGCCACGGCGACCGCCGACCCCGCGCTCGACCCGCCGGAGATGAAGTCCGGGTTGATGCTGTTGCGGCACGCTCCATAAGGCGAGCGCACCCCTACCAAGCCGGTGGCGAACTGGTCCAAGTTGGTTTTGCCCAGCGGAATCGCCCCCGCGTCGATCAAGCGTTGCACGACGGTGGCGGATTGCGACGGCGTGTAGGCAAAGGCCGGGCAGCCGGCCGTCGTCGGCACGCCCGCCAGATCGATGTTGTCCTTGATGACGAACGGAATGCCGTACAACGGCTTATCCTGGATGGCGTTCGGATCGAGTGCCGCGACATACGCCATCACCTGCGGCGGGGCGAGGCGCGTGATCCAGAGATTGTAGGGATCGGCGGCGCCGAAGTTCTCGAGCAAGCGTCCGACGACGCGCGCGGGCGTTTCGCGTCCGGCGCGATAGCTCTCGCGAAGCGAGGCGATGGCAAGGCTGTGGGTATTCTGCATGCCGCAATCATAGTGGGCGAAGGTGTGGGATGCCCAGTCCGGTTATGCGCGGATTCGGGGCATGGGGCGGCCGCGCACGCGCCGCGGCGGTGCATGGCATGACGGGTTGACACGGGGGCACCAGGCATGAGATTTACTGGCGTGGAAAAACCAATGTGCGTCTAGGGTTCCGGCCTGCTCTGCGGGTGTCTGGTCCGAGAGAGGCAGTCCTGGAATTCGTTCGGCGAATTCTCACGGATACACGGCGGGACAAAAGCCCGGGAGACAGTATCGAGGAGCGAGCGCTGCGTCCTCGGGATGGTCTCCCCGTTTTGGGAGAATCCCGACTGCAGCGAAGCGTCTCCTCGAGTAGTGGTCGTGGCTTCGGTCGCGACTCTGGCATCTGAAGGAGTCGATTCGCCATGACGCAAACGAGCACGTCCTATGAAACAGTGATCGACGGCGGCAAGCATTGGTCGTTGACCGTGCGTGCCGGCACCTTGCTGCGCCTCACCGACCGCGAGGGCGGGGCCAACGTCGGCATGCTGTTCTACAATCCGCTGAATCCGCTCGAGCGCTACAACGCGCCCGACACGCTCAAGTGTCAGCACACGTTCAAGCTGACCAAGGGCCACTGCTTGTATTCCGATATGGGCCGCATTTTCTGTTCCATCGTCGAAGACAGCGGCGGCTGGCACGACACGGTGTGCGGCAATTCGACCAGGCGTCTGGTGGCCGAGCGGTGGGGCGAGAAGAGCTACCAGCTGTATCGCAATGAGTGGACGCAGAACGGGCATGACGCCTTTCTGGTCGAGGCCGGCAAGTATGGGCTGGGGCGGCGCGATCTCGTTGCCAACGTGAATTGGTTCAGCAAGGTGTGGGCGGCGGACGATGGCGCCCTGCATTTCGATCCAACCCACGCGGCGCCCGGCACCTACGTGGATCTGCGTTTCGAAATGGATACGCTGGTGCTGCTGCATACGTGTCCGCATCCCTTGAACGGTGCGGCGGCGTATCCGAGAAAGCCGCTCGGCATTCGCATCGGCGCCGCGCCGCCGGTTGCGGATGATGATTTCTGCAAGAACTCGCGCCCCGAGAACATGCGCGGCTTTGCCAATAACGCGTTGTATCACTTGTGTGGCGGCGGTGGCGTGGGCGATGGGCGTAGCGCAGGTGCTGGCGTGGGCGACAGCGGCGGGCATGGCGCTGGTGGTGGCAGTAGTGGCGGCGGCAGCAGCGCCGTCGGTGTCGGTGCGGGCGACGGCGGGGACGGGCGGGACGCTGGTGGGGTGCCAGGCGGCGCGGCCATCGTGCGTCGGCGCAGCGCGTTGTTGCCGGGCGAGGCGGTGTTCAGCACCGTCATCCGGGCGGGCGACTACTGGATCGATACCCTCCGCAGGGGCCAGCGACTGCGCATCGTCGATGTGGAGGGAAACCAGGCCGCAGACACCTTGTTCTTCAATGCGGCGGACGTTGCGGATCGCTACAGTGCGGTGGACACGATTCGCGAGCAGGCCAATGTCTATCTGAGCCATGGGTCGAAGCTGCGGTCGACCTCTGGGCAGGTGCTGGCGGAGATCGTGGCGGATACGGTCGGGCGACACGACACCTTGGGCGGCGCGTGCGCCAGCGAATCGAATACCGTGCGCTACGATCTGGAAAAGCGAACCATGCACGCCTGCCGCGACAGCTATCTGCTGGCGCTCGCCGAGCACGATACGCTGGGGCTCACCAAGCGCGACTTGAGCCACAACATCAATTTCTTCATGAACGTGCCGGTGACGCCGGAGGGCGGCCTGACTTTCGCGGATGGCCTGAGCGGGCCGGGCGAGTACGTCGAGATGCGCGCCGGCATGGATGTGATCGTGCTCATCTCGAATTGCCCGCAGCTCAACAATCCATGCAATGCCTACAATCCGACGCCGCTCGAAGTGCTGATCTGGGATGCGGATGTTTCGTAAAGTTCTGGTCGCGAACCGCGGCGAGATCGCCTGCCGCGTCCTGCGCACGCTCGCACGGCTGCACATCGGCACGGTGGCCGTCTATTCGGATGCGGATAAATATTCCGCGCACGTGACGCAGGCGCAGGAGGCAGTGCATATCGGGCCGGGCCCGGCTGCCGAGAGTTATCTGCGTCAGGACGCCCTGTTGGCGGCGGCACACGCCACCGGCGCGCAGGCCATCCATCCGGGTTACGGATTCCTGAGCGAGAGCGCGGCATTCGCCGATGCGTGCGAGGCGGCCGGCATCGTGTTCATCGGACCCACCGCCCGCCAGATGCGCAGTTTCGGGCTCAAGCATCTGGCCCGCGAGATTGCAGCGCAGAACGGCGTGGCACTGCTGCCGGGCAGCGCCTTGTTGGCCGATGCCGCGCAGGCGCGCATCGAGGCCGCGCGCATCGGCTACCCGGTGATGCTCAAGAGCACGGCGGGCGGCGGCGGCATCGGCATGCAGTTGGTGCGCCGCGAAGCCGAGCTCGATGACGCGTTCGGCGCGGTCGAGCGTCTGGCCACCAAGAACTTCAGCCGCGGCGGCGCGTTTCTGGAGAAGTACATCGAGCGCGCGCGGCACATCGAGGTGCAGATTTTCGGCGACGGCAGGGGCACTGTCGTCGCCCTGGGCGAACGCGATTGTTCGACTCAGCGACGCAATCAGAAGATCATCGAAGAGACGCCCGCGCCGGGATTGTCCGCGGCGACGCGCGCCCGGCTGCACGAGGCCGCCGTGCGGCTAGGCACCGCGGTCGGCTATCGGTCGGCGGGCACGGTGGAATTCGTATACGACGTGGTGGCCGAGCAATTCTATTTCCTCGAGGTGAACACGCGCCTGCAAGTGGAGCATGGCGTGACCGAGGAAGTCTTCGGCATCGATCTCGTCGAATGGATGGTGCGGCAGGCCGCCGGCGAGACGCTTGCGCTCGACGCGCCGGCCGCGCGCGGGGCTTCCATCGAGGTGCGTGTGTACGCGGAGGATCCCGCGCGGCAGTTCCGGCCGTCATCGGGTCTGGTGACGACGGCGCGGTTCCCGGCCGCCGCGCGCGTCGAGACGTGGATTGCCGCCGGCACGCAGGTCACGCCGCTGTACGATCCGCTGCTGGCCAAGATCATCACCGCGGGCGTGGATCGAGCCGACGCGCTCGAGAAAATGCGCGCGGCGCTCGCCGCGACGACGGTGTCGGGCATCGAGACCAATCTTTCCTACCTCGAGCATCTGATCGCGGATCCCTTGTTCGCCGCGGGCGCGATGACCACGCGCGCGCTCGAGTCCTTCGTATTCGCGCCGCACAGCATCGAGGTTCTGCACGGCGGGACGCAGACGACGCTGCAGGACCATCCGGGGCGAGTCGGCTATTGGAGCGTGGGGATTCCGCAGTCGGGTCCCATGGACGATGTGTCCTTTCGCTTGGTGAACCGGGCGGTGGGCAATCGCTCGGATGCGGCGGCGCTCGAGATCACGGTATCGGGGCCGACGCTCAAGTTCGACGCGGACGCGGTGGTCTGTCTCGGCGGCGCCGAGATGCACGCCGACATCGGCGGGCGAGCGCTGCCTTTCTGGACGCCCGTCTCGGTGGGGGCGGGCGAGGTGCTGCGAATCGGCGTCGTGGTGGGTGCTGGGTGCCGCGCGTATCTCGCGATTCGCGGCGGCTTCGACGTACCGGTGTATCTCGGCAGCCGCGCCACGTTCACACTGGGCAAGTTCGGCGGCCACGGGGGACGGGCGCTCGCCGCGGGCGATGTACTGCACTGGGGCGCCTGGCAAGGGCCGGAGGATCCTCTGGCGGTTCCCGCGAACTGCATTCCGGCGATCGGCGATCGATGGGAAATCGGCGTGCTGTACGGGCCGCACGGTGCCCCGGATTTCTTCACTGCCGAGGATATGGACGCGTTTTTCGGCGCCGACTGGGAGGTTCATTACAACTCCAACCGCACCGGCGTGCGCCTGATCGGGCCCAAGCCCGCGTGGGCACGCAGCGACGGCGGCGAGGCGGGGCTGCATCCTTCGAACATCCATGACAACGCCTACGCCATCGGCGCCGTGGACTTCACCGGCGACATGCCGGTGATTCTCGGTCCCGACGGACCGTCGCTGGGCGGCTTCGTCTGTCCGGCGACGCTGGTCAAGGCGGAGCTGTGGAAGCTCGGCCAGTTGCGTCCGAACAATCGCGTTCGCTTCAAGCGATTGACACCGGACGACGCGTTGCGCGCGGAACTCGCCCAGGAACGATTGTTCGCAGCGTGGGGCGCGCCGGGACCTGAGCGAGCGGCGGTGCCATTGGCCGGCACGTCACGGGCGGCCGGGGAAGCGGTCCCTGCGCGAGCGAAGCAGCCGGCATCATGGCCGCCAGCAGACGATGAGCTCGCGGCGCGCCGCAATGGCGCGGACTCTCCGATCGTCGCGAGCCTGTCCGCGCGGGTGGCTGCGCCGGCGGTGGTCTATCGGCGCGCCGGCGACAAGTACCTGCTGGTCGAGTACGGGCCGCCCATCCTGGATCTGGAACTGCGGCTGCGGGTGCATGCACTCATGTCGTGGCTCGAGCGTGCGCAGCTGCCCGGCGTCATCGAACTGACGCCGGGGATTCGTTCGCTGCAGGTGCACTACGACAGTCAGGTGCTGTCCTTGGGCTCGCTGCTCGACATGCTCGGCGAGGCCGAAGCATCGCTGCAGGCGATCGACGACATCGAGATTCCGACCCGCGTCGTGCGCCTGCCGTTGTCGTGGGACGATGCGGCGACGCAACTGGCGATTGCGAAATACATGCAATCGGTGCGCGCCGATGCGCCCTGGTGCCCGAGCAATATCGAATTCATTCGCCGGGTGAACGGGCTGGACAGCATCGAGGACGTGAAGCGGATCGTGTTCGAGGCCAGTTACCTCGTGCTCGGACTGGGGGATGTGTACTTGGGAGCACCGGTGGCAACGCCCGTCGACCCGCGTCACCGTTTGGTCACGACGAAGTACAACCCCGCGCGGACCTGGACGCCGGAGAATGCCGTCGGCATCGGCGGCGCGTATTTGTGCGTCTATGGCATGGAGGGACCCGGCGGTTATCAATTCGTCGGGCGGACATGCCAGATGTGGAACACCTACGGAGTCACCCGCGAATTCGCGGCGGGCAAACCCTGGCTGCTGCGTTTCTTCGATCAGATTCGTTTCTATCCGGTGAGCGGCGCCGAATTGCTGGAATTTCGCGAGGACTTCGCCCACGGGCGGGCGAGCCTCGACATCCGCGAGGAGACGTTCCGCCTGCGGGATCACCGGCGTTTTCTCGCGGACAATGGCGCGAGCATCGCCTCGCACAAGGCGCGTCAACAAAGCGCCTTCGAGGCCGAGCGGCGCCGCTGGGAGGCGAGCGGGCAGAACGGCTACGCCGCCGATCTGCCCGCGCCGCTCGCGCAAGTGGACTCGGACGACGTGCATCCCGATCATCTCAAGGTAGCCAGTCCCGTGTCCGGCAGCGTCTGGAAGATCGCGGCGGTGTTGGGCCAAGCGGTCAAAGCGGGCGACACTTTGGTGACCGTCGAATCGATGAAAATGGAATTGCCGGTGACCGCGCCGCGCGACGGCATCGTGGCGCAAGTGCGCTGCATCGAAGGTCGCGCCGTGACGGTGGCGCAGACGCTCGTGGTACTGCGCCCTTGAATACATCTGAACTGGGAGACGAACTATGACGATGCGGCGGTGGAATTTCTCCAGGCGAACCGGTTGGCGCGCCGGTCTCGCCATTCTGGTGCTGACCTTGGGCGGGGTGGGGCCGGCGCTCGCCGCGGCGGAGAAGACCTCGTTCAACGTGGCGTGGACCATTTACGTCGGCTGGATGCCGTGGGATTACGCGGATCAGAGCGGTATCCTGAAGAAGTGGGCGACGAAGTACGGCATCAAGATCAAATTGACGCAGGTGAACGACTACATCGAGTCCATGAATCAATACACGGCCGGCATGTTCGATGCCTGCGTGATGACGAATATGGACATGCTCACCATCCCGGCCGCAGGCGGCGTCGATTCCACCGCACTGATCGTCGGCGACTTCTCCAATGGCAACGACGGCGTGGTGCTGAAGGGCAAGGGGAAGAAACTCGAGGACATCAAAGGGCAGAAAGTGAATCTGGTCGAATTGTCGGTGTCGCACTATCTCCTGGTGCGCGCCTTGGCCGGCGCCAACATGCGCGAGCGGGATCTTAAAATCGTCAACACCTCCGATGCGGACGTGGTCGCGGCCTTTGCGACGCCCTCGAGTACCGCCGTCGTGACATGGAAGCCGCAGCTGAGCGCGGTACTCGCCATGCCGGACGCACAGCTGGTATTCGACTCGAGCAAGATTCCGGGCGAGATCATGGATCTCATGGTGGTCAATACCGCAACGCTCAACGCCAATCCGAAGCTCGGCAAGGCGCTGGTCGGAGCGTGGTATGAGACCATGTCCGTGATGTTCAAGAACGATGCGGCGGCGAAGGCCGCGCAGGCCGCGATGGCCAAGGCGTCCGGCACCGACCTCGCCGGGTATACCAGTCAGTTGGCGACCACGCGACTGTTTGCGACGCCCGCCGATGCCTATCGGTTCGTGACCAGCGAGAGCGTCGTCAAGACCATGGACCTGGTCCGTCAATTCTCCTTCGATCACGGGATCCTGGGGCAGGGGGCAAGTTCGGCGGACGTCGTCGGTATTCAGTTCCCCGGCGGGAAGACGCTCGGCGATACGCACAACATCAAGATGCGCTTCGATCCCACGTTCACGAAGATGGCCATGGACGGGACGCTTTGAACGGGCAGCACTCATGCGGCGGCTGATCAACCGGCGGCCCGGCCGCGGCATGGCGGCGAGCTTGAGCATGCTGCCGTTCATTCTCGTCGTCTGCGCGTATCTCTATTACTCACACGCGCGTCTGCTCGAGAATCCCGGCGACAAACTGTTGCCGGCGCCGACGACCATCGCCGCGACCGTACATCGCTTCGCCTTCGAGGAAGACGAACGCAGCGGCGCTTATCTGTTCTGGACCGATACGCGGGCGAGCCTGCAGCGTTTGCTGGTGGCGCTGTCGATCAGCGCGCTCGGCGGACTGTGCCTCGGGCTCGCGATCGGGGTGCTGCCGTACCTGAGGGCGGCCGTCGCGCCGTTCGTGGCGGCGGTGTCGTTGATTCCGCCGCTCGCGATTCTACCGATTCTCTTCATCGTGGTGGGCTTGGGCGAGGTTGCCAAAGTCACCCTCATCGTCGTCGGCGTTGCGCCCATCATCGTGCGCGATCTCGCGATGCGTACGGCCGAGTTGCCGAGCGAGCAGATCATCAAGGCGCAGACTCTCGGCGCGTCGACCTGGCAACTCGTCATCCGGGTAGTGCTGCCGCAGATGTGGCCGCGCCTGATCGATGCGCTGCGGCTCAGTTTGGGATCCGCCTGGTTGTTTCTCATCGCCGCCGAGGCAATCGCTTCCACGGAAGGCTTGGGGTACCGCATCTTCCTGGTGCGGCGCTATCTGGCGATGGATGTCATCCTGCCCTATGTCGCCTGGATCACCGTGCTGGCTTTCACCATGGACTGGCTGCTGCGGATGCTGCGAGCGAAGGCGTTTGCATGGGCGGCACCGCAATGACCCAGGTGACCGTCAAGCACCTATGGAAGGAATACCACGATCAAGTGGTGCTCGAGAACGTGAATCTGCACGTCGACGATCACGAGTTCGTGACCATCGTCGGCGCTTCGGGCTGCGGCAAGACCACTTTCCTCAAAATGCTGCTCGGCATCGAACGCCCAAGCCGCGGCACGTTTCTGATCGATGGGCAGCCGCTGCCCACCGAACCGGGTCCGGATCGCGGCATCGTATTTCAGCGCTATTCGCTGTTCCCTCATCTGACGGTGATGAAGAATTTACTGCTGGGTCTCGAGATGCGCGATTCGCGGGTGTTCGGTAAACTGTTCGGCGCGGCGCGGCGCCGTGCGGTGGAAAGAGCCCGGGAACTGCTCGACGCGGTGGGATTGCAGGCGGCCGCGGATAAGTATCCGGCGCAACTGTCGGGCGGGATGCAGCAGCGCCTGTCGATCGCCCAGTCGGTGATTTGCGAGCCGAAAATTCTGCTCCTGGACGAGCCTTTCGGCGCGCTGGACCCGGGCATCACCGCGGACATGCACACGCTCATCTTGAAGTTGTGGAACATGAACAAGATGACGATTTTCATGGTGACGCACGATCTGAAAGAGAGCTTCGCGCTGGGTACGCGCCTCTTGGTATTCGACAAGGTGCGGGTGGATCCGCAGTCGCCCGAAGCGTACGGGGCGACCATCACGTTCAACATCCCGCTCAAGGGCCATCGGAGTTCGATATGAGTCTGTTATTCACGCCCTTCGACCTGGGCAAACTGTCGTTGCCGAACCGCATCTTCATCGCGCCCATGTGTCAGTACTCCGCCGTGGACGGTTCGGCGACCGATTGGCACATGATCCATCTGGGCCATCTGTCGCTCTCCGGCGCCGCGGTGTTGACCATCGAGGCTACTGCGGTGTCGCCGGACGGCCGCATCACGGCGGGCGATCTGGGGTTGTACAGCGACGAGAATGCCGCGGCGCTGGCGCGTGTACTCGCGGCGATCCGAACCTACTCGCCGATCCGCGTGGTATTGCAGCTGGCGCATGCCGGACGCAAGGCCTCGACGCGGCTGCCTTGGGAGGGCGGCGCGCAAATCGCCCCGGACCAGCCGGGAGGATGGAAGACTGTCGCACCGTCGCCGTTGCCGTTCCATCCGGGAGACGATGCACCCGCGGCTCTCGATCACCACGGCATGGCGCGGGTGCGCGAGCACTTCGTGCAGGCGGCGCGGCGTGCTGCGCTGCTTGGCTTGGATGGCATCGAGATCCATGCCGCTCACGGGTACCTGCTCCATGAATTCCTATCGCCCCTGTCGAACCGGCGGCAGGATGAGTATGGCGGCTCGCTCGAGAACCGCCTGCGCTTTCCGCTGGAGGTCTACACCGCGGTTCGCGCGGCGTTTCCCGCGGAGCGGCCGGTGTGGGTGCGGCTGTCCGCCACCGACTGGGTGCCGGGCGGATGGGACATCGAAGGCTCGGTGGCATTTGCTCAGGCGCTCAAGGCGCGAGGTTGCGCGGCCATTCACGTGAGTTCCGGCGGCTTGTCGCCGCTGCAGAAGATCGATGCGGTGCCCGGCTACCAAGTGCCATTTGCCAAGCGCATCAAAGCCGAGACCGGATTGCCGACCATCGCGGTGGGTCTGATTACCGCGCCCGAGCAGGCGGAGGCGATTATCGCCGCCGGCGAAGCCGATGCCATCGCGCTGGCGCGTGCGGCACTCTATGACCCACGATGGCCGTGGCATGCGGCCGCGCAGTTGGGGGCGACCGTCGCCGCTCCGAAGCAGTACTTGCGCAGTCAGCCGAGCCAGTACAAGAAGTTGTTGAGTTCGAGCGAGGGGCGTTAGGGCTGAGGGCGGCGAGCGTACGAACCTGGGCGGGTCAGTACGTCGTTGTCCGATGTCGGTCCCGCTTGGCTGCGCCGCCGCTCTGTCGACTCAAGTCGGCGGCGCGTCAGCGAGGCTGGCAATCGTCGGAACCTTGAGGCCGCGTTCGATCGGGGTGCCGTCCGCGACCTTGGGTTTGGGCAACACGCTGCGCGGATTCACCGCCACGTCGCCATCGCGAATCTCGAAATGCACGTGCGGTCCGGTCGAATGGCCGGTGCTTCCCAGCAACGCAATCAGCGTGCCTTGCCTGACCTGATCGCCGAGTTTGACCTTGAGTTCGCTGTTGTGCGCGTACAGCGAGCTGGTCTTTCGATCGTGCCGCAGGATCACCACATTGCCGTAGCCGCGCAGGCCGTCCCCCGCGTAGATGACTTCGCCATCCGCGATGGCATACACAGGTTCACCCACGTCGGCGGCCATATCCATCCCTTTGTGAGTCTTCCCCCAGCGAGCGCCGAATTCGGAGCTGACGATGTAGGCATCCAAGGGCCAGCGCAGGGAGCCGGCGTATTGCTCCGGAACCTTGTCATCCAGTGGCGGGGCGGGCGGGCGTCGCTTCGGCCCCGCCGCTGCGTTCGGACTGGGCACGTTCGCGGCGCTGGACGGCGCGCCCGAGCCTTTGGATATTCCCGACTTATGTAATACGCCGAGCACGGCGGCTTCACTGTGCTCGCCGGCATCCTGAAACGTCTTCAGCAGATCTTGTTCGGCGAGATACTTCTGCGTGCGCGCGTACGCCTTGGAGGCGGTGGTGGTGGTGACGTCGACCGCCTTCGCCGAGATCACCTTGGTCTTCTGGTACCAGGCGTCATCGTGGAATTTCTGATCGACGGTGGCGCAGGCCGCGAGGTAGGCGGCGAACGTGACCAGCAGGGCGACGCGCGCTCGGGGCATTTTATTGTTTCATCCCGCCAGTTCTCGAGGTTCGTGCACGGTGCCGATGCGATGATCCGTGCGGCAAAGCTTAGCACGGGAAAAAATTGCTGCCAAAGTTGGATATTGGCGCTACCCTACGTTCACGATGGATACGCCCCGCAGCATGGACATTTCCTCAGCTCGGGCCCCGCTGGGCCGCGCGCTGCGCGCCGTGATGGCACTCGAAGGGTCCACCCGGCTCGCGATGATCTGTGTGATCTTCGGCTGGTTCTTCATGAATACCTTGGTCGTGAGTTTGGGTTCGCTCGAACATGGCGTGCGTTTCTTCGACCTAGGCGCCGTCATTGCCGATCCGATGCGGCTGTTCTTCGGCGTCGACAACTCGCTGCAACGGATCGGCTTCGGGCTGGTGTGTCTGCTGTGCGTGGCGGCGCCCCTGGCGCCGCACATGACTGCGCGGCGATCGGCATGGTTCGCTTATCTCGCGCCGCTGGTACTGATGGTGGTGTGCGGCGCGGTGCTCAGCGCGAGAACGTCGGGCGAATTCTTCGCCACGCCCGCCGACGCGAAGTCCGTGAGCGGCAATTTCATTCGCTTCGCGAACGACCTGGTGCGGCAGGGCAGCGGCCTGGTCTCCCGGCATGTGTCCATCGGCGCGGGAGGTTATCTCGCCCTGATCGGCAGCGCCGTGCTGGCGGCGCAGGGCCTGCGATACTTTCGACAGCGAGAGTAGCGGCCGGCGACGCCGGCACGTGCCGTGGGCCGAGCGTCTTCTTGGGCTAGCTCGGACCCCCGGCAAGGCGAACGGGCCGCGCTTCGCGCCGGGGATAGCGCGGTTTGTTCAAGCGTGTTTCAGGCCGGACGCCTCGACCCCGGCCACGCAGATGGCTTCGTCTTCGTCGCCCGTGCCGCCGCTGGCGCCCACCGCCCCCACGATCTCGCCACGGGCGTTCTTGATGAGGACAGCGCCGGTCTGGGCCAGAAATTTACCCTGTGCCGTTGCCGGCAGCGCGCCGTAAAAAATGGGGTTGTCGCGGGCGCGCTCATTCAGGGTGCGGCTGGAGGCGCCCATGCTCACCGCGGCCCACGCCTTGCCGGTGGCGATCTCGATCCGGAACATGCTCGCGCCGTCCTCCCGCTGTACCGAGCGCACGTGGCCGCTGTCGTCCAGCACGACCACCGCCATGGGCCGATGGCCTCTCTGGCGCGCCGTGGATAATGCCGTCTCGATGATCTTGTTTGCCTGAGGCAGGGTCAGTTTGTCCATGGGCGGTTCCGTTTGCGGTTATTCGGGGGTTCGCGATTGCTGCAGAACCCGTTCCTTGCGGCGCGCGGTGAGGATCGCTTCGGTGTAGCCGTTCGGTTGTTCCCGGCCCTTGAATATCAAGTCGCAGGCGGCCTGGAATGCGACATTGCCGGGCACGCCGCTCATGGGCCGGTATCCCGGATCGCCGGAGTTCTGTTCATCGACCACTTTCGCCATGCGTTCGAGCGCGCCCATCGCCTGATCGCGCGAGCATATTCCATGCCGCAGCCAGTTCGCCACATGCTGGCTCGAGATGCGCAGCGTCGCCCGGTCCTCCATCAGCGCCACGTCGTAGTAATCCGGCACCTTGGAGCAGCCGACGCCGGAGTCGACCCAGCGGACCACGTAACCGAGAATGCTCTGCGCGTTGTTGTTCAATTCTTCCTCGACCTCGGCCGCCGTCCAAGCGGGCTTGGCCACCAGCGGCGGCGTCAAGATGTCGTCGAGCGAGGCACGCTGCCGGCTGGCCAATCGAGCCTGCACCTCGGCCACGTCCACTTGGTGATAATGCAACGCGTGCAAGGTGGCGGCGGTGGGCGAGGGCACCCACGCGGTGTTGGCACCGGCCAGCGGATGGGCAATCTTGGCCTTCAGCATGTCCGCCATCAGATCCGGCATCGCCCACATGCCCTTGCCGATTTGCGCATGTCCGCGCAGACCGCAGGCGAGCCCTACGTCCACGTTCTGCCGCTCATAGGCGTCCAGCCACAGGGCCTTCTTCAGGTCGCCTTTGCGCGGAATGGCGGCCGCCTCCATCGACGTATGGATCTCATCGCCGGTCCGGTCGAGGAAGCCCGTGTTGATGAACACCACGCGATGTTCGACCGCGCGAATGCATTCGGCGAGGTTGACGCTGGTGCGGCGCTCCTCGTCCATGATGCCCACCTTCAACGTGTGTCGCCGCAGTCCAAGGAGGTCTTCGACCGCCGCGAACAATTCATCGGCGAATGCGACTTCCTCCGGGCCATGCATCTTGGGTTTGACGATGTACACCGAGCCGGCGCGCGAATTCTTCTGCGTGCCGCCCGCGCGCAAATCATGCAGTGCGATCAGCGACGTGACGACCGCGTCGATGAAGGTCTCGGGAACGGGCGCGCCCTGGAGCATGATCGCGTCGGACAGCATGTGATGACCCACGTTGCGGACCAGCATGAGGCTGCGGCCGGAAAGCACCAGGTCCGCGCCCGCCGCGGTTCGATAACGGCGCTCGCCGTTCAGGCGCCGCACCACCGTCTTCGCGCCTTTCTCGAGCTGTGCTTCCAAAGTACCCTTCATCAGCCCAAGCCAATTGCGGTACACCAGCACCTTGTCCTCGGTGCTGACGGCCGCCACCGAATCCTCGCAGTCCTGGATGGTCGTGACGGCGGACTCGAGGACCACATCGCTGACGCCCGCCGGATCGTCGCGCCCGATGAAGTGCTGCCGATCGATGCGAATCTCCACATGCAGGCCGTGGTGCGTGAGCAGGACCGCCGACGGCGCGGCGGCAGTGCCCTGGTAGCCGGCGAACGCGGCGGCCTTCGCGAGCACCGTCGTGCCCCCCTGCTCGAGGTCGATCTCGAGGCCGCGCTCGGAGACTCGATAGCCGGAGGCGCCTCGATGCGTGCCCCGTTCGAGCGGAAAATTCTCATCCAGAAACCGGCGCGCGAATTCGATCACTTTCGCGCCGCGTTGCGGATTGTAGCTCCCGCCGCGCGGCGCGCCGGCCTCCGGGATGGCATCCGTCCCGTACAGCGCGTCGTACAGACTCCCCCAGCGCGCGTTGGCGGCGTTCAACGCATAGCGAGCGTTGTTGACCGGCACGACCAGCTGCGGCCCCGCGACGGTCGCGATTTCCGCATCGACATTCGCGGTGCTGACGGTGAACGGCGGCCCCTCGGAAACCCAATAGCCGATATCGCTCAGAAAGGTTTTATAGCTCGCGGCATCGAAATGCGCGCCGGGGTGCTGCCGATGCCAATCGTCGATCAGCGATTGCAGCCGATCGCGCTTCTTCAGCAGTTCGGCGTTGCGTGGCGCCAAGCGATCGAGCAGAGCCGCAAAGCCCGTCCAGAACGCAGCCTCATCGACGCCCGTGCCGGGCAGCGCCTCGCGCGATAGAAAATCGTGCAAAACCGAGTCGACTTCGATGGGGCCGATCGTGACTTTCGCTCTCATTGACTTTCCTGGCCGCTGCGTGGCCGCACAGTATATCGGACGCGATGGCCCGCACCTACATGGACGAAGCCGAAGCGGCGCGCGTGCGGTGCGAGGCTCGCCGATCTATTGCTTTTCCGATTGTGCGACCGCTTTCGCGCTTGCCTTGGCTGCGCTGTAGTCGGCGTCTGCCTGATCCTTGCACGCCTTCTGTGCGTCGCCGTTCAGCGCGGAGCAATTCGCTATCGCCACCTTGCGATCGCCGTCGGCTTTGGCGACCGCGAGGTTGTATGCGTCCTTGGCGGCGTCATTGTTGAACGCGACCAATTTGTCGTCCACTTTATCCGCGGCCTTGCTCAGGTCCTTGGCGGCATCCTTTTCGCTGTTGGCCACTTCGACGGACGCCTTCTGTTCGGCGGCGGCGACGTCCTTGGCAACGGTATCGGGCGACTTCGCGTTGTTGCAACCCGCCATGGCCAACACCAGCGTCGCCGCAATCCCGGAAACTAAAAACGTGCGCATAAATATCCCCCTTGATTTGAATCGGCACAACGAATTGTGCTCTTCGTGCGAGCATGAACTTGTCGGAGGAAAGTATAGTGCCATTGCGGAGCTAAACAACACGGATGTGGGCACACCCGGCGTTCAATGTACTAATTGCCCGTATCCGCGGATTTTGCAATTTTTACTAGCCGGTCGTGCCGCCGTCGATCGCGAAGGTTCGTGCGTGTGGCTAACGCGTCAACCGGTCGCGCCAACGACCCGGCTCATGTGCGTCATCTCACGCCGTACCGCGTGGATATAGTGTTCCGCGGCCGCGGCGCCCACATAGTGACCGAGGGCTCCTTCGATATCGCCGTCTTCCGCGGTGAGGTATCCCGCCAGAATGGCGGTCCCCGCATTGATGTTTGGCGCGATCAGCAGCAGCGATGGCTCGCCGCCGGCGTCCGTTACCTCTTGCGGATGGTATCGAGGTAACACTTGCATGAGACCCTTGGCGCCACTGACGGAGTTCACCGCCTGAGCCTTGAACTTCGATTCGATGGCGGTGACGGCAAGTACCAGGGTGGGATCGACGCCTTGTACGCGCGCGGCCGAGAATGCCGCATGCGTGATGAGCATTGCGGCACTTTCACGCAGATGGAATCGCCTGGCGATGTCATGCGCAAGGGCCTTGATCTCGGGAACGATGACATTGGCAGGAATGGCGCACGAGGTTTCCACCACATGGTGCACGGGACTTCCGGAAGTCAGGCCAAACTCGGTTTGGATGTCTTTGATCGGTAGTAGGACGCTGGCGCCCAGTAGCGCACTTACCAGCCACTTAACCGAGCTCACCGGGCGACCGGTACCAAGGACTTCGCTCATCGTCAGTTCTCCTTGAAAGCCCTTGCGGCGGGTCTGATTGCTCAGGGACGCCAGGGCGTTCGCAGTGTCGGGCTTTCGCGGTCCTTTGGCAACCTGTCGCGTGGGCGCGACGTTGGATTGCAACGCATGCAATCATCGATTAATGTCAAGTCAACGATTCGTCGTAAGAAAGCCGGGAGCAGAACGACGATCGGATTCACGTTGCCGCCTCGTTGAGTGGGTTGCTGTACACGACGGACTCGAGCACGTTCCGGTTCACCGTCAGTCGAAAGATGTCCGGCCGTGCGTAATGTCCGACGACATCCAGATCGAACTTGCCGCGGGCGATGATGCGCCGGTCGAGTTCGGCCATCAGGATCGTTTCTTCGCCGAAGACCGGCTCGACCAGCACATTGCCCAGCGGGTCGACCATACAGGAACCGCCCCGAATCAATACGGTGGCCGGCGCATCGCCCTGGATTGCGGCGTACTCCGCGGGCGCATCCGAGCGCCTGAGAAATTGACAGGCCGACAGGACGAAGCAGCGGCCCTCGATCGCGATGGTCCGCATGGTAGGCAGCCAGGTGTCGCGATCATCCACGGTCGGCGCACAGTACAGCTCGATTCCCTGGGCATACATCGCCATGCGCAACAGCGGCATGTAGTTCTCCCAGCAGATCACGCTGCCGATGCGCCCGATCGTGCTGTCGACGACGGTCAAGGTCGAACCGTCGCCGCAGCCCCACACGAGCCGCTCGAGCGCGGTGGGCATGAGCTTCCGATGCCGGCCGAGCAGGCGTCCGTCCGGCGCAAACATCAGGGCCGTGCAATACAGCGTGCCCGCATCGCGCTCGATGATGCCGACCACGAGATAAACACCATTGTCGCGGGCAGTTGCGGCGATCTGCGCGCTCTGCGCTCCGCCGACCTCGATCGCACTCTCGTAGTAACGGCGGAAGTCCTCGCGGCCTTCCGGGCTGCGCATGCCGATGCGGGCGCCAAAATCGAGTCCCTTGGGGTAGCCGCCGACGAATGCTTCGGGAAACACGACGATCTGAGCGCCGCGACCGGCGGCCTCGGCCGTGAGTTCGGCGAGCTTGTTCAAGGTGCGCGGCGTGTCGAACAGGACCGACCCGGCTTGCACGACGGCGGCCTTCACGAGCGATGGCGTCATGAAACTCTCCTGGAGATGAGACGATTGAGCAGGGGCAGTGCCGGGCGAGAAGCGCTCTCGCCCTCCCGTAACGCGGGTGCCCGTTCCCCGGATGACGGCGCCCATTGTTCGGGCGGGTGTTCGTCGGTGGTGAGCACGGAGGAGAAACCGCAGTACCGCAGTGCCTCGAGTTGATCGGGAAGCAGGTGACCGACGGCGCGGACCGACGGGCCATGGATGCGCATGCGCTCGAGAGCTGCCTGCGGTCCGGATTTCCGCATGTCAACGGGCACCTCGCGCACGTCAATGACCGCGATGCGCGTCCCGGACACCGGCTGCGGAAGTTCTTCCATCACCCCAAAATAGGGCAGGCACGCCGACCATGGGTTCGCCGCGCCCCACAAACATGTTAAACAGCGCAAAAACGACGAACATATGGACAAGATATACCTCGTAACTGCATCGGCCCAGTTTGACAATAGGGAAAAGGAGGCGTGGGCTCCGCCATCGAGTTTGCGCAGCCACAGCAATGAGCATGCACGTCCCCACCGCGAGGATGGACATGTCAAGGCCGCTCCTGACCAGGCTCCACGCATCCGCTTGGATGGAGAATCCCAGAATAAAGATCAGTAAAGCCGCTCCGGCACCGCCAAATATCCTGAGCGAGGCGCGACGGAATTGATTCCGCGAGACCACGATGGCAGTCAGACATCCGAGCGCTATGGCATCCATGCCTCCAAGATACGAAACCTCCTGCCAGATCTCATTTCCGTGAGCGAGCACAGTGCGCCCGAATGGCCCGACAACGACGAATGCCAGAAGAAGAACAAACAACAGCTTGCCGCGCCCGAGCAGCCAACATATCGGGGGGAAGAAAAGGTAGAACAGCTCTTCCACCGACAGTGACCAGAGCACGTCCCAACTGCCCGGGAGATATCCGCGTTGCGCCTCCAGAAGATTGACGTGAAACGTAAGTGCCGCAACGAGCGCCCTGCCAAGACCTCCCGTTTCCGCCGCAACCACGTAGTCATGGACGCCAAGGCCATGAAGAACACTCAGGATGGCAAGCAACGTCAAGAGCAGTGGGCCAATACGGGCGAAGCGCAGCAAGTAAAAGTCACGTACGTCGATGCTGGAAAGCGAACCCCATCGCCGTATGGTCGTGGACGTGATCAGAAACCCGGAGACGGCAAAGAAAATCTGTACGCCATATTGCCCGTTCCACACCAACGAAGACACCAATTGTTCCGGAAGACCCTTGGTATATGGCAGTTTGATGAGGAACAACCGCATATTGACGTGGTTCATCAGAACGAAGAAGATCGCCACGCCACGAAGAATGTCGACCCCATCAAGTCGGGTCCAGCTATGGGTCGCCGTTGTAGAAAATGTTTCCGGCAACATCGGGGATGTCATCGGGTGCGGGATATGCCGTTCACTATCGGATAATAACGGCAACATTTGCCGAATTATACCGCTCAGATGGGTGGTCGTGCGCTAGTCGGAAGTCCAAGGGCAATAAGCAGTGCGCTGTCGAGTTCGCGTAGTTTGTCAGAAGCCAATTCGCCGACGTAGTCTGTCAATCTGAATTTCTCCAGGCTCATCAATCCATCGCACTGAATCGCGCTTTCGTGTTTGAGGCCTTCGGCGGTGTTCACCGCAATCTGAGTGGGCAGTCCATGCCATTGCGTGAATACTGGAGCGCAGATCACGGTCGAATACGTTGAGTCGATCAGTGGTTGGCGGCTGACGACGACGAAGACGCGGGCCGGCTTTGGGTCACCGGGAGGTCGACGCACCCGGTATAGCTCCCCGCGCCTCATTCGTCCGCCGAGTTCACCTGAAAGGAAAGCGCATCGCTCATCTCGGAATTCAGCTCGGCCGCGTGGCGGTTAATCGCAGCGACCTCGCGAGCGCTTTTCCGAGCTTGAGCACGCCGGTCGACGAAGTCTCGCAGGATTTGCTCAATGTATGCCGAGCGGGACACCTTCGGGCCTGCGAGCTTGTCGATACTTGCCACGAGATCCTCGGATAAAGTGAGTGATGTTTTTGATTTCATCTTACATTTATACTACCAGAGTAGGATCTGGATAAGATACTGCAGATCGACTTATGGCCTCATGACAACGCGGTAGGGGTGGTTTCGACCGGCGTCGGCGGGACAAATGGGGTCGCCACTCTCGGGGCGGTGCCGTCGTAAGGCTCTGTTAAAACCCGGCCCATCTCATCACCTGCGATTTGGTCTACCTTGGGTGCCCGGCGGAGATATTTGCTTAGATCCAACCGCCGCAGCTCTGCCGTTGACCGCAGCTTCGAGAATCAACTTATCTGCCGGATCCCGCAGTTGCGGACGCCAGAGAAAATTCAGCTCGACAGGTTCGGCCGCGCTCCACTTCTTCGGCTGCCGGTTTGCCCGCAGAAGCGGGCCTCGCCGCAACACCGCCGGGCGGCGCAGCAGCGCCCGTCATGGCGAGCTGTTTGGCAGGGGTTACCGAATACGAAGTTTGAATTGCTCGCTGCCCGACTCGATGGCTATTGAGGTCAGCATTGAAAATCCATTCGGTTTTCACCGGTTTGGCCCTCCGACCCGAAAATATGAGTTGTGCTTGCCGCCATCCTAGTCCCGAGCCGCAATTGCATCTTTCTGGATCGCCACTCCAATGACTGAATCGCACGTCGGAGAAAGCAATCGTCCAGCGAATTGCCGTCCGCCACTTGCATTGACAGTCGCGCCAGCCATTCCTCCCGGAAGCGCAAGCCCGACGCCCGGGCGTATTGCCAATCGACACCCGCCGCAGGGAAAGACCATGAATCACTGTCTGGGCAATCAATCTTAGGCACGAGATCACCTCAAGCGCCTCGAATTCATGACGGAGGGCCGGAGAGAATACCGACTAAGGGCGTCCTCACCGCAAACAATGACCATCCGCGGACTATCAACCATACGCAGCAGTTACGGGCCCGAAGAGAAGAGACCATGAATCGGTTTGAGGCCGAAGTTAGGGCAACGGGCATGATCGCGTTTGCGCATTTCGATCATGCGGCCGCGGCGGCGGCCGCTGGACTGTCCCTGCGGCCAACCGAGCTGCTGATCTTTGGCGGTGTTGCTCCTTTTCCGTACAGGCTCCGGGACTCAAAACGATTTCGGGAGTCCCGCTTGTTTTAGCGTCTCGTTGGCGGTGTGACGAGATTTGATGTTGCCGTCAACCGTGAATTTTATCTTCGAGATCGGGCTGTACCAAATCTCGTGATCGCCTTTGCCGGGCCGGTCGTAGTAACAACCCGCCTCTCGCAATTTATCCTTAAGCTCTCGTGTAAATCCGGCCACAGCCGGATCGCCCTAGGCGCAGTCGAGCATCAAATCTTGATGTCGGCGGGTGTACAAATCGAAGGGCACGCGGCTCGGCGCCTCATGGGCCATGAGTTCCGGCATATTCAACCGCACCAGCTCGGGAATGCGGTCCTGCAAAATCGCATGGATACCTTCAACGGTCTCAGACTCCGCGGAAAGACCCGGCACGTTAGACTCCGCAACGTAATAGACGCCTGCTTCGTCGTCCCATTCACAGGTGACGCTGAAATTACCCATCTTCATAAGTCTCCTCAGTCCTCACTTGACGCGAGCGTCAGATGTGGCCGGAAATTTAACACACCTAGCTAATGCTATGTGTCGGCGAACCGCTCGTTTTAAAGAGGGAGCCGCGTGGGGGCGTCATCGCGCTACTGTATATCCATGCAGAAACCGCGGCCATCGCTGCCCGGGCGGCCATCCACCGCCGACTGCCTACACAGCGCCTACATGGGCAAATTCGAGAGAATGTAGACGGCCGAAAATTGGCGATAACTTATTGATTTTATTGGCTCCCCGGGACGGATTCGAACCGCCGACCAACGGATTAACAGTGGAAAACATACACCGCTGCACACCACGTAAAGCGATTTAAATCAAATACTTAGACGTGTGCCGTGGTGTGGATAAGTGGCGATTTATGGCGGTTAGTGTGCCACCAGTGTGCCACGGCGAGACCTGATTTCCGCCCCGGTTTCCGCGCGGTAGACCACGCGGCGCGGATGCGATTCTGATCAACGGAGGCGGCCCATGATCGGCGATCGAGAGCAAGGCGGTCAAGGGTGTTACTCTCCAAAGACGGGACGACCCTATTTCGGATCGCAGCCGTCTAAGAAGAGCATCAAACGTCTGGTCGATGCGATCAGCATGGACACCGAAGGCGTCTCCAGCCAACAAGCTCCTTCTTTACCATGGGCTCGCTAGATATTTGTCACTCAGACAGTCCT
>PLAH01000091.1 GCA_003134045.1 Gammaproteobacteria bacterium
ACGGGAATGCTGAAGTGCTTACGGTGAAATCGCGGGACCAGACTTCGATATGAACCCGGCCGAGGCGTTCGTACTCGGCGGCGCAATACTCCTGCACGACGCGGCCCATGTCCTGGCGGCGTACCCTGGCGGCTTAACAGAAATACAAGGCACCACGGAATGGAAGGACCTCATTGCGCAGAGGTTTGATAATGTAAACCCGGATTACGGCACCGAACGCGGGAAAGCAGCCGTGTTTGAAGTACTCCGGCATCTGCATGCTGAACAAGCGGGAAAGCTGCTAAGGCGAAGCTGCATCGAGCGCTTCCGGCCGGCATTTTAATTGGCGTGAGCGTATGTCTCTTGTCTTTCGTGAAAACGCTGCCCCTTGCGTTCGTACTCATGGCATTTGTGGGGATCTGCAGTGGATTCTTCGTCGTGCCGCTGGATGCTCTATTGCAAAAGCAAGGGGAAGATGGCGTCGACGTAGGCTCTGCGGTTGCGATTCAAAATCTTTTCGAGAATTCCAGTATGCTCGCGCTGGTGACCGGCTACACAGCAGTCTCCTTCATGCGCGTGCCCGTCAACGACATCGCGGTCGGTTTTGGGCTTTTCCTGGCAATGTCCATGGGCGCGCTCCCCATGATGCGCCGCAATCCTGCAACGAGGTAGTGCGGATCGGCGGCCTGCGGATTCTGCAGCGTTCGCGACCGTGGTACTTAGTCCGACGTTGGGTTGTGCCAACCGCCGTCGGGCGCGATCAGCGCATCACCCTCTTTGGGCCCCCAGCTGTGGCGGCGATAAGGGTGGACGGGCCGGTGGTTGACGAGCACTGGATCGACAACCGCCCAAGCAGCCTCCACAGCGTCCTCGCGGATGAACAGCGCCCCATCCCCCGTCATGGCCGCCCCCAGCAGTCGCTCGTAAGGGGCTTCCTCTCCGGGTTGCTCGTCCGACAGGTAGAGTTCTCTCTGGTCACCAATGAATTCCTTTCCGGCGCGTTTGACCCGAGCCGCCAGCGCGATCGCGGATCTGGGCGAGAGGCGAAAGCGCAAATAATTCGTTGAATCGGTGAGCGAAACCGAGTCGGCGAATAGGCGCTGCGGTGGCGCCTTCAGTTGGACGATGACTTCAGTGGCTGTCTCGGCCAAGTACTTACCGGAGCGCAGGTACCACGGCACCCCCTCCCAGCGCCAAGAATCGATGAACAGCCGCAGTGCGCAGAATGTCTCTACGTCGGAGTTTCGCGCCACGCCCGCCTCCCGGCGGTAGCCGGCATACTGTCCGCGCACAAGGTCGGCGCGCTTCAGAGGGCGCATGCTTTGAAAAACATCAGCAGTCTCGCCGTGCACGGCACCGAATCCCCGATAGGTGGGCGGCTCCATCGCGAGTAGCGCGACCACTTGGAACAGATGGTTCTGGATCACGTCGCGCAGACAGCCGGCCGTTTCATAGAACGACCCGCGACCCGCGACACCAAACTCCTCGGCCAAGGTAATCTGCACGCTGGCCACATAGTTGCGATTCCATATTGGCTCCAAAAACGCGTTGGCGAACCTAAAATACAAAATATTCATGATCGCTTCCTTTGCAAGAAAGTGATCGATACGGAAGATGGAGTTTTCCGGGAATACGGCCCGTGCGACGCGGTTGAGCTTGCGCGCCGAGCCCAGGTCGCGTCCAAAGGGCTTCTCGACGATGACGCGGGCCTGATGGGCGAGGCCGGCGGAGCCCAACCCTTCGATGACCGTGGCAAATAGCGCGGGCGGAATGGCCAGGTAGTATGCTGGGTGCTTGGCGGCGCCCAGCGCGGTCTTGAGTGCCTTGAATGTCGCCGGATCGTTGTAATCGCCATCCACATACTTGAGCAGCGATAGAAGATGACGGAGCGCAGCCCGATCATCGATCCTGCCGCTTTCACCGATGCTGTCCGTCGCGCGCTTGTGTAGCTGCGCGACAGTCCATTTCGAGGAGGCTACGCCGATCAGAGGAACTTTCAGATCCCCTCGCCTTGCCATGGCATAGAGCGCGGGGAAAGTCATTTTGTAGGCAAGATCTCCCGTGACGCCAAAAAGGACAAGCGCGTCCGACTGCGCTCCATTTGGTTTAGCGCGCGGCATTCGAGCGCCCCTCGTCACTTCTTATCGTCATGGTTCGCTGGACTAACGGAGCCGCCATATAGAATGCGAATCGCTTTGCCGGGCGCGCCGAAGCGCGCCACCAAACACTGACGGATGTGGCCGTGCATCTCTGCCACCTGTTCGACGGTGGGCGTATGACCGGTGCCGATGGCCCAGAGCGGCTCGTAGCCAATGGCATTGCCAGCCGCGATCATACCGTCTGGCACGCTTCCCGCCATCGGCGTGGCGCATATGGAGAGCGCATGACCGGCCCGCCGCTGCGCCTGAGTCTCCCCAATGCAGATAATCGTGAGAAGACCGCCGAGCCACGCGGCCTTCGCCTTGGCTGCTACCATGGCATCCGTTTCGCCGTGATGTTGGCGCCGCTCTAAATGTCCGACGATTACCCAGGTACCCCCGGCGTCTTTCACCATTTGCGCGCTCACATCCCCCGTGTACGCGCCGCTGATCGCCGTATTGCAGTTCTGTGCGCCAATGGCGATGCGTCCTGCCGCAACCTGGGCGGCGCGCGAAATCAGCGTGGACGGTGGGCATATCAGAATGTCGGCAGCCGGAGGCATCGTTTGAACTGCCGTGGCAATCGCGTCGATCTCGCGCAGTTGCGGCGCGGTGCCGTGCATCTTCCAGTTTCCAGCGATCAATGAACGCATGACGTTTTACCTAATCGGATGTGCAAAAGAGTCGGCTGCCGCTCCTATCGAGTCCGGTTCAGTCGGCCTCACGTCCGTTCTTGTCGTGCCAATAGCCCTGTCGCTGGTAATGACGGTAGATGCCTTCCTCATCACTGCGATTCAGCGCGAGGTGTGAGTCATAGGCCGGCGCATTCTTGACATCTTGTCGAGTGAGGCTCGTCGTGACCTTTGAATATACCCAGCTCACGTCTTCAAACCAGGCCGGTGCGATGAGCACTTGATGGCCAAGCCACCAGTTGCTGGTATTCACAATCAAATACTGAATGGCCCATGTCTGCTCATCAACGAGAAACCCATCAACGTGGCCGATGTCACCGTCGGTCGCGTGAATGTGGTAACCCTTGACCGCTTCGCAGCTGCGCAAGTGCTGATCTTCATTGGTTTGCCGCTGAGTTTCTCGCGCGTACACCGCATGCCCCGTACGTTCCTGCGCCCTCGTATGGGCGATATCTGAAGCACCCAGCCCTGAGCCCCCCGTCGTCATCGCGCGGGGATACGCGACCGCACCCCAAAGGCCCGCTCCGCCCCAGTAATAGGGATAGCCGTAATACGCCGAATAGCTCATCTCATGCTGTCGAGACACGGGTTTCTGGCTGTCGATACTCGGGCTGTTTCTGACTTGATCCTTGGTGATGGAGACCGGAAGTACTCTTGCTTTGTCGTCCGGATCCCCGACCGAAAAAGGTGAAATCAGCACTTCGCGTCCGACCAACCACGCACCGGTCGCGACCACTAGATAGCGGATGACCCAGGCCTCATCGTCGAAGTAGCAATCCTTCACACTGCCGATCGTGCCGTCCGCAGCGCCAATCGTATATTTCTCAAGCTCCGTGACACTGCGTAACATGGTCCACTCCATAACTGGGATCAATTGATTCGAACAGAGACTCTGCGCGCATCTTACCTCGACCGTCTGTTCGTTGGGACACACCCATGCTTCACGATCGTCGGCGCTCACGGTTCCCGAACGAAAGCGGACGAACTTGCGGCATGAGGGAGACGAGCAAGTTCGTGGAATTATCCGCGAGCGAATGAAGGGAGTGCACGGCCCTATGCACTCCATTGCCAAGTCAAGCGGCGAAGCGATCACAGCAACGGCTAACATTTCTAGCCACTCAGGCGAAACCAACACCGCATGACCGAGCCACCAATTACTGGTATTGACGATAAAATAGCGAATAGTCCACGTCTTATCTTCAACGAGAAGCCCCTGGACGTGACCTATATCTCCATCGCTGGCATGAACGTAATACCGCATCACGTTGTTGGCGCTGCGAAGGTGCGTGTCGGTCGGTCGCTCCACGGCAGGCGACTCTACTGCCTTTCCGTTCGATCGGAGAGCGCGAGAATTGGCGATGTTCGGTGCTAAGCCGGCCTGCAAAATGTCGGGATAAATCCCGGCGCCCCACAGGCCCCGGCCACCCCAATAGTTGGGATAGCCGTAATAACCAGAGTAACCCATCTCGTGCTGACGCGAGACGGGCTTATCGGTATCGACGTCCGGGCTATTCTCCACTTGCGCCAGCGTAATCCGTGCTGGCGGCACTTTTTCAGTCCAGTCTGGTTGTTCAAGCGAAAATGGGGAGATCAACACTCTCCGATGGAAGGGGCGCGAATCAGTCTCCACAATGAAATAATGGATTACCCACGCCTCGTCGTCAAAATAACAGTCGCGTACCTGTCCTAGTCGTCAATCGGGTTCCCGCTACAGTCCCATTCCATTCAGACGCCGCCGAAGTGACTATTGGGAAGCTCGCTCGGGC
>PLAH01000002.1 GCA_003134045.1 Gammaproteobacteria bacterium
CTCGCGCGCAAACGGCAAGCGATTGGAGTGGATTGACGCTGGATCAATTGGTGACGTTGCGCAAGCGCTGGATGCCGGGCGCGGAAGACGGTTTTCGCGGGCCCTCTCCGACTTCCTATAAGCCCTTTTTTAGGTCGGCGCTCAAAGCGACTCATGCCGCTATGTTCGTCGGCATTCATCGCATGGTTGGGATTCACGCAGCCAAGCCAAGTCTTGAAGGCGGGGAAAGGCTGTGCGAGGCGTTTGAGATTTACCAAGAATGGGAGCCGGACGCGCATCTGGAGTTTGACTACGCGGTGCTACTAGCGACGGGAGTGGTAAAGGGTCAGGAAGTTGAGCTCTCAACATGTGCCCGATGCGGGTGTGCGCTGCTCTTGGATAAATTGAAAATCCCTCAGCTGAGTTGCATGCGGTGTCGGAGCAAGCCCGATAAAGCGATCCCGCGCCGACCTCGAGTTCCCGGCCATTGAAATCAATTTCGATCTCTCTCGATCCGACGTGGATAATCTCCTCGCCGGATTCCTCACTGGCGCAGTCGGCGTGGAGCTCCGAGCGCGTTTGGACATATCCGAACTGCCGGCGGAGCGCCGTAAGCAAGTGGGAGTCGCGGAAGCCTCAGGGTGCCCGTGGACGGCATGGTTGACCGAGCGCGGGCCGATGGTGGCGTGGGGTGAGCATCGCCCCGAGCCGTCCAAGCGTCTCAATGCTTTCCTCCTGATCGAATGGTGGGATGTGCCAAGCGGTCACCATGCGCTCTGGGCGTACTGCGATCTCAGACGACCCAATGAGTGGACAGTTGGCCGCGGTCGTCATAACGATCCGCGATGACGGGTCTCAGTCCACGAAGATCGATAGAAGGCCATTGTAGAGGAAACGAATTACGCCAAATCCCAACGAAATGCCAAGCATCTTGGCCAGCGGGAATCTCGGGCCGACGGCAGAAATCTCGAACAGAATGCAAGCGAGCACACCCAGCACTAATCCTAATCCGCAAATAAATCCGACTACCGGTTCGAGCGCAAGCAGGACTGTCGCGATAGGCAGGCGCACGACATTCCACAGTACCCGGACGGCGGTCGCGAGGAACGGCCGTCTGTACTCGAACTCGGCCCCCACAATGCGCGCAATTTTCATACGAGGCCGACTGTAGACTCCTTATTCAGTTCGATGCAAGAGTATCAACGCTGTTTGCCTGGAAATCTCACCGGCGTTTAAACGCCCTTCAACGTTAGCCCTATTTCTTCCGCAAATTTCTGGGGTGTTTGTTCGTGCGTGTTGAGCGAATCTTCTCATCGGTAAAACCCCATGAGGATTCTCGCAATGAATATCGAGGCAACTGCCGGCAACATCACCGGACAGAAAAACGTACACGTAGCGGTCACGATCTCGCCCTGGGTGAATGAACCGCTTCCCGATATCCAGGGACTTCTGTGCTCTCGCGATCTCGCCCGCCTAACCCGCCGCCCGCGGTGGGAACTCTTCGGGCTCTCGCTCATCGGAAAATTCCCCCGCAAGAAGCGCTACCGCGGCCAGCCGATCGGCTGGTGCCGCGCGGAGGTGCTGGAATGGATGACGCGCGAACTGGCAGTTGAGACGGAGAAGCCCGCGCGTTTAAACGGTCCTCGCCCCTGCTCGCGCCCGCATCCTCGGCAGGGGTGTTTGGCGTTGGAGTGTGGCTCCCGCTGCACTCGGGCAAGAGAACATTCCCAGCGACCAGTCCGCGGAGGGCTGTCGCCAAAGCGTTTCGCCGGCGAGGATAGGAACCAGTGTAAAGGACCGTGAAGACTCTCGACCTCAAGGAAGCAGCGGAATTCCTGCGTATGCACCCCGAGGAAGTCCGTTCGCGGGCTAAACGCGGTCTCATACCGGGCGCCAAAACTGGCCGGCGGTGGGTCTTTCTTGAAACCGATCTCGCGGCGCATATCCGTTCGCTGTATCCTCAGCAACGGCAAGCGCTGCAAGTGACGTCAGAAAAGGAGCTGATATGTCACAACACAGACGCGGTGGTATTTGGTGGATCGATGTCAGCGCTCCGAATGGGGAGCGAATACGCCGAACTACTGGGACTGCCAACAAAGCCCTAGCGCAGGAATTTCATGATCGCATCAAGGTAGAGCTGTGGCGCATCGATAAGCTCGGTGCAAAACCACAGCGAAGCTGGAACGACGCCGTGGTGAGATGGCTCAAGGAAAATCGTCACAAGGCAACCGCGGACGAAGACGTAAGCAAATTACGTTGGCTCGACCAGTACCTCCGTGACAAGGATCTGAGCGCCATTGATCGCAACGTCATCGATCATGTGACCAAAGAGAAACTTGCGGGAGGGTGGACGAACGCGACGGTCAATCGAACGTTGGAGTTAATTCGTGCCATGCTTCGAAAATGCGTGAACGAGTGGGAATGGTTGGATCGGGCACCCTATGTGCGCATGCTCAAAGAGCCGACCCGACGCATCCGATTCTTAACGCAGGAAGAGGCCCGAAGTCTTCTCGCCGAATTACCGGCGCATTTGGCGGACATGGCGACGTTTTCACTCGCAACGGGTTTGCGGGCGGCGAATGTCACAGGTCTTGAGTGGTCGCAGGTCGATGAGGAACGCAAATTGTGTTGGGTGCATCCGGATCAGGCCAAAGCGCGCAGAGCGATCGCCGTCCCTTTAAATGGGGAAGCGCTCGCGATCGTGCAGAAGCAGAAAGGGATTCACGCGACCCATGTGTTCAGCTTTCGGGGTAAGCCCATCGTGCAGGTCAGCACCAAAGCCTGGTATGGCGCGTTGAAGCGTGCGGGAATCGACAATTTCCGCTGGCATGATTTACGCCATACCTGGGCGAGTTGGCACGTACAGCGCGGCACGCCTCTCTTCGCCTTGCAGGAACTAGGGGGTTGGGAATCTTCCGAGATGGTGCGCCGGTATGCGCATCTAGCGGCGGATCACTTGGCGCCCTATGCAGATCGTTTGAGCGCCTTGAATGTGCCGGGTTTTCAAATTCACGGTACGTTTACGGCACAGCCCGAAAATCAGGGTACTTAGAAGTATCGCTAAGTTCTTGATTTGATTGGTAGCGGGGGTAGGATTT
>PLAH01000048.1 GCA_003134045.1 Gammaproteobacteria bacterium
ATTGCCGGCAGTTCGCAGTGGCTGCTGGAAGGCTTCGTCACCTACAGCAATGAGGCGAAGGAACGCACGCTCGGCGTGGCGCGTTCGGTGCTGAAGAGTCAGGGTGCCGTCAGCGAGGGGGCGGCGCGTGCCATGGCGGCGGGCGCCTTGCGGCGCGCGGGGGCGCAGGTGGCCGTGGCGGTGACCGGTATCGCGGGTCCGGGGGGCGCGGTACCGGGCAAGCCCGTCGGGACCGTGTGGCTGGCCTGGGCGGTGCAGCGCGGCCGCAGGGTCCATGTGGTCGCAGAGCTCAGACATTTTCGGGGCGATCGTGAGACCGTGCGCCGCAAGACCGTGCGGGCGGCATTGGCCGGCGTGCTCAATCAGACCGAACGGGCGTGAGTTTCGCGGGCGAGTCGCCGGCGCGATTGTTCTTCGCCGCGTTGCCGGACGCGACGGCACGCGACCGGACCGCGGCCGCCGCGCGCGCGCTGTCACTCGAGCCGGAAGCCCGGCGGGTGCGCGAGGAAAATTACCATGTGACGCTGGCGTTCGTGGGCGAGATTCCCGCCTCGCAAGTCGCGCTGTTGCTCGATGCCGGCCGCGCTTTGTGCGAAGCGAAATTCAATCTGCAATTCGACGCGTACGAGTACTGGCCGACAGCGGAGGTGGTGGTGGCTGCGGCAGGCGCCGTACCCGCCGCGCTGGAGCGCTTGTGGCAAGACCTGCATCGCGAGCTGGCCAGACACCAGTGGGCGCTTGAACCCAAGCGTTTGCGCCCTCATGTCACTCTCGCGAGAAAGGTCTCGCAAGCGCCTGTGTTGCAAGCAATGTCTGCGTTCGATTGGCCGGTGAGCGAGTTCAGCCTGATGCGCTCCGACAGCGGCGGCGCGCAGCCCGCGTATACAGTAGTCGGCACCTGGTCACTACTGGATAGCGCTGCAGAAACATAGAAAAACTCTGCTCTTTCGGTCCATATGAGACGAGCGCGCGGCGCTGAATATGAAATAATAGCGCCACACCTTGTTGAGGACTCCCCATGGAAGAGAATCGTAAAAAAGCTCTCGCAGCCGCGCTGAGCCAGATCGAGAAACAGTTTGGTAAGGGCTCCGTCATGCGCTTGGGCGATGCCGGCGCGATATACGAAGTGGAATCGATTCCCACGGGTTCGCTCGGACTCGATATCGCGCTCGGTGTCGGCGGTATCCCGCGCGGCCGCGTGATCGAGATCTTCGGGCCCGAATCCTCGGGCAAGACCACATTGACGCTCGCCATCATTGCGTCGGCCCAGGCCAACGGCGGTACGGCGGCATTCGTCGACGCCGAGCACGCGCTCGATCCCGTGTACGCGGAGAAGCTGGGCGTCAAGGTCAACGACCTGCTGGTGTCGCAGCCCGACACCGGCGAACAGGCGTTGGAGATCACCGACATGCTGGTCCGGTCGGGTGCGGTCGATGTCGTCGTCGTCGACTCGGTTGCCGCATTGACGCCGAAGGCGGAGATCGAAGGCGAGATGGGCGATTCCCACATGGGCTTGCAGGCGCGCCTCATGTCTCAGGCGTTGCGCAAGCTGACCGGCAATATCAAGCGCTCCAATACCATCGTGATCTTCATCAATCAGATCCGCATGAAGATCGGCGTGATGTTCGGCAATCCGGAGACCACCACGGGCGGCAACGCGCTGAAATTCTACTCATCGGTGCGCATGGACATTCGGCGCATCGGCGCGATCAAGAGCGGCGAGGAAGTCGTGGGTTCGATGACCCGGGTCAAAGTCGTCAAGAACAAAGTGGCGCCGCCTTTCCGTGAGGCCGAATTCGAAATCATGTATGGCACCGGCATTTCCAAGGAAGGCGAGCTCATCGAACTCGGCGTGCTGCACAACATGGTCGAGAAGTCCGGATCTTGGTACAGCTACAAGGGCGAGCGGATCGGCCAGGGCAAGGACAATGCCCGCACCTTCCTGCAGACGCACCCGGAAATCGCGAAAGATATCGAGGCTCAGGTGCGAGCCAAGCTGATTCCGGAGAAGGCGACCATGAATCGCGGCGGTGACGTCAAGGAAGCGTGAGCCTCTGGGTCGCTCGGCGCTAGACCCTCTCGATTCGCGCGCCGCCCGTATGGCGGCGCTCGATTCTCTGGCTCGCCGAGATCATTCGTCCGAGGATTTGCGCCGCAAACTCGTCGATAAGGGCTACGATCACGCCGTCGTCGGGGAAGTGATCGAGCGGCTGTGCGCCGAGAAGCTCATCGATGACCGCCGCTACGTCGAGAACTTCGTGGCCTACCATGCGGGGCGGGGCCAGGGGCCCCTGCGGGTGCGGGCGGACCTGCGTAAAATTGGGGTGCAGGCTGCCTTGGTCGAAGAGGCCATCGAAGCGTATCCCGACTGGATCGCCCAATTGCGTAAAGCGCATCAGAAGAAGTTTGGTACGCAGCGACCGGCCCTTTACGCTGACAGGCAGCGCCAAGCGCGATTCCTGGGTTACCGAGGTTTCACGGGCGCACAGATTCGATTGGCTTTAGGCTTTGACACGGACTTGGACCTGGATACGTAGAACCTTATGAAACGCGATGCCAGATTGAAATCGATGACGAGTTCGGAAATTCGGGCAAGCTACTTGGAATTCTTCCGCAAGAACGGCCATTCGATCGTGCCGTCGAGTTCGCTCGTCCCCGGCAACGATCCGACCTTGCTGTTCACGAACGCCGGCATGGTTCAGTTCAAGGACGTGTTCCTCGGCAGGGAGGTTCGCGATTACTCGCGCGCGGCCTCCTCGCAGCGCTGCGTGCGCGCCGGCGGAAAGCATAACGACCTCGAGAACGTCGGTTATACGGCGCGCCATCACACGTTTTTCGAAATGTTGGGAAATTTCAGCTTCGGCGACTATTTCAAACGCGAAGCGATTCACTACGCCTGGAATTTCGTGACCGGCACGTTGGGGATTCCGAAGGACCGGCTGTGGGTCACGGTCTACAAGGAGGACGACGAAGCGGCGCGTATCTGGGTGGAGGAAATCGGCATCGACCCGACTCGCTGCACTCGAATGGGCGAGGCCTCGAACTTTTGGCAGATGGGCGAGACGGGGCCGTGCGGACCATGTACCGAGATTTTCTACGATCACGGCGCGGAGATTCCCGGAGGACCTCCCGGATCGCCCGAGGAAGACGGCGACCGCTACGTGGAAATCTGGAACCTGGTCTTCATGCAGTACGATCGTTCGTCCGACGGCGTGCTGGTGCCGCTGCCGAAGCCGTCGGTCGACACCGGGATGGGACTCGAGCGTGTCGCCGCGGTGATGCAGGGCGTGCACAGCAACTATGACATCGATCTGTTCGAGACCTTGATTCGGGCGGCGGCCGAGGTCACGGGCACCGAAGACCTCGAATCCTCCAGCTTGCGCGTCATCGCCGATCACATCCGCGCGTGCACGTTCTTGATCATCGACGGGGTCGTGCCGTCCAACGAGGGCCGCGGCTATGTGTTACGGCGCATCATTCGCCGCGCCATCCGTCATGGTTACAAGCTCGGCCAAACGCAGCCGTTCTTTCACAAGCTGGTGGTGACCTTGGTGCGCGAGATGGGTTCGTATTACACCGAGCTCGTGAGCGGCGAGGCGCGTGCTACGCAAGTTCTCGCGCAGGAAGAGAGCCGATTCGCCGAGACCTTGGCAACCGGCATGGCCTTGTTGGACACGGCCGCCGCGAAGTTGAAATCCTCGGTGATTCCGGGCGAGACGGTGTTCCGACTGTACGATACCTATGGCTTCCCGCTGGATCTCACGGCCGATGTGGCCCGCGAGCGCGGGCTTACCATCGACCAGGCGGGTTTCGATGCGGCCATGGAGGCGCAGCGCGTCAGAGCGCGTGCCGCGAGCAAGTTCGGCACGGACCTCCGCGAATCGGTTAAGCTGCCGGGAAGAACGAATTTCTCCGGGTACGATCGACTGGCGGGTCCAGGTCGGGTCAGTGCCTTGATATTCGACGGCGCCGTGGTCGATAGGATGCTGCCTGGCCAGGAAGGCCAGGTGGTGTTGGACCATACGCCGTTCTACGCCGAAAGCGGCGGCCAGATGGGCGACACGGGCACACTCGCCGGCGCGGCGTCGCGCTTCATCGTCAGGGACACGCGCAAGCTCGGCGCCTCGTTTGCGCACATCGGCGTGCTCGAGACCGGCGAGATCCGTGTGGGCGACGAGCTCGAGGCGAGCGTCGATGGCGAACGCCGCGCCGCAATCGCGCTCAATCACTCCGCCACCCATCTGCTGCACGGGGCGTTGCGGCAGATCCTGGGCAAACATGTGCAGCAGAAGGGCTCTTTGGTTGCGCCCGATCGACTGCGCTTCGATTTTTCCCATACCCAGCCCGTGACCCTCGATGAATTGCGCCGCATTGAAGAACTCGTGAACGAGGAAATTCGCCGCAATGCGCCGGTGGAAACCCGCGTGATGGCGCTGGATGAGGCGGTTGCCGCGGGAGCGATGTCGTTGTTTGGCGAGAAGTACGAGAGCGACGTTCGCGTGCTGTCCATCGGCGAATTTTCGATGGAACTGTGCGGCGGCACCCACGTCAGCCGCGCCGGTGACATCGGGCTTTTCAAGATACTGGGCGAGTCCGGCGTCGCCGCGGGCGTGCGCCGAATCGAGGCCGTCACGGGCAAGGCCGCGTTCGAGTGGCTGCTGCGGACCGAACAGGTGCTGCGCGACGTGGCTTCGATGCTGCGCGGAAGTCGTGAGGATGTGGATGAGAAGGTGCGAGAACTCGTCGAGCGCTCGCGTCGTCTGGAAAAGGAGGTGCAGCAGCTCAAGTCAAAGCTGGCGAGCGGCCAGAGCGGCGACTTGTCCACCCAGGCGAAGGACGTAGGCGGCGTTAAGGTTTTGGCTGCGCTGGTCGAGGGTGCCGACGCCAAGTCGTTGCGCGATGCGGTAGATCAGCTGCGCAGCAAGCTGGGATCGTCCGTCATCGTGCTCGCAACTGTTAAAGAAGGTAAAGTTGTATTGGTGGCCGGCGTTTCCGCCGATTTGCTCGAGCGATTCAAGGCGGGCGACATCGTGGGCGCGGTTGCGGCGCAGGTAGGCGGGCGCGGTGGCGGCCGTGCGGACTTCGCGCAAGCGGGCGGCACGCAGCCGGAGAATCTCAGCGCGGCCCTTCTCAGCGTCGAGGCGCTGGTGCGGGGCTGATTTCCGTCACGTGTAGTTGAACGGTCAGTTTAATTTGATGACAGATGCATGAATTGCGTCGGGCTTTCTTGTATTCTTAGTATGTGAGTGAACAAATCCGTGGTGAATTGGTCTCACAATTGAATGATCTCCACGGACGCCGTCGGTGGCCATGCGGTTTCCCACGCGGTCAAACGCGCCGCTACATATGCCAAGGAAGCTAGGAGTCGGATTATGTTGATATTGACAAGACGAGTCGGTGAAACGGTCATGATCGGAAACGAGGTCACGGTGACTGTTTTGGGCGTCAAGGGGAATCAAGTGCGCATCGGCGTGAACGCCCCCAAGGATGTGGCCGTTCACCGCGAAGAGATCTACGAACGGATCAAGCGTGAAGAAGACGGTGAGCCTGGGGGAATCCATTCCGCCGCGAAAGTCGTAGACGACGCCTAAAAGGCGTCTTTCTTGCCCTATCGCTTTACCTACACTGCCCCAGGCGGGTATCATCCCGCGCTCCTTGATATGGGCAAATAGCCCTCCGGGAGAGGTGGCCGAGTGGTCGAAGGCGCGCCCCTGCTAAGGGCGTAAGGGTCAAAAGCCCTTCGAGGGTTCGAATCCCTCCCTCTCCGCCACTAGGTTGGAAATTGCTAGGCGTTAGGCCTAAGCATAGATTGGTAAGGAAGTTGGTCGGTTGAGGAGGGAAGGAGACGCCGGCGCGCAGCGACGGCGGTCCCGAAGCGAAGCGGAGGGATGAGCGGCGCAGCCGCGAACAATCCCTCCCTCTCCGCCACAGGGCCAGTAAATTTTCGTAGCTTTGGATCGGTCGACGCCGGAGCAACGAAGCGGGGATAACGCCCGCAGGGCGGCCCCGCAGGGGCGAGGCGCGGAGCGCCGAGTAATCCCTCCCTCTCCGCCATATGGCAGGTAAATTTTCTTCGGTTAGGCGGTTGATTCGGCTTGGGTACGGAGTCTCGGCGATGACATGAGTGCCTCTCCTCGGCGAGCCGCCCCGAACCGCCTTCAAACCGGCGTCGACGGAATCCGAATCCACCGGCCTCACTTGCTGGGCAAGAGCGGCTTGGGAGAGAGCCAGCAGCCAGAACCATGCGAGCAGTCGGGTCTTCACGGGGCTTCCTCTCGTTGGCATGGAACAACCGGCACGGTAGTTAATCGAGTGTTCAGTTATCCGATACGGGCAGCGCAATGTACGTCGCCTGCTCTGCGGAGTGGTAAATGCGTTGCGTCGCTCGACGATAGTCCTCGGATTTGGCATAGAAAATGTTCGGCACGAAGGTCTGCGGATTTCGGTCGTAAAGCGGAAACCAGCTTGATTGCACCTGCACCATGATGCGGTGACCCGGCAGGAACACGTGATTATTCGCCGGTAGACTGAATTGATAGGCCAGAGGCCGATTCGCATCGATCGGCATTGGATTGGCAAAGCCTTGGCGATAGCGGCCGCGGAAGATGTCCATTCCCACAGCGAGCTGGTAGCCGCCCATGTCCGGTTGGGACGCCACCTGATCCGGATAGACATCGATCAGTTTAACCACCCAATCGCTGTCCGTGCCGCTCGTCGAGGCAACGAGATGCACGACGGGCTTGCCGCTGATTTTCAGAGGAGCCGTCAGCGGATCGGACGTGAACGTCAGCACGTCGGTGCGACCGGAAGCCTCGCGCTGGTCATCCACCAGCCATTGCTCCCAGGTCTGGCCGGGATCGTAGCCGATCGGCTGGATGGGCCGAGCACGAAACGGCACCGGCTGCGCCGGATCAGCGACGTATTCGGAAAAGGCATTGCCCGCCGTGGGTTTGTCAAAGCCGAGTTTGTGACCCGGCTGAAGATACAGCCGGCGACTGGCGTTGGGGCACCCGCTCTCGCACACGAGCGGCCAGCGATCGAGCCGGCGCCACTGATTCGTGCCGGTCTCGAAGGCGGTGACCGGAGCAAGGTCCGCCTTGGGCGCACCGTCCTTGAGATATTGTGCAAGGAACGGGCGCAACACCTGCTCGCGAAAATATTGGGCGGTGTCGCTTCCGAAACGGATTTGACCGAGGGCGCTGCCCTCCTCGATCTCCTGGCCGTGATACCAGGGACCCATGACCAACTTCACCATGTCACCGCGCGTATCTTTCGGTTTGATGGCTGCATAAACCGCGATTGCCCCGTAGCTGTCTTCCTGGTCCCACAGGCTGTGCACCAGCATCACCGGTACCCGCAACGGCTGCGCTGCGAGCACCTTGTCCACTGCCTGCTCGCTCCAAAACGCATCGTACGCCGGATGAGCGAGGACCTTGTTCCAAAAGCCGAGCTGCTCCATGCCATAACGGTGCGCCAGTTCCCCGGCCGCACCGCCGTTCATGAATTGGTCGTATTCGTCATGGTAGTTGGTCCACCACTTCTCGCTGCTATCGCGGGTGGCAGCCTGCTCGTAGATATAGGGCATGGCATATTGCTGACGAAAGGCGCCATTGTGGAACCAGTCGTCGCCCAACCAGCCATCGACCATCGGATTCATCGGCACTGACACCTTGAGAGCCGGGTGTGGGTTCACCAGCGACATCAGCGGTTCAAACCCGTCGTATGAGATGCCCAAGGTACCGACCCTGCCGTTGCTCTCGGGCACATTCTTGACCAGCCATTCAATGGTGTCATAGGTGTCGGTTGCATCATCGACCGGCGTCGGATTCTGCGGACCGTGGATGGGACGGTTCATCACGAAGTCGCCTTCCGAGCCAAACTTGCCGCGCACATCCTGAATCACGCGGATGTAGCCATCTTCGATGATGACGTCGGTCGCGTTGTCATAGCCTTGCAAGATGGGGCCTAAGTGGCCGCTATGGCTATGTCCGGTCAGTTCCTTCGCATTGTAGGGCGTTCGCGTGAGCAGTATGCCGGCATGCGCGGCGCCCTTGGGAATCAGAATGATCGTATGGAGCCTGGCCCCATCGCGCATTGCGATCATGACATCGCGCGACTTGTAGTCGTAACTTTCAGTGACCGGGACAAAGCTTTCCGGTGTTTCGCTGGGATAGTTCGGGTACGCGGATTTCGGCGGGTCTTTTGCCTGAACCATGGAACTCATGAGCAGAGCGACGAGCGCGGACCTCAGACCGTAATAGACGACGGTGCGACGTTTGGAAATCATGATATCTCCGCGGTTAGCTGGAATGCCTGGAGGTCGTTTCACATTCACTCAAAGACCACTCGTGGCAGATAAAACGATACCACCCAGTTCGGACTATCGACGATCTCACTGATGCGGAGGTCCCCGCAGACGCTGCACAGCATATAGGCATGCTCCGCGCCGAGCCCCTGAGTCCGGCCGAGCAGATCGATCATCTCACGCACGGCATTTTGTGACGCCTCCATGAGATCCGGACCTATCCCCATGGTCACGTCATACCCTTTTTCGTCCAGATGGCGGCTGACGGGCCCGCGCGAGAGAAATCGCGGGAACCGCTGATTGCCCCCCTTGATGAGATCAATGTGCGCGGTGACGCTCATGGGAGATTCGATGGCGGTTCCGCAAACCTCACCGTCTCCCTGAGCGGCGTGAGGATCTCCGATGGAGAACAATGCGCCCTTCACTTTAACCGGCAAGTACAGCTCGACGCCCTCGCCAAGGTCGCGAATGTCCATGTTGCCGCCGGTCTCGTACGGCGGGAGCGTGCCAAAGCTGCCGGACTGCGCCCGGGCAACACCTATCGTTCCGCAAAATGGCTTCAACGGTACGCGGGCCCACTTTCCGTACGCCGCCGGCACGCCAAACGAGCGGTCATAGCTCCAGATGTGCAGGGCGAAATCGGGAAAATCCGCTGCCAGCAGCCCAAACTCCGGAAACACTCCCGTCCACCCCCAACCGCAGGTCTCAAAGCCCAGCAACGTGACCTTCAATGTATCGCCCGGCTCCGCACCGTCGACATACACAGGTCCCGCGATCGGATTGACCAGATCGGGGTCGAGCGTCGGGAGTTCACCGACCGTCGACCTGGCGGTGATCTGGCCACCCATCACGTCGAGGTCCTTGAATTCCACGCAATCCCCGGGCGCAATCGTGATGGCAGGGGGGCGGGCATTGTCCCAGCTCAGATGCTGCTGGTGCCGGTGGATCGTATGCGCTCCGCTCTGATCATGTCTCGCAGGGTTCATCGAGAGTGTCCTGATCGTATCGAGGCGAGTGTCACATAGCGATGCGTTTATTGTAAGTGATCGATCGTTCATTTATTCTCAGACCGCAATTCCGCGGCCATGGGATACGGGAGTTGATGAATGAAGCAACGCGTGGCACTCGTGACGGGCGGTGGCCGGGGGATCGGCCGTGAGGCGGCGCTGCTGCTGTCGGCCGCCGGATCGCGCGTGATGGTCGTGTCGCGCAACGTGGACGAGCTGGCCGCCGTGGGCCTCGAGTATGTCGCGGCCGATCTCGGCACTCCCGAGGGTTGCGCACTGGCGGTCGGCGAAACCGAGCGGCGATTGGGGCCGATCGACCTTCTTGTCGTGAATCATGGCATCGGTTCGGCTCACGAGCGGCTGGTGTGGGAACAGGATCCCGAGGTCTGGCGCGAAACGATGCGCATCAACCTCGATGGTCCGTTCGAGCTCGCGCGACTCACGGTAGGGGGAATGTGCAAGCGCGGCTTCGGGCGGCTCGTGTTCACCAGCTCGACCGCCGGCGAGAAGGCGGAAAGGTCCGGCAGCGCCTACACCGCCTCAAAGCACGGAGTGATCGGACTTGCCCGGGCGGTCGCCCAAGATGCCGGACCTTTCGGAGTCCCATCCAATGCCGTGCTGCCCGGCTGGGTGCGCACCGCGATGGCCGAGCGGTCAGCGCGCACGGAGGCCGAGCGACGCGGCATCACCGTCGAGCAAGTCTGGGAAGAGCGCGCAGCAATCTACCCGCAGAAGCGGGTATTGGAGCCGCGCGAAGTCGCGCAGGTGATCGCATTTCTCTGCAGCGATGCGGCCGGGGGTGTGAACGGAGAGGCGATCACCGTGGCTCTTGGCGGCATGTGGTAGCGCATCGAGTAACGCTGCTCACGGTGCTCCTGTTTGGTGCAGGTTCCCTGACCGCCTGCGGCGGCCATACCGGCGCAGGAGCGCCCGACAAGACCCTGAATGTCTCTAACTGGGCGGGCTACATCGCTCCGGACACAGTCGCCAATTTCGAGCGTGAGACAGGCATAGAGGTTCACTACAGCACCTACGAATCGAACGAAATAAGCGAGACCAAGCTGCTGACGGGACACAGTAATTACGATGTCGTGACTTCCGCGGATGCTTTCTTCGAGCGCCAGCTGCAGGCCGGCGTTTTTCGTAAGCTGGACAAGACGGCGCTGCCGAACAGCGTCAATCTGGATCCCGAGGTCGTACAAAAGCTCGGCGTGCACGACCCGGGGAATCTGTACGCCGTGCCGTACCTGTGGACGGAGGCTGGCCTGGGTTACAACGTCGACAAAATCCGCGAGCGCCTGGGGTCGGCTGAACCGGACAGCTGGTCATTGCTCTTCGATCCCAAGAACGCGGCGGTGCTCAAGGACTGCGGCATCATGATCGTCGATTCCCCGGAGGACGTATTGCCCTCCGTGCTGATCTATCTCGGAAAGGACCCTAACAGCCGCGACCCCGCGGATTGGACGGCGGCGGCCGATGTGCTGATGCGGATACGGCCGTATGTGCGTTCGATCGAGGCCGAGGGAATCATCGGGGACCTCGCCAACGGCAGCCTCTGTCTGGGCTTGACGTGGGGCGGCGAGGTCACCCAGGCACGCTACCGCGCGCTCGAAGCAGGCAACGGGGTGAAGATCCGCTATTTCGTGCCGCGCGAGGGAGCCGTCGCCGGCCTCGACATGCTCGCCATACCGGCCGATGCACCGCATCCCGAAAACGCCCACAAATGGCTGAACTACTTGATGCGACCGCGGGTGATCGCCGACATCAGCAACGCCCTGAAATATCCCAACGGAAACAGCGCTTCGCTGCCGTTCGTGCAGGAGGCGATCAAGAACGACCCGGCCATCTATCCCGAGGCGAAGATTCGCGCCAAACTGTCGATCGAAACGATGCAACCGCCGGAGCTGAAGCGCTTGATGACCCGCCTTTGGACGCGGTTCCGGACGGGGCAGTGAGCCTGTGGGTGCCGTCGAAGCCTATTTTGTCGGGTCCTGGGTCGAAGGCCGCGCGGTGACCATGGCCGTGGACCGATGAGCCAGGCGGCAGATCCAGTCGGCACTCTCGACGCAGCATTGGCGCATGCGGCGCGGCTCCTTGATACCCGACCCCTTCTGGCAGCAGAACAGGCGCAGGAGATACTCAGGGTGGTGCCGGGCCAGCTGCTGGCGAGGCTGCTGCCCGCCCGGCATAATCTCGCGCTCGTGTTGCATCGTCAAAACAAGGCGGCGGAGGCGCTCTCCGTCGTCGATGAGTGCCTGTCGGCCGAGCCGCGTCACACCGGCCACCGCAACCTCAAGGCGGCCATTCTCGGTACGATCGGGGAGTACGAGGCCGCGCTGCAACTCTACCGGGATGTGCTGAACGAGTACCCCGATCAGGCCAAGGTCTGGATGAGCTTCGGGCACGCATTGAAGACCGCCGGACACGAGGAAGACGGCATCGATGCCTATCGCCGCAGCATCGAACTGATGCCGCGTCTGGGAGAGGCGTACTGGAGCCTCGCCAACCTGAAGACCTTTCGATTTGCACCGCAGGATGTCGGTGCGATGCGTGCCGCGCTGAGTGCTGCCGGATTGGATCCGCAGGAGCGGCTCCACTTCCACTTCGCGCTCGGCAAGGCGCTGGAGGACCGCGGGCAGTTCGAGGAGTCCTTCGAGCACTATGCCGAGGGAAACCGACTGCGCCGGCTGGACCTTCGGTACGACGCGGAAGAGCATCACCACAAGCTGGCAAGGTCCCACGACCTCTTTACCGCAGAGTTTCTTCACGAGCGGGCCGGCGCAGGCTGTCCCGCGCCGGATCCGATCTTCATCATCGGGTTGCCGCGCTCGGGATCGACGCTGCTCGAGCAAATCCTTGCCAGCCACTCGCAGGTGGAGGGCACGATGGAACTGCCCGACATCATCGCCATCGCGCGCCGTCTCGCGGCCGCCGCCCCCGGCGCGGACGACGCCGACGCCGCGAATTACCCCGGCGTGCTGACCGCGCTCACCGAGGATCAATGGCTTAGGCTAGGCGCAGAGTATCTCGAGCGCACGCGCATTCACCGCAAGCGCGGGCCGCCGTTCTTCATCGACAAGATGCCCAATAATTTCGTGCACCTTGGGCTGATACTCTTGGCGCTGCCGAATGCGAAGATCATCGACGCGCGGCGCCATCCGCTCGCCTGCGGCTTGTCCGGTTTCAAGCAGCATTTTGCGATGGGGCAGCAGTTCAGCTACAGCCTCGAGGACATCGGCCGATATTACCGGGACTACGTGGCTCTGATGGCGCACTTCGACCGCGTGGCCCCGGGGCGCGTTCACCGCGTGATTTACGAGCAACTGGTGGATGACACCGAGGCGCAGGTGCGCGCGCTGCTCGATTACTGCGGCCTCCCGTTCGAACCAGAATGCATGCGCTTCTACGAGAATTCCCGCGGCGTGCGCACCGCGAGTTCCCAGCAAGTGCGCCAGCCTATTTTCCGCGACGGCGTGGACCAATGGCGAAATTTCGAGCCATGGCTGCTGCCTCTGAAACAGGCGCTCGGCCCGGTGCTGGGCGCGTATCCCGGTGTTCCCGAGTACCACGAATAGCGCGGCTGCCACGGCGGCCGCATCCAATCCCTCCTCCTCCGGGAGGATGGCGACGGTCCGGGCAATCGGGCATAACGGCCCGAGGATTCCCTGGAGCAAGCTTATGAGAGTCTCTATGCGCCGAGTGCTGTTGATCATCTGCGTGTTCATGAGCGCGGCGCCTGCGCTTCAAGCGGCCGACTACACACTGCTCGCGACGCCGCAGTCCGTTGAATGGGGCTACTACTCCAGCGAGGCGAAGCCCGCTCTGACCGTGCACTCGTTAGTGTATTCGCCATCGGCGCAGACTCTATTGTCTGCCCTGGCCTTCGCGCTTGCGACCGAGTCCGGTCAAGTAGCAGCGGCCCAATGGCGCTTCGTGTCGGATCAATCCGAAACCCTGGAAAACCTCAAAAAGAGCGGCGGAATCGCATTTCATCTACGCGACGCAGCGGGTACCTCCTTTCAGCATCTCGGCTTTAAACGCGAAGCGATATTTGGTCTTGGTACTGCCTGAGATTGTTTGCCGCGCGGATGCCGATCGTCGCGGTTCACTCGGCGGATATCCGTCGCACGAATTGGTTCAGCGCCGGTCTGCCGTCTTCCCAAATCGTAAACGGCGTATCCAAGGACTCCTGCGGCATCTGCAAAATGAGCGTCCTGCTGGCGGCGATGAAACGCAATGTCGCCAGATCGATCGCATAAGCGCGCGTAAGCGGCGCGCCGTGATGCGGCACGTATAGGTCGCCACCCGAATCCAGGTTCACCGGCAAGGATTCCAACGGCTGTAGATTCAATTCCCTGCCCTCGCTCAGCAATCGCATCGCACCTTCATTGGATTGAGGTCGCGACAACATGCGGCTATCCACCGTCGACCAGCGATAGAGCAGCAAGTAATCTTTGAACGTGCCCGAGTGGTCGACTTCGACGGCGACCAGGGTCGCATAGTCGCGTGCGTAGGCAGCGACGTCGTTGCGATCGCGCGCGAACACGATCGGCTTCGATACCACCGTCAGGGTGTTGCCGGTGCGCTCATCGAATATCTCGCGTCCGGGCGCAGAAGGAGTGCCGCTGCAGGCGCACAGCGCCTGCACCATCAGCGTAAACATCCAAAGACGACGCATGGGAGGGCGCTAAAAGCGCAACCGGTAGGTGGCGGAGACATAGAGATTACGTTGTTCAAGCGAACTCATCTCCAGTGTCCCGGCGAGATTCGGCAGCTGCTGCTGCGCCTGCTGTCGCTGCAGCTGGTAGCCGGCGATGACTTCGAATATTTGCCTGAGGCTGACCCAATCGGCACGCACCTCCGGCAGATACAGGGTTTGCCTGCCGCCGAGTTGCGGGTCGTCCAGTCGCGCCACGTTGAAGCGCGGACCGAGGCGCCAGGCGCCCGCGACCGGGAAGCGGGCATCCCAGGTCAGGGTGGTGCTGCGCGAACTCGGCGAGTCGTCGATGCGCACGCCGAAGATGTGCAAGTCGCTGGCGCGCAGCAGGCTGGAACCGGCGAGCTGCAGACTGGCATCCTTGTCCAGTCCCGTCGAGGGGGTCGCGGGCACGCCGCCCGACGCGGGTGTGGAACCCAGGCGCAATGCTGCGAGATCCGCCATCACCTGCCACCGCTCGCCCAGCGACCGGCTCACCGACAGCACGACGGTATCGCTCTGGGCAGTGCGATCGAGCGCCAGCTGTTTCAGCCGCGCCGGCGCAACTGAGGCCTGCAGTGCGCGCAGATCCAAGGCCGACTGGCCGATGAGCACGTCGTTCAACTCCAGCAACGGGCTGTGGCGATGGTCCAGGTTGACGCCGAATATCCAATGTTCGCCGATTCTGAAGTTGCCGATCAGCGTGGCCGAGTTCAGTTGCTGAAAGTAGATGTCGTAATCGGCCAGCGCGATGGCCGTAAGCCCGGGTCGGGAGAAGCGAGTTTGAAAGCCGATGGAGCGCCGATCCGTGAGACCCTCTTCGGTCTCGTTGAACAGATACGCATCCAGCACCAGCGACAAGAACGGGCTGTACTCGGCGCCGACGCTTTCGAATTGCTGGTTCAGGGAAAATCCGGAATAGCTGGTGTATGCGGGGTAGCCCCCCGCCACGCTCACGGAAAACCGGGAATTGATTTCATAGCCCATCGACAACCCGTCGAATAGGCCAATGATGCCTTGGCTCGCCAGCGTCTGTCGGCCGACGCGGCCGCTCAAACCCCACGAGCGGTCGGTCAGTTCGGCGTATGCCGCGGTGGTGCGATCCTGGCTGCCGCCGGGTGTGTTCGCCGAATTGTGCGTGTAGCCTGCGTCCACGCGGCCGGTGAAATCGTAACGCGAGCCGCGGTCTCGCACCAATAGGTCGCCGTACACCAGCGCGGCGCCGACGCTGGTGGTGCTGGTCGTGGTTCCGGCGCTCACCGTTTGCCCCTTGTCGTATTGATATCCGAGCGCCGTGCTTCCAGCCATGGTCCAGCCGCCGGCCGGCGCCGCGCCGCTTTCAAACATGCGCGGCGCGATGGAGGCGGCGGCGAGCGCCTGCAGCCGCCGGCGCACACGCTCAGCACCCGCGCCTTGCGGGTAGCGCTGCAAATAGGCCTGGTATTCGGCCTTGGCCTGCGCCAACTGGCCGGCGCGTTCGCGCACCAGTCCAAGCAATTCCTGGGCCTCGGCGCGCGCCGGGTACTCCGGTTGGTGCACCAGCCGGCTCAACAGTTCCACGGCCTCCGGGTACCGATGCTGCTCCAGGTCGGCGCGAGCAGCCGCGAGAAGTTTGCCGCGTTCCTCCGCCGTCAGGGGCGGATCGGTCGGTGGCGGGGCGGCGGCCGGCACGCCGGCATGCTCGCTGGGCGCGAGATCTCCCTGCTCGTCATTGACCGCGATCCAAGCGCGCGGATACTTGCCGAGTGCGACGTTGAGCATACGCTCCGCCTCCGCGTGCGTTGCAAAAGGGCCGAGACGCAGCCGATACCAGTGCTCGCCGTCGAGATCGATCTGCGACTCGTAGGCCTGAGTATTGTAGGCGAGCGCTGCTGCGGCAAGCGCCTCGCGCTCGAATTTCTGGCGCGACGAATCGAGGTTCACCGCATAGGTCTCGGTGTCGGCTGGTTCCAGCACCGCGGCGCTGCCTTTGCGCTGCGGCTCGATGTGGAACAATCTCAGGCGCAGGCCCGCGGCGTTGTTGGTCGGCGCGATGACGAAATCCATGGCCTGGGACCAGTCGAGTTCCAAGGTCACTTCGCCGGGCGCCACCGACTCGAGGCGCGCGGCCGTGATCAAGTCCCCGCCGCCGCCGATCTGCGGGAATTCCGGCGGCACGTTGCCGAGCAACGTGCCGCAGTCCGGCCCCAAGCGCAAAGTGATGCGCGTGCTCGCGCCGTGGCTGACCGGCGTGTTGTTCAGGTAGCGCACCGTACAGGCGAACTGCACCAGAATGTTGGTGTGGTCGTCGTGCAAATCGGCATCGATGAGCTGCACCAGCGGCCCGCTGAGTGCACCGAGCGCCGTCGCGGCGGCCGCGCAGAACGAGGCGCCGCTCACGGCCAGCAACGCGGTCATGGCAAACCGCGATCGCGCACCTGCCGACGCCGTCGAGGAATCTGGAATGTTCATTTGATCGGCTGCTTCTGCGGCAACGGCCTCGAGGGAGCTTTGGGCGCAAGCACGGTCCAGGACTGCGTGCTGTGGCAGGTTGCGCAGTCCTGTGCGGATGTCGGGTGATTGGCTTGCTTGCCGATGGCGGCAACGCCGTTATGGCAGCTCGAGCAGCTCGCCGACAGACCGGCGTGGCTGAACGTCGCCGCCGTCCAGGAGATCGTTCCGTGGCAGGTGCTGCAGTCCTGCGAACTCGCGATGTGCCGCAGCGGCTTGCCGGCCGCGATCACGCCGTTGTGACAGCCGGCGCACGGACCGGACACGCCTTGGTGGTCGAAGCGCGCCGGCAGCCAAGCCGTCGTGATGTGGCAATTCTGGCAAGCATTATTGCTGCCGATATGCGCGCCGCCCTTGCCGCTCGCCAGTACGCCATTGTGGCAGCTGAAACAATTGGCGGTTACGCCGGCATGCGACACGGGCGCGGCGGGGGCGCCGGATGTTGCGACCGGGGCAGGGGCGCTGCCACCCGCGGCCGAGGCACCGGGCGATGGCGCACCCGCGACCGGCGCCGTCACCACGTTCGTGACCACGCCGCGCGATACGGTTTGAGTAATGGTCGTCCTTTTGATGGCGGCGTTTCCGTCCCAATTGTTCGAGCTGTGGCAACCGCTGCAGTCCTGGCCGACGTGATGGCCCTTCGGCCGGGTGGTCAGATTGTTCACGCCATAGAACTTCAAGGTCGAGGCGTCGTGGCAGGCGTCGCAGGTTTTGCCGATCACCGCGAACATCAACGTGTGCTTGGCGGCGCTCATGGCGGTGCCGCTGAACGAGGTGAAGCTCACGGCGTGGCAGTCCTCGCACGGTGTGGCGCCGGTGGGAATGTGCACCGGCGAGAGCACGGCATCCTTGGGCGTGTAATTGGGATAGAAAACGGGCGGCGTCGCCGACGGCGCGCCGTGACAGGTAATGCAGCCGCCGCTGATACCCGTGTGCAGGACCGCATTCGTGGCCAGCGTGGCGATCGAGTAGTCGGCGGGCGCGGTGGTATGACACAGCGTACAGGCGCTGTTGGCGGGATTTGGCATATGGCCCGAGGGCAGCGCCGTACTGTTCCAATTCGCCGTCGTGTGGCAGCCGCTGCAGTCGCCGGTCGACATGCTGCCGGAGGTGTGGTCGGCGGGACGACCTTGCAACCCCGGGCTCGCCGCGCCCAGGTAGAACGAGAGGCCCTTCTCGTGGCAGGTATCGCAGGCGGCCGGCACGAACGCGTGCTTCGCCTGGGTCATGTTCATCGGACCGAAGGTACCGGCCGCGTAGGTGCTCGACGCGTGGCAGGAGCCGCAGTCGGTGCCCGCGTTATACGGAATGTGCGATGGCCCGAGCACGGCATCCTTCGGCGTGAAATTGTTGTACCAGGTGAGCGCCGTGGTGCCGCCGTGGCACTGGCCGCAGCCGCTGGTAATGCCGCTGTGCAGTACCGCGTTGGCGGCGAGTGTGGTGTAGTTCGCGGGTGCCGCGGTGTGGCAGGTGGCGCACGCGGTTCCCGCCGGGTTCGGCATATGGCCCGCGGGCAGCGCCGTGCTGTTCCAATTCGCCGTGGTGTGGCAGCCGCTGCAGTCGGCGGGTGCCGCCATGGTGCCGCTGTGATCGGTTGGCCGCCCCTGCAGCCCCGGGCTCGCCGCGCCCATGTAAAACGACAGACCGGCTTCGTGACATCCATTGCAGGTGCTGCCGACGCCCGCGTGAGTGGCCTGGGTCATGTTCATGGGCCCGAAACCGCCCACGACATAGTTGGCCGTATGGCAGGCGCTGCAGTCCTCGCCGGTGAAGGCGGGGATGTGCGGCGGCGACAGTGAGGCGGCGGCCTTTGGGTTGTCGTTGTTGTTGTAGAAAGTGAGCTGCGTGCCACCGCCGTGACACTGGGCGCAGCCATTGGTGATGCCGGTATGCAGCACGGCAACCGCGGCCAACTGTGCATAACTGGTCGGGTCCGAGGTCAACGTACCGGTATGGCAGACCGAGCAGGTCTGTGTACCCGGGATCGGCATGTGGCCATTGGGCAGCGTGCTCGGTGTCGTCCACGTGGTCGTGTTGTGGCACAGCGAGCAATCCCCGGTCGCCTGGCTCGCGGGGCTCGGATTCGATACGTGCGTCGGCGGGCGCCCCTGCAGGGCGAGCGCCACGCCGGGGTAGAACGTCAGGGCCGCCTCGTGGCAAGTGTCGCAGGTGGTCGGGACGAACGCGTGCTTAGCGGCGCTCATGGCGGTACTGCCAAAACCGCCTACGGTGAAATTCGTCGTGTGGCAGGAACTGCAGTCGACGCCGTTCGAATACGGGATGTGCGCCGGCGTCAGCACCGCCGCCTTGGGGTTGTCGTTGTTGTCGTAGAAGGTGAGTTGTCCCGCGGGGCTGCCGTGACACTGGCTACAGTTGATGCTGATGCCGGCGTGCAGGACCGAAATACCGGCAAGTGTCGCGTAGCTCGCCAAGGTCGAACCGATGGCGGTATGGCACGTCGAGCAGGTCTGGTTGCCGGGGTTCGGCATATGGCCCGCCGGCATCAGGTTGCTGGTCCAGTCGGTGGTGGTGTGGCAGCCGGCGCAATCGCCGCTCGCTTGCTGCCCACCATTGGCGATGTGATCGGCCGGGCGCCCTTGCAGGTTCAGCGCTGCGCCGGGATAGAAAGTCAGGCGGGCCTCGTGGCAGGTGTCGCAGGAGGAAGGGACGAAGGCATGTTTGGCAGCGTTCATGGCGGTGCCCCCGAAGCCGCCGGTCGCGAAGTTGGCAGTGGCGTGACAGGAGCTGCAGTCGGTTCCCGATAGATAGGGAATGTGCGACGGCGTGAGCAGGGCATCCTTAGGCGTGAAATTATTTGCCCAGGTGAGCGCGGCGATGTTGTTGCCGTGACAGAGTCCGCAGTTGCCGGTGATGCCGGTATGCAGCACGGTATTCGCCGCCAGAGTCGTCGGCGTGTAGTCGCTCGGCGCCGCGGTGTGGCACTGGGCGCACTTCAAGCTGCTCGGATTCGGCATGTGACCGGCCGGCATGGCGGTACTGTTCCAGTCGGTGGTTTCGTGGCAGCCGGAACAATCGCCGCTCGCCATGTTGGCATCGCCGCTCGCGACGTGATCTGCCGGACGCGCCTGCAAAGCAGTGCCGCTGCCTACGTAGAAGCTCTTGCCGGTGTCGTGACAGGTATCGCAGGCGGTGGAGACGAACGCGTGCTTGGCGGCGCTCATCGCGGTGGCCGGACCGAAGCCCCCTGTTCGATAGGCGGCACCATGGCAGGCGCTGCAGTCGGTACCGACCAAGATCGGGATATGCGGCGGCGATAGCGCCGCTGCGTGGTACGGCGAGACACCCAAGGTTGACATCGGAATGTAAGGCGCCGGTACGCCGGCGAAGGTCTCACGGGCGTGACACAGAAGGCAATTGCTCACCGACAGGCCCGAATGCAGCGTGGCGATGCTGGCGGCGAGCATCGTCCAAGTTTCGGCGCTCGGCGTATTGCCATGGCAAATGCCGCAATCGATGGCCGAGGGAATTGGCGGTACGTGATTGGCCGGTTGCCCGGATACGAATCCCGTCGAAATCTTCACCGCGCCGCTATGGCAGGTCGCACAGGTGGCGACCGTCATTTGCGTGTGATCGAAGATCGACGGTGTCCAGTTGGGTGTCTTCGTGCCGATGCCGGCGGTATGGCAGTTCTCGCACGAATTGGTGGTGGGCATGTGATTGCCCTGCTTGCCCACCGCTTTGGTGCCGTTGTGGCAGCTCACGCAGTCCGTGGTAATACCGGTGTGGTCGAAGCTCGCGCCCAACCAGTTGTTCGTCAAATGGCAATCGCCGCACTCGAGATTGGTGGCAATGTGGTTCGCCGGCTTGCCGGCGGCCTGCGTTCCGTTGTGGCAAATGATGCAAAAGCCGGCGACCGCCAACGGAATTTGCGAATGATCGACGCTGGCGGCCGGATTCCAGGTAAGCACCGAGTGGCAGGCGGCGCAGTTCTGACTGGTTGCCGGATGCGTCGGGCCCTCTCCCTGGGCGATTACGCCGTTGTGGCAAGTGGCGCAGCTGCCCATTACCTCGCCATGGTCGAAGTGCACGTCGGGACGGAACGCGATGGTGTTATGGCAGGCGGCGCAGTTGTTGCTGCTCGGGATATGCGTGGTGGTCTTGGGCGTCGCGTCGTAAGGTGAGCCTTGGATGTGACAGGTGCCACAGTTGCGCGGCGTGCCTTTGAAGACGGCATTCAAGTGGCATGACTCGCACGGCAGGTCGCGGTGCACGCCGTCGAGCTCGAATCCGGTCGATAAATGATCGAAGGGCACCGTGATCGGCGGCGCCTTGTCGGCACCGCACGCCGGCAATGCCAGCAGCAGTGCGAACCCAGCGATCCATCCGTTGATGCTCCTTCGCCGCATGTCGACCTACTGTATCCGGGCGCCTTGCCAGGAATAGGACGAATGGCAGCGGCCGCATTGCGCGCCGTACTGACCCAGGTGTCGGTCGTCTTTGTGATGACAGGAAGCGCATTCCTGCGACATCTTCTGCGTGCCGGGCGGCTCGCGATGGCAATCGGCGCATTGCAGTTTGCCGTGCGCGCCGAGCAGCGGGAAGTGCGCATCGCGTGCATGATCGAAGACCCACAGCTGCCAACCATTGGGTGAATGGCAGGCGTCGCACTTCTCGCCCAAACCGCCCTTATGTACATCGTCCTTGGCGTGGCAGCCGCTGCAGGTGGATTGCGCATTGCCGAACGCTTGCGTCGCATGGCATTGCACGCAGCTCACGATGCGGTGCAAACCGAGCAGCGGGTATTGCGACAGGTCGTGATCGAAGCGGATGTCGGCGCGCCAGGAATTCTGGCCGTGGCATGCGGCACACTGTCCGGTCACCTTGCCGCCGTGGGGATCTTCGCTGCGATGGCAGCCCTCGCAATCCTCCGGCAACTTGTCCTTAGCCTGAGCCGTATGACAGGCGTGGCAGTCGAGCTTGGCGTGCGCGCCTTCGAGGGCAAATTTGTGCCGTCCGGTATGGTCGTAGACGAGCGGATGCCACTCGTCGTTGCCGTGGCAATCGCCGCACTGCGCACCAAAACGGCGCGCATGCGAGTCGTCGGCGCGGTGGCAGCCGTCGCAATCCTTCGGGATCCTGTCTTTGTAGTTGCCGCTGCGGTGACAAGTGAGACAGTCGATCTCGGCATGCGCGCCGAGCAGCGCGTAACCGGTCTCCTTCGAGTGATCGAACTTGGCGCTCTTCCAGTCCTTGGTTCCATGACATTTGCCGCAGTCCGGACCGCGCGAACCGCGATGCTCGTCATCGGTAGCATGGCAACCGACGCATGAATTGGGCGTGGGCTTGTAGCGGCCGCCGACGTGGCATGCGTCGCAGGCGAGCGATACGTGCGCGCCGGTCAGCTTGAACTCGGTTTTCTCGTGATCGAATTTGCCGCCGCTCCAAGCGGCCGATCCGTGGCACTCGCCGCACGACTGCCTGAATTGCGATGCATGCACGTCATCGCGCTTGTGGCACCCGATACAGGTCGCCGGGGCCTTGCGCCAGGCGACGTTCGGCTGATGACAGGCCGCGCAGTCGAGCGAGGCGTGGGCTCCCTGCAGTGCAAATTCCGTCAACCGATGATCGAACTGCGCCGTATTCAAATGCACGATGTCCGCGTCACGACCCTTGTGCTCGGTGTGGCAGCCGCGGCACTCGCCATTGCCGGCATTCGGCATGCGGCCGTGGAACCTGGCGCCCTCACGCACGTCGGCCGCAATGTCCTTGTGACAGTCGAGACACAGTGCAGACTGTGGCCGGCGGTTGCTGCGATCGTGGCAGTCGGCGCAGGTCTCCTCTTGTTTTTCATGCGCATGGCTAACCTTGCCGGGCATCAAAAGCGTCTCCACCGAGCCGGCTTGCGCCATGTCCGACGCAGCCGCGGACAGTGCGATCAAGCACAGCATTGCGAAGATCCGGCGCCAGCGCGCATGTCCGCCCATGCCCGTCCTTCAGTACACGTTGATTGCCACGACATGCACGATTCCCGCAACCAGCAGCATGAAGAACAGCGGCAGGTGCAGCACATGCCAATAGGAGAAGAGCCGCGCATACACCTGGTACTCGGTCATGCGCCGCCCCGCATCGAGTCTGCGCGTCGCATAGGAGCGCGCCGCCGCCGCCAGGCGCCGTGCATGGCCGGCGATCAACGGCGACTCGTTCAGCAGTGCGCGCTTGACCGCGCGCTCGATCTCCGCGCGGATGATCCAACGCGCAAGCGCAACGCGTACGCCCCCCACGAGTACATGCGGGATACGCAGATACGCCCGCCGCGGCGGCTCGATATAGCGCTTCTCGACCAGTTCGATGGCCTCGAGCATACCCGGCAGAAAGGCGATGCTCGTTGATTGCGAAGCGAGCCGCGATCCCACCGCCTTCAATTGCTCGAGCGTGTCCTCGTGATTGTCGAGATGCGCGTGCAGCCGCGTATAGAAGTAGCGTCCGGCGACGCCGCTGGTCGACACCAGCAGCATGCAGAACAAGGCAACATTGCTGTTGGTCGCGCCCAAACTGAAGTTCGAATGGAACAGCACCAGGAGCGGACCGACCACGCCAAGGGTCATGTGAATCTCGAACCATGTCGGAATGCTGCCCATCCAACTCAGCCACGCGAAGCGTTTGCGCGCCGAATAGATCAACAGGAGCAGCATCATGGATCCGCCCAGGATGCCGAGCCAGTAGCCTACGCCGCTACGCGGAGAGATATAGCGTTCGAGATGCGCGTGGCTGCCCCACCATAGAATCGCGGCGACCAGTACGGTCCATACGAGCGGCCAGTGCAGGCCTGGCGCTCGGGTCGAAGGCCGTTCTGCCGCGGCGGCGTTCACGAGATCACTTCGTCAATCAGGATTTTCAGGGGATGGCGATCGGCGGGATTGATGACGCCGCTGCTGCCGCGTAGGTCGCCGCTTGCCGGCACTGCCTGACCGCTTTGCGAGATGCGGGCCTCGATGGTGACGCGGCCGGCGCTGGAGAGATTGCGGCCGGGCAGCATCGATTGAGAATCATCGAGCGTGAAAGTCACCGGCCACGCGCCGACGCTGCCGCGATAAACGGCCACCGGTGCGCCGGGAGAATCAACCGACTTGGCGACGATGAACAACGTGCTGCCCGCGGGTACCTTGCCGCGCAACGCGTTCGACAGGGATACCTCACCGCTTACCGCCATGCCCGCCGCCGTCGGCGTCCCGCCAACCGGCAACTCGTGCTTGCGCGCCTGGGCGGCCGCATCGGCGCGTCCGAGGAATTCGTAGGACTTTGCCAGCAGCTCCCAATCATCGGGAGTGCCCCCGCCCTTGGCGAGCCGGGCTTCCAAAGACGCGAGCGCGCTTTGCATCGAGCCGGCAGCCGCGGTGCTGGCGGTGGGGGGCGCGACGCCGGGCGCTGCGGGCAGCACGGGAAGCACGGGAAGCGCGGGAAGCGCGGGAATCGCCGGAAGCATGGCGGACTGCACCAACTCCGGACGGCCGAGCCAGCGGTAAAGGGCGAGTGCAGCGACGATCAGCAGCAAACCCGCGAGCGGTGCTTGCCAGGGCAGGGCGGGCAATGCCCCGAAGCGCGGGATGGTGCGTAGCCACGGCAGCAGCACGCAAAGTACCGCGACCGTGGTCATCATTCCTGTAAAAAACCAGAACAAGGGCACGCGCATCTCCTCGCAGAATTCCGACGACTTACCTGGGGCGCCTTGCCCACGGGGCGGCAATCCCAGGCGTCTATCTTTGCAATGCAAAGTATTGTAAAGGTGTTCCATCTGGTGGCGGAATGTGTGTGAAAAGCGACACCTGGCCGGCTCACCGTTTGTGATGACAATCACAGATCCATGCGATTGTCATCACTAGCCTAGGGCGAGTCTTATGCTGGAGAGCGTCGGCACATGGAAATGATTTGGTCTCTTGCCCTGTATGCGCTGCCGCTGGGACTGTTCATCGGTGCGTATTTGTTGCGGCAACGGCGAGTGCACGCCAGGCACAAGCGTGCGCACGAGGAGTCGATCGCCGCCGGCTTGACCGAGCCGGCCTCGTTGCACCCGCTCATCGACCCAGCCAAGTGCTTAGCCTGCGGTGCGTGCGTCAAAGCCTGCCCCGAGCAGCCGCATCACCAAGTATTGGGTCTGATCGGCGGCAAAGCGGTGCTGGTGGGGCCCACCGATTGCATCGGTCACGGAGCCTGCAAGACAGTCTGTCCGTTCGACGCCATCACGCTGGTGCTGGGAACCGAGCGGCGCGGCGTCGATATCCCGCTGCTCAAACCGAATTTCGAATCGAATGTGCCGGGAATCTACGTCGCCGGCGAATTGGGCGGCATGGGGCTCATCAAGAACGCGCTCAGTCAGGGCCAGCAAGCCCTGGAGGCAATCGTCAAGGCAGGTGTGAAACGCAGCGGAGTCTTGGACGTTCTTATCGTCGGCGCCGGGCCCGCCGGCTTGGCTGCGAGTTTGGCGGCGAAGAAGGCCGGCCTTAAGTATCAGACCATCGAACAGGACTCCCTGGGCGGCGCGGTATTTCAATACCCGCGCGGCAAGCTGGTCATGACGGCGCCCGTAGAGTTGCCGCTGCTCGGCAAGGTCCACTTCCGGCACACCTCCAAGGAAGCGCTGCTGAAATTCTGGACCGATGCCTGCTCACAGCATCGCTTGGCAATTCGGTATCAGGAACGGGCCGACCGCATCGAATTGCACGACGGTGTATTTCAGGTGACCGCTGGGCCGAGCAAGTACACGGCATGCGCCGTATTGTTGGCCATCGGCCGACGCGGTACGCCACGCAAGCTGGGCGTGCCGGGAGAGGAGTTGCCCAAGGTGGTGTACCGGCTCATCGACCCTGAACAATACCGGGGCAGGCAGGTCATGGTGGTCGGCGGCGGCGACAGCGCACTCGAAGCCGCCGCCAGCATCGCGGAACTGGGCGATGCCGAGGTGATCCTCTCGTACCGCGGCGAAGCGTTCCAGCGCGCCAAACAGCTCAATCGACAGCGCGTCACCGAGGCCAGCGCACGGGGCAAGCTACAGGTGCTGCTCAACTCGCAAGTACGCGAAATTCAGGATGCCCAAGTTGTGCTGCAACACGCAGCAAAAACGCTAAAGGTCGGCAACGATGCAGTGATCGTGAGCGCCGGCGGCATACTGCCGAATGACTTCCTGCGCTCGATCGGCATCCAGGTGGAAACCAAGTACGGCACCGCATGAAACATCGTGTGAAAAGACCGCGAACGGCATTTGCGGCGGCGGCCTTCTCGCTAGCGCTCGCCTCCCTGGCCGCGGGCGCAGCGGTGCGTGGCGCCGATCCCGTCGAGCCGGCGCGCGCCGCACTGCGAACTTTGCAATTCGGCAAAGCGCTGCAATTGCTCGATTCCCTGTCGCACCGTAACGCCGAGGCTCAGTACCTGCTGGGCCTCATGTATCTGAACGGCGTCGGCGTGGCGCCGGACGCGCCGCGCGCGCGCCGGCTGCTTACAGCGGCCGCCGAACAAGGCCACGCCATCGCCGCCTATGTACTGGCCGGCGAGCTGGTGCGCGACACCGCCGCGCCCCCGGATTCTTCGAATCGCTGGCTGGAGCGTTCCGCACGACTCGGCTACGGGCGCGCCGCCGAGGTGCTGAAAAGCGGCCGGCCGCTGTATGCAGCGGATTTCGCCGGCGCTACCGATCCTGCGCTGCTGGCCGCCTGGGCGATCGAATGCGCGCGCAAGGACAACGCCAACGAACTGAGGCGGCTTGGCAAACCGGCCGCCACGGTACGCGACGCGTTCGGCCGCGAGCCGCTGTCGTACGCTGCCGCCGCCGGCAGCCTGGCCGCGGCGGCGGCGCTGATTGACGCCGGTGCGGATCCGCGTGCCGTCGATTCCGTGGGAACCAGCGCGCTCATGCTGGCGGCCGAGCGGCCAGAGCCGGACATGGTCGATCTTCTGCTGAACCATGGAGCCGATGTGCAGAGTATCGATGCCGACGGACGCTCTGCCCTATTTTATGCGGCACGGGCGAGTCGCACCAACACGCTGCGCAGCTTGTTGCAGGCGGGCGCCAAGCTCGATGGGCGTGATTCGCGCAACTACAACGCCCTCGACGCGGCGTTGGCCGTCGGCGCCGACACCACGGCCGAGGAACTGCGCGCCGCCGGCGCGCGGTCGACGCTCAACCTGACGGTGGCGCAGCGACAGAGCCGTAAATTCGATCTCGCACACCCGGGCGACGTGTACCGCGGATGGCCGCCGCTGGCACTGGCTGTGGCGCGCAACGATGCGCCGAGTGTGCAGCAGTTGCTCGATGCGGGCGCGGACGTGAAATTGCCGGTGCCGCAAGGCGATCCACTGCTCGTGGTAGCGGCCGACGCGGGTGCGTTGCCCTGCATCCGCATCCTGATCCTGCATGGCGCGGATGCCGCTGCCCCGGATCATGCTGGGCACGGCGTACTGTGGCTCGCCGCAGTCCGCGGCGGTGGGCCGCTCATCAGTGCGCTGCTCGATGCGGGCATCAAGCCCGATACGCACACGAGAGACGAAGAGCCGCCGCTGCTCGCGGCGGTACGCGCCGGGCACGACGACATTGCCGCCGTATTGATCGACGCAGGGGCGGCCGTGGATGGCGTCGACGCGCTTGGCCGCACGCCGTTGATGCTGGCGAGCGCCGGCAATCACCCGATGCTGGTCGAGGCGTTGCTGCATCAGCATGCGCGCGTCGACCCGAAGGACCGCCTCGGGCGCACCGCCGTGTGGTACGCATCGCAGGCCGGCTCGGCCGCCGTCACGACGCTGCTGGCCGCGGGTGCAGACGTGACGACGCACGATTTGGCGGGCTTGACCGTACTGCATGCGGCCGCCCTGCAGGGCGACGCGCAGGTGCTCGAGCCGCTGTTCAAGGCGCATGCCGCGATCAATGCTCGCAGCCGCAGCGGCGACAGCCCGTTGACGGTGGCGGCCGCTGCCGGACATACCGAGGTGGTGCGCGCCCTGTTGGCGCGTTCGCCGGACCTCGATATTCAAAACGGCGGCGGCGACACGGCCTTGATAGCCGCAAGCCGCAACGGCTTCAACGATATTTGCCGTCTATTGGTTTCGGCCGGCGCCAACCGGGCCCTGCGCAACCGCGACGGTACTTCGGCGGCGGACGCCGCGGCAAGCCGTGGATTCACGGCGCTCGCCCAAGATATTTCGAGGAAGACATGACGTGCCTGCGATGCCGAGCGCTCGCCAAAGATTAGCCGCGGTTGTCATGAACTTGGCCACCTTCAGAGTCGCGGCGTGGCGCCCCTGCATCGGCCTGTCGATGTTGTGGGCGTTGCAAGCTCACGCCGCTCTCGGCGGCGGCGATTCCAGCATTCGGGCGGATCAGTCCGAATTGCATGGCGTGCTCACGATTACCCCGCGCCGCAACTACGAACTGCGCGAAATCACCAACGAATCTGGGATGGTCGTGCGCGAGTTTGTCAATCGCTCGGGCCTCGTGTTCGCGCTCGCTTGGTCCGGTCCGGCAATGCCGAACCTGCGGCAATTGCTCGGCGCACACTATGAAGCTTACGCGCAATCGTTGGCGCGCCTATCACGCCCGGGTCTCCACCGCAGCGTGCGTGTCGAGACGCCGCATCTGGTGGTGGAGAATGCCGGTCACCTTCGCGCCTACGCGGGCTACGGTTTGCTCACCGATCTGCTGCCGGCCGGCATGTCGCCGACAGAGGTGCGCTAGAGCATGAACACTGTTTATCGGCTCGCAGCGCTCTTACTCGCGAGCTTGGTCGCCGGCTGCTTCGGCGGCAATGGAACGGGCACTCTACCTGCGGCGCCAGCGCCCACTGCGAATGTCGTCACGGTAACGGTCGATTCGGGTCCGGAGGCGGCCAGCGGCCAAATCAATCATGCCTATGTAACCGTCAAGGTGTGCGTCCCCTCGAGCCAGACCTGCGCCAGCATCGATCACGTTCTGCTCGACACCGGTTCGAACGGATTGCGCCTGGTCGGGTCGGTGCTTGCATCACAGTCCCTCACGTTGCCCAATGAAACTGATGAGCAGGGACAAACCATCGAGGAGTGCGTCAGTTTCACCGGCGGTCAAACCTGGGGCGCGATTGCAACCGCGGATGTTTACCTCGCTGGCGAGAAAGCTGTGAAAATCCCGGTACAAGTGCTGGACGACACCAACGCGGGCGCGCCGCCGCCGGCCGCTTGCGGCGCGAACGGCACGCTCATCGATACGGTGGCGGGCTTCGGTGCCAATGGAGTTCTCGGGGTCGGGGTATTTGCACAGGATTGCGGCGAAGCGTGCGTTTCCCCGGCCACGCCGCTGCCCGTATATTATGGCTGCAGCGCGGCGGGTACCTGCAGCGCCGAAAATGCGGCCTTGGCGCAGCAGGTCGCCAACGTCGTGGCGCAGTTTGCCGCTGACAATAATGGCGTCATCATCAACCTGCCGAACCTGGTGAATGCCAACGGCGATGCCAGCGTACAAGGTGAGCTGATTTTCGGCCTCTCGACGCAAGCCGACAACATGCTGCCGGTATCCGGGTTGACCGTGCTCGGCGCCGACGCGAAAGGCAATTTCACGGCAACCTACAATGGCGCTGCCACTGCGCTGCCGGCGTTCATTGACTCCGGCACGGATGCCTACGCGTTCAATGATTCGAGCATCGCCACGTGTTCGACCGGCGCCTTCGTCGGCTATTACTGTCCGGCAGTGGCGCCGGCGACGGCGTTCACGGTGAACACCGGGGTCGGCATGTACACCGCTTCCAACACGGTGAATTTCGCTATCGCCGATCCCAACACCTTCGTGGTCGGCGCCGCCGCCTTCACGGATCTCGCCGGTGGCGGCGGCTCAACCACCTTCACCTGGGGTATGCCTTTTTTTTACGGGCGGCAGGTTTATTTCGGCATCGATCAGCGCGTCAGCGGAGCTTACACCGGCCCCTTCTACGCGTATTAGCATGCGACGGCCATGGGACCATGTAGGGGCACCCGGTCCGGGCGCCGGCCATACCGTAGGTTTCGCGCCCCGTGTGACGGGTTCCCACAGTGCGGACCTATCATTTCAAAATCGGCGTTTGTGATAGGATAGCCGCCCGGTTGGGAACGATCAGTGCCGATGGAGCCACGCTCCAGTGCCAAATCTAGTACTAAATCCGGGGGATTGAGGGGATTTCAGGGGATATCCTTTCTGGGAAAATCGGCAACTCGTTGATTCTTCGAGCGGCTCTTGCGGGTTCGACAAAATCGCCGAAGGCGATTTTGGACGTCACAGCGTAGCTGCGACGGTCCGGAGCGAAGCGGAGGACGAGCGGCGAAGCCGCGAGTAATCCTCCCTCTCCGCCACATGGCAGGTAAATTTCGTCGGTTTGGATCAATCGGATTCGATAAGAAGATCAGGAGCTTAGCAGGAGAGGATTTTCCGCACCGGACGCGGAGTGACCAGGGAGTGACCGAGCGCTATGCGGCCGGTCGATGGCGAAATTGCTACAATCAGAATATGCGCCCGTAGCTCAGCTGGATAGAGCGCCTGGCTACGAACCAGGAGGTCGGGGATTCGAATTCCTCCGGGCGCACCACAATTGCTTCGTCAAATCAGTCATTTAGCGTGCCTGACCTCAGCCCGTTTTGCGCCGAAGCCAGGTGGTTGCGGGAGATTTGCGGGTCTCGGTGTCGCACACGCGTTCCGCGGCCTCGATCAAGCTCGTCAGTTCCGCCTGGGAGTAGTGCGTCGTGATCCGACCACTTCGATGCCCGAGCAGGTCCTGACGGTCCTCGAACGTCACGTCTGCCGCCCGCAGTCGGCGACCGAACGTGTGTTTCAGACCGTGGACGCGAATCTTTCTGAACCCCGCTGGCGCCGCTTCCCCGTGCTTTTGAGCCCAAGCGTCCGCGGCACGCTCCCGCGCCGCTTTCCAGGCCGTGTTGTAGATCTTGGTCAGCGGTCGCGCCGCGGCGTCCTTGCCTGGTATGCGCACGAAGACGTACACGGGATGCAGGCCTCGCAAACTCTCCACGACTGACTTCGCGACCCGGTTGAGCACGACGAGTCGTTCCTCGCCGTTTTTGATGCGCTCGCCCGGGATGACGAAAACCGACGTGTCGAGTTCCGGCACCTTCACCTCATACTCCCACTTGAGTCCGCAAACTTCCTGCTCCCGTAGCCCCGTATTCACCTTGAACAACACCATCCGCGCCAAGTGGTCCGGCAACTCTTGGAACAGGAGCGCCTGTTCCTCCCGGGTCAAGGGGTAAGGCGGTCGGGCACCCTTGACGGGAAACAGCTTGATCTTCGGCGCCGTTTCCAGCCACGTCATGCCCTGTTCGTCCATCCACTCGGAGGAGGCGAGATTCAGGACCCTGCGCACGACCGCGAGCGCCGCGTTCAAGGTCTTAGTCTTGACTCCATCCCGCCGCCGCTGCGCTGACCCTGCGATTCGTCCGAATCTAGACATGCGCGGCGCTCTCACGATGACGTTGGGATTCGCGGCGGGATTCGCCGGTTGCGTTCTGGCGCCCTACGGGACTCGGGATGAGCAAGCGAAGCTCAATGCGGTCTCGCCGGCGTTTGAACCGCGAATCGAGGCACGCCAGATACCTGAGATGCCAGCGGTCGCCACCTGCGGCGCTGCGCTCGCCGGGAAGCACGCGCAGCCGATTACCTACGTGCGTATCACCCAGCGAAACGTTACATTCTGAGCACCGGGCACTCCGCGAGAAGGCTAATTCACGAAACACGCCGGTGACCAATATCGGTATTGCCAGCCCGATTATTCTGGCCGCGACACGCTGTGGCAGGTTTTCACATGAATCTCGCAGGCGGACCATTCACACTTAATCTAGATACAATGATATAAATATAATGGAGGCACGTGTAAGTGTAGTTGGTGCTCCTTAGCGGCATCGTTTGAACTTTTAGTCGGGTCTAATTGGCGAGGTGGTTCACGCAATGGCGAACTCACAACGTACAGGCTGGCGGTCGCTCAGAGGCGCGCGTTGAAGCACCAAGCACAGCTTTTGTGTCTGACGCTGTGGCTCGCTTGTATTCCCGCTCCATGGACGCATGCCGTGGTGCGGCGTACCGAGTGGAGCCGAGTAACGATCCATGGCCACAGAATCGTCTACGCCGTGCGGGGCAGGGGCCCGACTTTGCTCCTGTTGCATGGAGGCGGAGACTCGGGTGAGCACTCCTTTGAACGTCAATTCGATGAGTTCTCGGAACATCATCATATCGTCGCACCCGACCAAGTCGGTCAGGGACGCACACCCGATGTGCCCGGGGCACTGAGCTATACGGCGATGATGGAGGATACGGCTGCATTGCTGCAGCATCTACGGTTCAGACATGTCGATGTGGTGGGATTCAGCGATGGAGGAATTTTGGCGCTGATGCTCGCCTTGCGCCATCCTGAGCTGGTACGGCGAGTAGTCATCAGCGGCGTCAATATCGCGCCCGATGGGCTGGATCCGGAGGACTTGGAGGAACTTAGGGCTTCTCAGACGCCTAACCCGAAAACGATCGATGAAAAGTTAACGCACCTGTGGCTTACGTCCCCCACAACGACGGAGCTGAGTCTAGCCTTACTCCGACAAATCGTTCAGCCGGTGCTGGTTATCTCCGGCGACCGTGATGACATCACGCTCGAACATACACTCAAGATTTTTCATGCGCTACCCGACGCCGAGCTTTGCGTATTACCCGGTACGGATCACGGGACGTTTTCCGGCCGACCCGGATGGTTGAATCCGATCATCAGCGCTTTTCTCGATCGCGCTTAGCCACGGAATGCACACCGAAAGGCTGAGCCTGCTCACAGCAAAAACGGATGGGGAGGCCTAGTCGTCACGTCAAAAGTAGCGACGCCGACTCGAGGCGAGGGATTGGTTGACAAGCGCATTGGCATTCACCCGCAATCTCCAAAGCTCAGCTAGCCCCGCCCATGGGGATCCCCTGTCCACAGCCCGGAAAGCCTCATCAGCGAGGTCCCTGAGGCCGAGTTGTAGGTAAGCGATTCCGAGGCTCATATGCGCTTCGTCGGCCTCCTGCACCCCGCCCTTATTGATCCCTCGATTCAGCGCGGCCACGGCTAGGTCGTATTGACCGTAACTTAGGTAGATCTGTCCGAGCAGCACGTCGTCTTGACCCCCAGATGCGTCCGTTGGTTTCGTGGCCAAGCGGCGTAGCGAGACGCGATTTGCCGCCACTTCCTTCTGTACCCGTTTGAACAGGCGCTCGTATCTGCCGGGCATGCTATCAGGGCCGGAAAACACGTCCTCGTTCCTGGCGCTATCGAGCACTTGTAGCGCCTCGGCGGGCACTCCGGCGGTGAGTGTCTCAAATACCATTGCCTCGTAGTCATCGGGACGCGTCAACACGTTGAGTTCAAACATCAAGCGGTGATACCCGAGCGCGATACGTTCATCGTGAACATCCCGCGAACACAGGTCCAACAACTCACGCCAGTCCTCGGGCTCGTGAAAGTAGCCGACCAAGAGCACCAGAGCGCTTTCCATGCCCCGAAGATCCTCCAGACGATAGTAGGAGTCTTCGATGATTCGCAGCCAACTTTCCTTCGGTATTCGCCGATCGTGTTCCGCATCGGCGACGAGCGCCGTCATTGTTGCAACGGCGCTCTTATAATTGTCCATTCTGAAATAGGCATCGCCGAGCATTGCCGCAACTTGCGGTGCATCCGGGTGCCGTCCGAGAAATGCCTTAGCCCACTTCGCTGCCCTCGGATACTCTCCCATTTTAAAATACATTTCCGCGATCGCTTTGGTGCGTTCGCTAACCTGCGCTGCGGGCACTAGCGGCGACTCGAGTAGGCGTTCGTAGACTGCCGCGGCTTGTTTGTATTTGTTTTGTCTGTATAAGACGTAGCCAAGAAGCGCGTCGATGTTGTACTCGTCCTTGGCAGTCAAGCGGGCCGCGGCTTGCGCCTGTTTGATACTCTCAAGAGCGGCATCCCAATGGTTCTTTTGGATGGCAACTTGCGCTGCCATCAGTGGTTCCGCTACGCCCACGCTGAGCACTTCGGTCCGGGCGGTTTGCGCAGCCGAAGCATTCTCCGGCCCAACGATCGACGTGACCACTACGAGGAAAATCAACCACCCCCGCGTTGCTGCGGTGCTCTTCATCGGAATCATGGCCATTTCCTCGCACCGATCACAGCGGACCGATGTCGCAAACTTAGGTTTCGATCACGTCGTGGATATGCTGAACATCATTGCGTAGTCAGCGCAATTCAAGGGCCCGTCGAGTGTGCGTTGCCCTGCAGCGTCCGCTCAATGAAGCGATCGGAACCGGCGGGGGATGAATGTGCCTAAACACGGCTCATAAACGAAGGTTTAGTCGGTTCCGGGATATGTCAATTGCAGCGCCGCTGCGGCGGCCTCGGCCTTGGGTTTCGCGTCCTTGATAAGCGCTACCGCATCCTCGAGTTGGCCCGACTCGAATGCGGACTCAGCCTTGTCCCACAATGCGTCGCCGACGGCGATGCTTGCCTTTGCTCGAGAAAGATCAATTCCTTTCCGCGGGAGTTTGATCTTGGTCAACATGTCGATACGCACTCGCACCGCGGCGACCAGCGGAGGCAGGGACGCATCGAGAGTCGTCCATTCGCGAAGCAACCCCGCAGCGGCCTCCTGCCTTTTTACGGAGACCGCTGCAACCAAGCCCTTCGCGTCCGCGAGTACGGCAGGTGAGCCTGCGAGCACCGCCGAATAGTCCTCTTGGTCAAAAGAGGTCTTCAGCACAGCCACTTTGTCGTGGACCATCGCCGCTTGCTCCGGCAGGTATCTCCGCGCATCTGTCGATGCCTGCTTCACAAAGCTATCGATCTCCGCCAATGCTTGTTTGGCGGGTTCTTGATTCTTTGCGCAGGCCACCGTCATCAGTCCAACGAAACTGAGCATGACGAAGTGGGGTGTGCGCTGTGACAATTGCACGGGTCAGGGCTCCGGGTCGGTGTGACGTATACGCTACACTATGTATCGAAAGGTACGCAACAATATTTGACCGCCATCGGCGGACGGGAGAGCTGGAAGCGAATGGGCAACAGCGATTTCGGCGAGGGCAATGACGGCCGGCTTATGGTACAAAGGTCGCGCCATGCGTTTAAGACGACAATTGTGCAAGACAGGCGAACCGACGACGGGCAGTCACGATCAGCCATCATCATCCGGCGTCGGCCGACCGCGGGACACGCGGATCGACAAAGAGGTGGTGGCCGCCGTTTTGGATGTCCTGAAATCGGGAGGATACGAGGCCGTGACAATCGATGGTATTGCCCGGCATGTCGGCCGCGCCCGCAGCAGTCTGTATCGCCGGTGGTCGAGCAAGCGTCATCTCGTGGCTTACGCCGTCGTCAGCGAATTAGGTGAAAATCCAGCGACGGATACGGGGAGTATTCGAGGCGATCTTGAGGCGGCGGTTGGTACTCTGTTACGAGCATTCCGCGGACCGCTGGGCCGTGCGCTGGCAGGTCTCGTGGCGGACATGGCGCAGGATGCNNAGGCGCTCGAACGGGCGCGAGTCCGTGGCGAGGCACGGGATGGTCTGGACGTGGAACTGGTGCTCGACATGCTCACCGGACCCTTCTATTTCCGCACACTGTTTGGGCATGCACCAATGAGTCTTAAGACCACGAGGGAAGTTGTGGATTGCGTGCTACGTGTGATAAGGCCGAATACCGAGGTGGGCGCGGGTTAGATTTGAATGTGCCCTGTGGATGCCATCTCGGGATGGGTCCTACCATAATACCAAGCGTGCGGGATCCGAGGTGGATTGCTGTCGTGCTGGGCTCCCGGCTCCTGAATTGAGAAGCATTGCCATGACATTGGGTCTATCGCAGCTTGGCTTGCTCCTGTTTGTTTCCGCGTTGGTCGCGATACTCACCCGTCGTTTCCACATGCCGTACACCGTGGGCGTGGTGCTGGCGGCGGCCGTCACGGCGGGCGGCATGCACTACGCGCTCGATTGGGACTGGGGCAGTGCGTGCGATCGTTTTTGGCGTATTGATCGCCGCCACCGATCCCGTGTCTGTCATCGCCACATTTAAAGAGGCGGGCGTATCCGGTCGCCTGCGCTTGCTCATTGAATTGGAAAGTCTGCTGAACGATGGCACGGCCGCGGTTGCCTTCGTTGCCGTCTTAAGCATGCTCGCGGGCGAACGCCGTGATGTCCTGTCCATCACGGGCACCTTGTTCCTTGCGATCGGCGGAGGCGCATTCTTCGGCGCCACCGTTGGCTTTGGTTTCATGCTGTTGGCAGAGCGAACTACGGATTATTTGGTCGAGATTACCCTCGCCACTCTCGCCGCGTACGGCTCCTTCTTCGTGGCCGAGCACTATCACTGCTCGGGGGTAATTGCTGCATTGACCGCCGGCCTCGTGGTGGGCAATTATCGTCCCAGCGGCTCGATATCGGATGCGGGTCGACACGCGTTAGAGACTTTTTGGGAATACGTCGCGTTCCTCGTCAATTCATTGATTTTTATATTGATCGGCGCGCAAGAAGCGCAGCAGCATTTCACCGCTCTGTGGTTACCGGTGCTGGTCGCCCTTGCGCTCGTAACCTTTGGGCGAGCGGTCGCGATCTATCCCTTGTGCGCGGTATTCGCTCGCAGCGGACTGAGAGTCGAGCGCCGGCATCAGCACATCCTTTTCTGGGGGGGGCCTGAGAGGTGCTTTGGCATTGGCGCTTGCCTTGGCTCTACCAGAGGACATTTCTCACCACGACGCGATTGTCACTATCACGTTTGCTGTCGTCGCCTTTTCCGTGTTCGCGCAAGGGCTGACGATCACGCCGTTGCTGCGCCGCCTGGGACAATTCAAATAGCGCCATGGTGCCCTTCCTCCCCTCATGCCCAGCAGCAGCCATATGATTCCGCTTGCATCTATTTCGAGACATAGTGTAGCGTATGCGATCTCGTGGTCAGGAGCCGCATCGATGAAGTCAACCCGGAACATCGCCAGCTACTTAGTATTCGCCTGCGCCGCGCTGTTGTTTGCGGCCTGCGCAAACCAGATGGAGCCGGCTCGGAAGGCACTCGCCGACATCAACGTCGCCCTCGATTCAGTATCGGCGGATGCGAAGAAGTACATTCCCGATCAGCTGACTGCCGTCCAAAGCAAGGTGGCTGAACTAACAGCCTCCTTTGACAAGAAGGACTATGCAGCGGTGGTGACCGGCGCGCCGCCCGTATTGGCTGAGGTGCAAGGTCTGGGCACTGCGGCAACCGCAAAAAAGGACGAGATCGCCAAGGCGCTGGGTAACGAGTGGACTGGGCTTGCCGCGTCCGTGCCTCAGGTGGTTGATGCGGTAAATACGCGCATCGACACGCTATCGAAGGCGAGGCGTGTTCCGAAGGACATCGACCTGACCGCTGCCAAGTCTGGGCTTGCCGATGCCAAGGCGCAGTGGGAGACGGCACAATCCGCATTCAAGTCCGGCAATGTCGCGGATGCCGTGACCGCCGCCAAAGACGCCAAGACCAAGGCGGAATCGGCGGCGACGGCACTGAAGCTGACCTTGCCAGAAACGGGCAAGTAGTTCCGGCCAACTCGTTTTCGAGGCCAAACGAGCAGTCCGACAGCGAAGTACCTCGTCGCGATAGGCGCTCCGTAAGAAGTATCGGCCGGCCTGAGGAGGACCGACGTGAATCGACGGCGGTTCCAGCCGGCTCGTAGGTTCCAGCCTACCAACTTAGCTGATGTATACCCCATCTTCATTGATTTCGCATCGGTGGTCCAGACCGTTTCTTTGGAAACAACCGCCGAGAAACGGCCTGTAAGAACGCGAGCATTGCCGAGAATGAGTAGGCGGGAAAGTACTAATATTGGGTCAATCTACGTGGGCGCTTTTGCTCCGAGCGGGGGTACCTGCCTGCCACGGGTTTGCAGCCACTCCGCGATCGACGCTTCCGACCGTCGAGGCGGACTGGATAGTCGTCGAAAGGCCGCGCAGCAAGTGCGCTGTCAGAAGCGAGAGTTTAGGCGTGCAATGCCAATGCTGAGCATCTCTCCCAGCCTTAAGGGAGTCGCTGCTGCTAGATACGGAGCATAAAGGAATATGGAGAAACAGGAAATCCGTGCAGCAGGCTCTCTTGCCGCCGTCTTCTCAGTGCGGCTCCTCGGCCTATTCATGATTTATCCCGTGTTCGCGGAGTATGCCCACTCTCTTTCCGGTGCGACACCGTACACGACCGGCCTGGCGCTGGGCATTTATGGCCTGAGCCAAGGGCTCTTGCAGATTCCCTTCGGTCTACTGTCCGACAAGATCGGGCGCAAGACCATGATCGTCCTGGGCCTTACCGTGTTCGGAGCCGGAAGCGTCGTGGCTGCCGTGTCAACTTCGATCGACGGCGTCATTGTTGGCCGGGCGCTGCAGGGCGCAGGTGCAGTCGGCTCCGTGATCCTGGCGTTGGTCGCGGATCTCACGGGCGAGGAAAGCCGCACCAAGGCGATGGCGATGGTCGGCATCACGATCGGAACTTCCTTCATGGTGGCGTTGGTGGCAGGTCCGATCCTCGCCGGCGCCATCGGTGTCTCCGGCATCTTCTGGCTCATGGTTGGTCTGGCGTTGGTCGGCATTGTCATAACCCTATTCGTCGTGCCCCGCCCCCAGTACCTGCGAGTGCACCGTGACACGGAAACGGTGTCGGGCATGCTGGGATCGGTTCTGAAGAGCGAGGAACTCCTGCGGTTGGATTTCGGCATCTTTACCTTGCACGCCATGCTGACCGCGAGTTTCTTGGTGGTGCCGTCGCTGCTGCACGCTAGATTGAATGTGGATAGCCGTAGTCAATGGCAGGTCTACCTGCCCGTCCTGCTGCTCTCCGTCGCGGTGATGGTGCCCGCAATTATCGTTGCAGAGAAATATCGCCGTATGAAGGGCGTATTCGTCGGTGCCGTTGCGGGACTGGCGGCAAGTCAGTTCATGCTCGTTGTCGGCAAGGACGATGTTTATGTCGTGCTCGCGGCCATCACTCTTTTCTTTGCGGGCTTCAACGTGATGGAGGCGAGCTTGCCCTCACTCGTCACCAAAACAGCGCCCCCCGACGCCAAGGGAACCGCCGCTGGCATCTATTCGAGCGCGCAGTTTCTCGGCATTTTCGTGGGCGGCGTCGTGGGCGGCTGGGTGCACCAGATCGAGGGCAGCGGCAGTGTGTTTGCATGGTCGGGGGGTCTTGCGCTGCTTTGGCTGCTGGTCGCCGTGACGATGAAGCAGCCCAGCTACTTGACGACTCGGCTGATTCGGATCGGGGATGGCTGCACCGTCACTGCGGAAAATCTCGCAGCCAAGCTGCGCCAGCTGCCAGGCGTGGCCGAGGCGATAGTGATCACCGAGGAAAATCTCGCCTATCTCAAGGTCGATTCGAAGACATTCGATGCGGCGAGGGCGCGATCGCTCGTTGACGCGAGTTGATCTGTCCTAGCACGCACGTCGCCGGAAGGTGGCGCAGACACGAGGGCAGCGGGCACGACGTCGGACTGAAGGGCCAAGGAATCTCAGAACAAGGACCGTAGAAGCCGACACTGCAATGACATTAAGGAACCTCTGACTTACTGGCATCATCGGACATCGGCGTAAAAAATCCCCGGGAAAAACAGCGATAGATTTTTGCCATGACAGGTAAATCAGAGGGTCCTTAACGATTCCTCATCCTGGTTTCGCGGAACTAGCCCATATTGGCGCTACGCTACCAGCTGACAGAGGCCAAAAACGGTTCTAGGAGCCCGAGAAGACGCAAGACGTGGTAGCGTTGCCACTAAAGCGCTCGCACGTGGCGGAGCGCGCGCAAGGGATAACGACAGAGGTCATTTGAATGAAATACGGCCCGACAAGCCGCGGCCTTCTGGGTCTTTCACTGATTGCTATTCTCGTCGGCGTGATTACCGGATTCGGATCCATTCTTTTTCGCGGTCTGATAGGCTTTATCCACAATTTGTTCTTTCTCGGGCATTTTTCCGTCTTTTACGACGCGAATGCCTATACGCCGGCAAGTCCGTGGGGAATATTCGTCATTCTGGTTCCCGTGATCGGCGGAATGGGCGTCGTGTTTCTCGTGGAAACTTTCGCGCCCGAAGCGCGAGGGCACGGCGTGCCCGAGGTGATGGATGCCATCTTCTACAAGGAAGGGCGTATCCGGCCGGCGGTTGCCGCCGTGAAGTCATTGGCCTCGGCCTTGTCGATCGGCAGTGGTGCGGCGGTAGGCCGTGAAGGACCCATTATCCAGATCGGCGCGTCTCTCGGCTCAACCTTTGGTCAGCTCATCCGCATGGATACCTGGCAACGGATCACGCTCGTGGCGGCAGGCGCAGGCGCCGGCATCGCGGCGACATTCAATACACCCATCGGTGGCGTGATGTTTGCAATCGAATTGATGCTGCCGGAGGTCAGTGTGCGCACGTTCCTGCCGGTCGCGCTCGCGACGGGTACGGCGACATTCATTGCCCGTCTATTTCTTGGCCTTAGGCCTGCGTTCGATATGCCGCCCGTATCGGCGGTGGCAGTCCATCCAGCTCCGCTTTTTACCCTTTTACTCTATGCAGTGCTGGGCGCGGCCATGGGCTTGGCTGCAACAGGTTTCATTCGGGGTCTTCATTTTATGGAGGCTACATTTCAACGCGTCCGTAATCCCTATTTACGCCACGCGATTGGAATGCTGATCGTTGGAACTCTACTCTATGTATTGTTTTGCTTCACTGGCCAGTATTATGTGGACGGGGTCGGCTACGCGACGATACAGGATGTCCTGCTTGGCGGACTCGGTGCGGCGCCTCTGCTCACGATACTGTTTTTCTCCAAGCTCCTTGCGACCACCTTAAGTTTGGGATCCGGTTCTTCGGGCGGCATTTTCTCGCCGTCGCTGTTCATGGGCGCCACCCTCGGCGGCGCATTCGGTGCACTTGTTCATACGATTTATCCATCGCCCGACATCAATGTCGCCGCTTTTGCCATCGTCGGCATGGCGGCCATGGTCGGTGGCGGTACGGGCGCTGCGATGACGGCGGTTACGATGATTTTCGAAATGACCCGCGACTATGACATCGTCATGCCGCTGATTATTGCCGTTGCCGTCAGCATCGGCATACGGCGCATGCTCTCGCATGAAAACATATACACGATCAAGCTCGTCGCCCGAGGGCATTTCATCCCCAAGGCGCTGCACGCGAACATGTTTCTCGTGCGCCGCGCCGACGAGGTGATGGACAAGGACATTTTAGTTCTTCCTGCGGATATGACCTTTGACGCGTTTCTAAAATTGCCGGACCATGACGGCAGGATGCGCCACGTGGTTGTTACCCGCGGGAACGCCATCCTCGGTGTCCTTCGCGTCAATACGGGGTTGCGGCGGGGGCTGGAGGGCGCTTACACCGGTGTGTCTCTGGGAGACGTGGCGAGTCGCAACTTCACGATTGCACGCGAAGGGGACATCATGTTCAACGTAATCGGCCGTATGTCGCGCAAGAACGCCGTCATGGTCGTCGTATTCCGGACCGCGGGACTTCTGCCCCACGCCTCCGACGTGGCTGGTCTCATCACAAAAGAGCATATCGCGGACTCGGTCTCCGACAGCATAAGCCCTTACGCTTTGGACGAATTGTCGCCTTGACGGGTTGAGATGAGTCTGCTCTTATTTTACTCGGCGTGTCTTACCGTCAGCGCGCGTAAAGCAAGACTACCCATTCTACGGCGGCTTAGGTTCCGCAACCCAACTGCGCCACAGCGAAACGAGCGCGGCCATCAAGGCGGGACCGAGGAAGATACCGACCAGCCCGAACGATTCGATTCCACCCAAAATTCCCAGCAATACCCACAGGAAGGGCAGCTTCGCGCCTTCACGGATGATCATGGGCCGTACGAAGTGATCCGCAACGAACAACACGATGCTGCCTGCCACCAGCACCCCCACAGCGGCGCCGACGGCGCCGCGGCTCCCCAACAGCAGGGCCACGGCCCCGAAAACCACCGGAGCGGCGAACGGCACCATCGCGAATATGCCGGTCACGGCTCCGAACAGAATCGGATGCGGTGCCCCCGCCGTAGCGTAGACGCCCGCCATGATCGCGCCTTCTGCGACGGCAACTAGCACGATGCCGTCTACGGTCGCGCGAATCGCTTCGGCGGCTCGAGTCAGAAGTCCCTCCACCGTTGGGCCAAACAGGGCACGACCGACCCGCGGTACGTCGTTCCGCAAGGTGTCTCGGTTCAAATAGACGAAGTAGAGTGTCACCAGCGTGAAGACCAGCGTGCTCAATCGCCCGAGCAGCTGGACGCTCAATAGGCGAGTCCATTCATACAGCGCCGGCTTGTTCTGGACCGCAGCCGCTCCCGTATGGCCCAGGTAGTCAAGCCACACGCTTTGAATCCACGGGCCCGCCAACGGCAGTTGCGCGAGCCATTGCGGCAGATCCGGGGGTCCGCCCTTCGAGGACTCCAGAAAGTTACGAGTGAGAGAGATCGCCTCTCGCAGCGCCACGATGCCGCCGTACACGAGGGGCACGATGACCACGATTCCGACGGCACTCGTGAACGTGAGCGCGGCCCAGATATGGCGCCGCTTGCCGTGAAATATCGCGAGCCAGCGGTCGTATAACGACGACGTTCCGATCGCGAGTACCACGGCCCAGCACAGCGCAGGAAGGAAACGCTGCAGCATCCACGCGCCTAACAAGACCAGCAAGCCGATTAGTGTGTATCGCGCAATCTTCTGAGCAATCGATACGTCGGGCACGGACACGGGGGACCTTTTGAATGGGATACAACTTAAGTATAGGGGCTGGAATGACAAATGGACGAATATGGAACGCGGGGTTCGCCTGTATATCCGCCGGCAACGCTCAGAATCAGGATTGCGGACTGTTAGTCGCCTGCGGCGTGACATTGGCCGCGGGCCTAGGCGCGGTGTCGATGAATGCAACTGCCAGCGCCCGATAGAGACTTTCGCGGCATACCAGGGCACTTGCCCCTCGGCCAAGCAAAGTCACCGCCATCAGCGGCAGAGTCAGTTCTCGATTGCCCGTCATCTCGCTCACAATGACCAGCGCGGTAAGCGGGGCCTGCACCACGCCGGCGAAATAAGCGGCCATGGTGAGAAGTACAGTGGCGCCTCCGGGGGCGTACGGCAAATACATGCTCAATGTGCCACCGAGGCCGGCGCCGACCGCCAGTGACGGGGCAAAGATTCCTCCCGGAATACCCGTGACATACGATACGAGCGTAGCGAGCGCCTTCAGCAGCGCAAACAGATTGCTCGGAATTACCTCCTGCTGCACGAGCGCGCGCGCTTGGTCGTATCCGGTGCCAAAAGTCGCACCAGACGAGGCCCAACCGATGAGAGCCACCATCAGGCCACACAGAAAGGCGAATCGCACCGGAGCTCGAGTCTTGAACGCACCCAGCCGTTGGGGTAGCCCCCGAGCCAGGCGACGAGGGCAAGTCCACAGGGAGGGGCGAGCCAGGACCACAATGCGGATCGATGGGCCCCCCAATGGAAGAGTGTCAGCGCCGCATCGCTGCCGCGCGCGAACGCGACTGCAGTCGCACCCGTGGCCACGGCGCCGCCCCAGAAGACAAGCCCCCGCAGCCACGGGCACGGCCGCAGCCAGCGCCGCAGCCTCTGCACGCTGCCGGGAGCGCCTTCAGCCACGAGGATATTCTGGGCACTACTCATCGATTCTCACCGGAATGCCCGGGACATCGACGACCCAGGCGCTGCCTCAATCGCCGGTGGATTTCTATGTACAGATACAATGGCATCCATTATATTTACACAACTGGACCTCATACGGAAGTAAAGCTTGCGAAACGCCATGGAGCGCAGAGTAGTCGCGTCCCAATTGGACGGGCAGCGGCATAAGCAGCTGACGCTCGATGTGTTGAAACAATTTCGGCTGATTTATGGCTCCGTGCGCCACCATTTCCGGCAAATCGAGGAGACGTGCGGAGTGTCCGGGTCGCAATTATGGATGCTGCACGAGTTGCAGGCGGCACCCGGAATCGGCGTATCCGATTTAGCACATCGCCTCTCGATCCATCAAACAACCTGCAGCCAGTTGGTCGAGAAGCTCGTGACACGGGGATATGTCGTCAAGGCGCGGTCGGATCGGGATCAGCGTCGTGTAGGTCTGACGATTACGAAAGCCGCGCTCAAAGTTCTCAAAGATGCGCCAGGTCCCGCGGAAGGCTTGATTCCTGAGGCTCTGCTCGGTCTTTCGGAGGCGACTCTGCAGTCGCTGATGAGAGATCTCGGCAAACTCATCGACGGACTTCATCTACAGGACGAGCAGGCCGCCGACCGGCCGCTCTCGGATCTATGACGTGTCCATCGACATATACGCCACCCCATCATCAACGAGCGACCAAGGTATCCCATGGTTCGTTCATGAGTGATTTCGGCGCACGAGTGACTGTGCCGGACAACGAGCAAACGAAAACTTAGGAGTAATTTCATGACCAAGTACAGAAGCCCGATTCTCATCATGGGCGCGGCGACTCTCTGCGTCGTCTTCGCATCGGGCTGCACCGACTTGAAGCCCATCCAGGCCCAACTCGATGATCTGAAGACTCAATTGAGCAAGATTTCGCCGGAAACAGCAAGCGTGGAGAGCCGCGCGCAAGGCGCCATGAGCACTGCGCATTCCGCAGCGGCGACGGCAAAGGCCGCACAGAGCACCGCGGATTCGGCGAAGTCGACAGCGAACAAGAATCAACAAGCTATCGAGGCAATCAACGAAAAGATCGACCGCATGTTCAAGCGGTCGGTTTCGAAGTAGGACGGTCATTGCCCTAGGAGATATTGACAGCTCGGCGTTGTGCCCAGAGACGGCGCCGAGATTACCGACGGTCGCGCTGGACTCGCCTGTGCTGGGTTCGGCTTTCAAATGGAGGGTCGGACATGTTGATCTTGACTCGTCGAATAGGTGAAACGATTCGAATCGGCCAAGAGGTGTCCGTCACCGTGTTGGACATTCACGGCAATCAGATCCGCATCGGAGTTCTGGCGCCCAAATCGGTGTCGGTTCACCGCGAGGAGGTATTTCGCCGCATTGCCGCCGAGGAACATTCCGCCCGTGGCTCAGTCTCCCCATCGGCATCGATACCTCATGAGGACGGTTAATCACCAAACTTTAAGTCATGACGCGACGGCGTCAGTGGCGCTCTCCCTGTTGGCGGGCGTTTCGGTGTAGCAATCGGCAATGATGCTACGCCGCATTCAGGAGACTTCATTCGCCACAGACTTTACGAGGCTGATGCACCCCACTTCGCGCTGCGCCAACTCACCGACCGGGTGCGGCCCGATGATCGTGAACTCGTCACAATCCGCACGCGAGTGATGTTGGTCGAGACAATTCTGGCAACCGCGTTCCCGCGATCCAAGATAGTACGGATTGGTAGCTACAGTCGCGGAACGACAGTCGCAGCGCACGTCGCCCCCGGTCTTCGGTGATGGTCTATCCACTCGGAGATGTCAGGTGAACAGGTTTGTAGACTTTGGTTCGGTGTTTTATCTGGGCATAGCCGTCATCTATTGCCTCAACTCATTCCGTGGTCGGCGCCTCGCGGCGGGGCTGGGTCGTTGGCAGCGATTTAGCCATGGAGGCGAGTTATACGCCCCAGTTGAGCTATGGTTACTACAGTCCTTACATTGCATCGGTGCTGGACATAGCACGCATCCTCGATTCATTTCATGTCGCTCAGTATCAGTACATTCCGGCCCTGGGCGCGCAGCATGGTGACCGACTGGCACTGACGTTGAACACGGCTCCGTCATTTCACAATCCGAAATCTGTGCTGGTAGCCGCGCTGCCGGCGGTTGAACAGCCGCAATTGCCTCCACTGCATGCGGTCGACCGGAAAGAGATCTATTGCGCCAGACGGACAGCGCTAACCCTGCGCCTGCTCTATGGGTGGGCGCCGGTGTCCGGTACGTTCGAACCTCAAACAGCACGTCAACTGCCAAAGACCTCCATATGACTATCCTGTCTCCCTTCTTTTGGTGTGACGATGGCCTTATTGCTGGGTTCTGGTGTGGCCTACGCCAACGAGTACGATGAGACGATCGAACTATTCCAGGATGCTGGAGAGAGTGCCGTCTTTTTAACCGATTGTTATGCCTACGCAGTATTCCCAACCATTGGCGCCGGCGGCCTCATCGTCGGCGGAGCTCGCGGCGAGGGTCAGGTGTACGTGCATGATCGGCTGATCGGGGACGCCGTCATGATGCCGTTGAGAATCGGGCTCCAAGCGGGCGGCAAAGTGTATAGCGAAATCATATTCTTCCAAGAGAAGCGATACTTGGACGAGTTCGAATCCGGCAAGTTCGAATTGGCAGCGGGTGCCAGCGCCGTTGCCATCACGGCGGGAGCCTCTGCGAGCGTCGGCACCGATCGCGCGTCGTCGGAAGCGAATGGCGGCAAACACAATGCCACGACCAACGGCGATTGCCAGGCCGGCATGGCGGTGTTCACCATCGCCAAGGGCGGCCTCATGTTCGCTGCCGATATTTCCGGCGAGAAGTTTGCTTACACAGAACGGCTGGGAAAATAGCGTCGCTGTTCGACTGTGTCACCTAACGAGATCGCGCAAGTTCACTGATCCCGTTATTGGACTTGATTTAGCCGAGCCTGCCGGCCGCGCACTCGCTTTAGGAGCGTAAGATCTACGGCTTCGGTGTCTATGGCAAGTCGAGCGGTTTGAGGAAGCCGAATCGTGGTCGGTGCCGTATGAGCCAGTCGGATGGTCTCGGCATTTTCGCCAGGCGCGCAGACCCTTGCATCCCATTGACACTCCGGTCGGTCGCGTGGACACGAATCTTGCCGAAGGGCCTATTCCCAGCAGGCTGGAGATCAAGCGCAGCGTTATCTTTACCTCCTATCCTGGGTCCAGGTGAACACGGTTCGCACATCGGAGCGGAAGACACTATGGCGCCTGCGGCGTGGATGCGTGGCCGTCTTCGGATTGTCGCTATACTTGGCACGTGAAAGTATTGTCCAAGTTTTTTGAACCCATCAACTGACCTTCCGACGGCGCAGCTTGGGTCGGTCCGGAAGCGAGAAAGCAGCATGTTTGGATGGTTGCAGGCGCACCAGCGCCGACAGATCCTGGAACACCCCTTTCCCGAGAGTTGGAATGCAATCCTGGAGCGCAACGTCGCGCACTGGAAGTTTCTCGACGATGCCGAGCATGTCCAGCTGCGCTCGCTCGTCCAGGTATTCGTCGCAGAGAAACAATGGGAAGGCTGCGGCGGGCTGGCGCTGACCGACGAGATCCGGGTCACGATTGCTGGGCTTGCGTGCCTTCTGGTGCTTGGCCTGGATCACACGCTTTACAGCAACGTCAAGACGATCTTGGTCTATCCCGCTACGGTCATCGCGCCTGGACAGCGCTCGGCGCTCTCCTCCGGGATCACTATACAGGGGCCGCGGATCCCGATCGACGGCCAGTCGATCCTGCGTGGTCCGGTTGTGCTGGTCTGGGACGCCGTGTTGCGTGGTGCCGTCCATCCCGAGCGAGGCCACAACGTTGTCTATCATGAGTTCGCCCACAAGCTCGACATGCTCGACGGTTGCGTCGACGGTACGCCGCCCCTGGCCGAGCCCGGGCAGTACGAGCGCTGGATCAAGGTTTGCACACGCGAGTACGACGAGCTGCGCCGCCGCGCCTCGAAGGGAAAGCGCACTTTTCTGGACGCATATGGTGGCACGAATCCGGGGGAATTCTTCGCGGTGATTACAGAGTACTTTTTCGACAAACCGCTGCAGATGAAGCGGCATCACCCAGAGCTGTACTCGCTGTTGCACGAGTTCTACCGGCAGGACCCGGCTGCCCGCGAGGCGCGCCATGCACCCAGGCACCCGGATTCGGGCAACGCGGATCACTAAGCCGCGCCTACTGCTCGCCAATGCGGTATCGGCCTGGTTCGTTCCCGCGGTGATTGCCATTGCCGTGGCTGCATTT
>PLAH01000164.1 GCA_003134045.1 Gammaproteobacteria bacterium
CGCTCACCGGCTGCACGCGCGACGAGCTGATCGGCTCGCCGTTCAAGAGCCACTTCACCGAACCGGAGCGGGCCGGAGCGGGGATCAAGCTCGTGCTGAACGAAAAGAAGGTGACCGACTTCGAACTGACGACGTGCGCCCGCGACGGCAGGAAAACGGTGGTGTCCTGCAATGCGACCACCTTTTACGACCGGGACCGCACCCTGCAGGGCGTCTTCGCCGCAGCGCGCGACGTCACGGAGCGCAAGCAAGTCGAAGCGGAATTGCAGCTGGCCAAGGCCGCGGCCGAAAGCGCGAGTCAGACCAAGTCGGATTTTCTGGCGAGCATGAGTCATGAGATCCGGACGCCGGTCAATGCGATCATCGGCATCGCGGCCCTGCTCACGAAGACCACGCTCACCCCGGAGCAAAGCAGGTACGTGGATATCTTCAGCCGGGCCGGCGACAACCTGCTGGATCTCATCAACGACATCCTCGATCTCTCCAAGGTCGAAGCCTCGCAGCTCGAGCTGGAACGGACCGAGTTCTCGCTGAACGACCTGATCGAGAAGGTGATGGAGATGCTGGCGGTCCGGGCCCATCAAAAAGGTTTGGCCCTGGTGTGCGAGATCACGCCGAAAGTGCCCACCGAGCTGGTCGGCGATCCGACACGTCTGCGGCAGGTGTTGCTCAATTTGCTTGGCAACGCGATCAAGTTCACTGAATCCGGCGAAGTGTCCCTGCGAGTCGCGCCGGATGCGGACTCCTCCGTTCCGGGCACATTACGGTTCACGATCTCGGATACCGGCATCGGCATTTCGGGCGAAAAATTGAGCACGGTGTTCGAGCGATTCACGCAAGCCGACTCTTCCACCACCCGCAGATACGGGGGCTCAGGGCTGGGGCTCACGATTTCGAAGCGCCTGGTGGAACTGATGGGTGGACGCATCTGGGTCGAAAGCAAGGTCGGTAACGGCAGCGTGTTTTCTTTCACCGTCCCGCTCGAGGTCTGGGGCGGGATCATGCGGCCGACCGCCGTGCAGGTCGGCACGGGTCCCGATCTGCCGCTGCCGGCGCTGCATATTCTGTTGGTGGAGGACTACCCCGACAACCGTATCATCACGCTGGCCTACCTGCAGGACACGCCGTACCGGGTCGAAATCGCCGAAAACGGGGTCATTGCCTATGAAAAGTTCATCGCTGGACACTTCGACCTCATCCTGATGGACCGGCAGATGCCCGTCATGGATGGCTTGACCGCCACGCGGGCGATTAGAGAGTGGGAACAGGCGAACCAGCGGCCACCCACGCCGATCATCGCCCTGACGGCCGCTGCCTTAAAGGGGGATCGAGAAAAATGCGTGGCGGCGGGGTGCACGGCGTATTTGACGAAACCCATCAAACAACAGGTGCTACTGCAGGCGATCAAGGAGCATTGCCTGTTCTCGATTGCTTCATCAAAAGAGGAAAGCAATCGGGACGAGACGATGCTTCTCCATAAATTCGCAGACCGGATACCCGCGTTTCTGCAGAAACGCCGGCAGGATATCGTCGCGATTCTGGACGCCTTGGATCGGAGCGACTTTGAGACCGTCGAGTTTCTGGGGCACGGCATGCGAGGCGCCGGCGGCATGTTTGGATTCCAAGCCATCACGGACATCGGCGCCGCCCTCGAGCTGGCGGCCGTGAGCATAGACACCGATGCATCGCGCAAGTGCGTGGGTGAATTGTCCAGGTATCTGGACCGTGCCGACCTTGCAGTCCACCCAGGCGGCGAATTCTCAGAACGGATCACATCGCGCGACGTTTAACAGGCATATGGTCACGATATGGCAATCGTGTCCCGACTAAACCTCACTGATTTTCCGGATTCGCGCTATGCGGCCGAGCTGCGACGAGCCAGCCCGACCATGCCCTTCGCCCCCCAACTGGAGGCTGAATACCTTCGTAGCCATCTGGTATACAGCCAAAAGCTCATCCGTACGGCGTGTGCATTCGCCCTTCTGCTCATGGTCTTGCGCGGGGTGGAGCAGGCCGTAACAGTCCCTTGGAACGAGTCTCTCCTCGGTCCGCTCGGGTTGGTCGTGGCGATTTCAGCCGTGCTGACCTGGATCGCCTGGAGTGCGTTCTTCGAGCGGCTTTATCTACCGTGGGCGCAAATCGCCGTGCCGATCAGAAACTCGATCGTTGCGGTTCATATCGCCGAAGTTGCGGCGCGCGGCCAGCTGGAATTGCTCATGGTCTTGCCGATCATGTTGATCGGGCCGTTCTTCTTTCTGGGGCTGAAATTCCGTGCGGCGCTGATCTCCGGCGCGCTCACCGTTGCGTCCTATGGCGCGTCCGCGTTTTTCTTCGGGTTGACGCTCCCGGTTCTGCTGCGCTCCTGCACATTCCTGTTCGGTGCGCTCGCCGCGTGCGCCATTGCCGCCCGACAAATGGAAACGTGGTCACGTACCTGCTATCTCAAGAACGGCCTCACGGCAGAACTGGCGCAAATCGATGCGTTGACCGGCGCGAAGAACCGGCGCGTATTTGACGAACATCTCGGCAATCTCTGGCAGCAAGCCGTTGGGGATCGCCGCACCATTGCGGTCCTCTTGCTCGATGTCGATCATTTCAAAGCGTACAACGACCGCTACGGACACCAGGCCGGCGATCGGGCCCTGCGCCGAGTCGCCCAGACAGCACAGGCGTGCATTCGCCGTCCCCTCGACGTTTTCGCACGCTACGGGGGTGAGGAGTTCGCGGCCATCCTTTACGATGTCGATGAGAGCCAGGCGCAGCTTATCGCCGACCAAGTACGCAGCGCCGTGGAGGCGTTGGCCATCGAGCACCTTGGGTCCGGGACCTCCGCTGCGGTGACGATCAGCGTGGGCGTCGCCGTGATCGAGCCGAGCGATGAGCGAAATTCACGCGGTGTGCTGCAGCTCGCCGACCAGGCGCTTTACGAGGCCAAGATGAAAGGCCGGAACACCGTCAAGATCATGGATGACGCCGAGTACAGGTTCCTGGTGACTGGCGCATTTACCACGCGTTCCGACGGCCTACGAAAACGAAATTAGTCGCCACCACCCTACCCTACCTCCAGCGCGTCGGCTTCGCACGGGCGAGCCGCGAGCGCAGTCGAGGCGGCGATTCGCAAATCATGTTGGCTACGACGTACCAACCTGTTACATGACTGACGTGATAGATTCGGCGGCGGTGGGTAGACTTGGAACATGTAGAAACACCAATTTTTAGAGGATAGCACTATGGGTAGCAAGCGTAAGGCGACTTGCCAATGTGGTTACCTTACAGAGATCACCGTCGGGGGCGACATGTCCACCCAGCTACAGGACTCTCGGTTCCCCTTTTATTGCAAGCATTGTGGTTTGGTCGAGGTCAATACCGCGCTCACGACGCCGGTGTGCCCGAATTGCGGAACCGCCGACATTGCTCAGTACGGCCAGCCACCGGTATCGGTAGTTCACTCCCACAAATATCCGGTACCACGGGAGTTTTCATTGGAGGCCGACGCAGCCGGGAACCTCTGCCCGCAATGCAAGGGGATGACGTTGGTTTTTCATCCGCCTTCGCTGCCTGCCGATTAATCTGCCGCGGAAGATCACCCTCCGGAGCCGATGTCGTCAAGCGGCACCCGTCGGAGCCGGCCATACGGTACCGACGCTTGACCGCGGCCCAGGCGACGCGATGGGCGATCTGCGCGCGCGCACTTGGCGGCACGTCGAACATGAGATCACGGATCTGAATTACTGGTCCGGCGGGTGTCCCTAATCGAAGATCGGAAACCCTCAAGAGCTAGGACTGGCGTCGAGTGGGCCATATTCTCTCCAGCACACCATCATGCAACACCAAATGGTGCCACAGGGCGGCGAGCGCGTGCAGACCTGCGAGTGCGAAGAGCGCATACGCCAAATATCCGTGAATATCCTCGGTGGGCTCAAATATTGCGGGGTTTTTCTTGATCCCGAAACTGAGATCAAAGAAGCCGAAATGGAAAATGCGGCCATGATAAATGAAGGTCACGAAACCGATGATCGGGACGACGAACATCAACGCATAGAGCGCCAGATGAACCGGGCTTGAAAAGCGGCGAGAGAACGCACCGGTATCCGGCGGCAGCGTGGGAGGGGAATGGCGAAGACGATAGCCAAAGCGCGCGAGGAGCACCAGCCACAACACGATTCCGATCAGCGCGTGGACGTTGATCCAAAACGCCTGAGTTTGCTTGGGCCAGGAATCGTGCAGGAGCCCCAATACACCGACGATGACGACGAGCACGAACATGGCCCAATGGAATGCGATGGCCCCGCCACGGTAGCGCACCGCGGGTTGCAGCGGATGAGACGACTCCAAGGGATCCGTGGTCATTATCTTACGGCCTCCTGTGCTTTACAAAAAATCCGGCACTTTATTTCAGCTGCACTAAAAACGCTTGGAAAACCCGACCGACAAGCCTCCCGGCAAGAGCTGAACCGACAGGGGTATGGCGCGGGTGGTACTCCAGTACCCCACCCCCGTCCCCAATGCCCAGCCGGCGATGACGTCCGTCTGCCAATGCGCCTGACTTTTCAGCCGCGCGAAGCCGTCATACACCGGGAGGGCTTCGAGGGCCCAAATCCACGGATCCTGCCGGCCATAATTCGCGATGAAAGGCGTGACGAAGCTCGCCTGCAGGGTGACCTCGCCGCTGGGGAAACTCTGATAGCCGCTGCCCTTGAACCAGGCATTGGGATTGTTACCTTGGTAGGGACGGGCGCGGCTGAGCGCGTACTTCAACACCGTCGCACCGATTCCCGAGATCGCCGATGCATCGATCGTCTGCCAGAAAGTATGACCCAACTCGTTATCGTTTCCAAACCACAAACTGCCCGCCACTTCGAGGGCGATCACCCCGTTCTCGAGTCCGGTCTGATACTTGCGAGCCCAGATGCCGTTTTGATCGAGCGGCAATTCATGATCGAACCCGGCGTACGCTTGACTCGAGGCCAGCGCCAATAGCAGCGGGCACATTGTGGATAGGCGGTTCACGAAAAAGGCCTTTGCGCTTGCAGATACATCGCGCGGTCGGTGGTGACGTTCTTGCCGGACTCGACGGTCGGCCGGACCATCTGCTCGAAGAACTGACGCTCGTCGGGGGTAAACCGTTCCGCAAGGATTTGCTTCAGCGACGGTGCCCATGGATGCGGTGAACTCCCGAGAAAAACCTCCCAGGACGTAATGAGCGATGGCACCACGTCAATATGCAGCTGCAGATGAATCTGAGCGAAGCCAGCCCCGCGAACCATATTCAGCAAATCTCGCTCAGAATAATTGGCGATCGGGCTCTTGGCGCAGGCCTCTTCCGTGTCCGGGAACTGAGCCGCCTTCCAGCGATGTAGCAGCGTCAAAAGGCGATCGACCGGCTGGGATTGATCTTCGACGCGTCTTCGCAAGGCCCTGGCATAGAGAGCCTCGTCTTGAAGGATGGGCTCGGCGATAGAGAGGCGGCCGCCGGGTTTAAGGATGCGAAAACATTCAACCAACGCCGCCCTCTTGTCGGCAACGTAGGCGAGGACCGCGCGGGTTGCCACGACATCGACCGACGCATCGGCGATCCCCTTGAGGTTGTCGGCCGTGCATCGAAGGAACGTGCACTGCGCCCGCACGTTACGCTGCACGGCGACGGATTCTGCATACCCCAGCATGGGAGCGGATACGTCGGTGAGAATGACGCGCAGCGACGGACCGATACGATCGATGGCACGGAACGCCACCAGACCTTCGCCGGCACCGACATCGACCAGAGTCATGCCGTCGGCAAGCTGCGCACCCTCCAGCACCCGATCCGCGTAACCCTCAACGACGGCCTGGACGACTTGGGCGTACGCAGGATCGTCCGCGTGACGACGATGCAGGAGCCATTCGGACCAGACGTCCGGCTCGAGGTCGTGCTTTTCCACTACGTTGTCTGCCACGCGATGACGCTGTAAACCATGGCCAAGGCCGCGAGCACCGATCCGCAATGAATTAACTCTAGGTAATGGATATCGGTGCCCTGGCCGCGTTGGCGCGGCTGTGAGTAAACGAGGGCGATGTCGCACTGAGATTCTCGGACCGGTTCAATGGCTTACCCGAAGGGGTTGCAGCCCTTTGCATCAATACCGCGCCGCTCAAGCTCAGTATCTTTTGGCTCATCGTCTTGGGAATTGCGCGCAGAATGAGACCGAATGGGAAATCGAGCGGGTAGGGTCGGTTGATTCGTTGCGACTCCTCGAAGCTCGTTATCACTTGAGAGGACCGCCATCCATATTTTTCAAAGAATTCGAACCAGTCCTTTACCTGAAATAGAAACGGCGCCGCTTTGAGCTTTGCCCCCCATCCTCTCGGCAGCCGGCGCTTGCCCGCGTTGTCAAAATCCTGAATCCAGAAACGGATCGACGGAGTGGCATGCAGCTCACTCGCGAGAGTTGCGGCGTCGTGAATGGAAAAATACGATAGGACGCCTTCGGTGATCACCAGCGTGTTCTTGGAAGTCGTCCCATATCGAGCGAGAATCTTATTGCGAGACGGGCGATCCAAGAGATCGATTCCGACGCGCTCGAGCTTGCAAACAGGCCTATATTCGGCGAGCGTGGAGTCTTTCAATTCGACGATGTTGGGAAAATCCAGTTCAACCCAGCGCAGGGACGCTGGCAGCTTCATGCGATACGGCCGAGTATCCAACCCGGCGCCAAGGTTCAAGACCGTGTCAACGCCGGCTATGAGCGCCTCGTTGATCAGCCGGTCGATGGCAGAGGTGCGAATAATCATGCCCCACTCGACCATGGCCGCACGCGGAATGGAGCGTGCAATCGCTCGGCCACGGTCGCCCGACAATAAGGAGGCCAATGGATCGGTAAACGCGGCGTCCGCTCGTTGCCCCTCTTCCGCTCTAAAACTCGCAACCCACCAGGCCGTGTCACTCACGTGCCTAATCGCAGGATCTACCACCGTAGATCGCGCGGGGCCGGTGGCTGATGAAGATGCCGCCTGACGCCACCCTATCGGACGCACCACGATGCCCAGAAATCCACATACATGACCTTGCCCCAGTACGCGCTTAAATCCAGATCTGCGGCTCGTGCAATGGGACCGAGGAGCGGCACCGCCCACAAGCCAAAAATCACCCAAGCGATCGGGCCTCGACATTGAGCCGCTCTCGGGTCCGCCACGCGCATACGATTTCTCCGAAGTAGGTTGCGACTATAGAGTCATTCACTTTGCAATGCAAAGTTAGATTCGCGTGAGCACGAGACGCGTCGATTTGGCGCGAAATTCACGCATTCAAATGAGAATCGCTTCGCAAACGTGATCTGAATGAGCGCGACCGGCACTTTCTTTTGCGGTCGGGGTTGTCAGGTGTTATGCGATGAAGTCATGCTCTTGGGTCAAGCACATCGAGAGAAAGTAAATGAGAATTGTTCCGCTCGCCGGCCCTGTGGCGACTACGTTGTTATGCCTTGGATACGCCTCGCCGACGCCCGCTCAAACGGACGAGATCCAAGTGTATGACGCCGGGATCGTCCCGCCCGGTGCATTCAATTTAACGCTGCACAATAATTTTACGCCGAGCGGCAACACGGCCGCTGCCTTTCCGGGCGGCATCGTCCCGGAGCACTCACTCAACGGTGTCGCCGAGTGGGCTTATGGCATCGCAGCTGCGCCCTGCCCCGGTGACCGAAGGCGCATCGCCGGCATGCGCGATGGAGACGAAGCCACCTGCACCGCAAAGCCCACTGCATTCTTATGATCGAGGCGCCCAGCTGCGAAGGAAACCCCGAACGACCCGCCCTCATTTCATCAATATGACGGCAAATACAAGTTCCGCTTGCTTCTTTGATCGTTGTTTCGTAATTTGCCTCCCAAAGTAACACTGTGGATGGTGCTCATGAAGGAATATCGCAGCTTCGTTCACGTATATTGGACCGTGACCCTGGGTTTATGGTTGGGCCTTTCCGCACCGGCCATGGCGGTGCCGAGCTTCGCCCGACAGACCGGGATGGCATGCGCCGCATGTCATACCGTATTCCCGGAACTGACTCCCTTCGGCCGTGAATTCAAATTGAACGGCTACGTGCTCGACAACATCAAGCAGATTACCGGAACCGATATTCACGACGCGCAGACGCTTGCCCTGAATTCGATTCCACCACTCAGTCTGATGGCGCAAGTGTCGTATACGCACACCGGCAAGGCGCTCCCGGACAGCGCGTTGCCGGGGGCCCTTGCCAAGGACGGTGAAGTGCTGTTTCCGGATCAGGTGAGTCTCTTCTACGCGGGTAAGATTGCCAATGAACTCGGCGCATTCCTGCAAATGACCTACGATGGCGCGGCCGACCACTTCGGACTCGACAACACCGATATTCGCTATGCACATCACCTAGCGTTTGGCGGCCCGGATGCGAACGCTCATCAGCTGATCGTCGGCGTCACCCTCAACAACAATCCGGCGGTTCAAGATGCGTGGAACACGACTCCCGCCTGGGGTTTCCCTTACTCGGGCAGCAGCGTCGCCCCGGGGCCGATCGCGTCGGCGCAAATCGACGGAAGGCTGGGTCAAAGCGTGGCGGGACTGGGTGTCTACACGTGGATCGACGACCACTTGTATGCGGAGATTACCGCTTATACGGCGGCCGTGGTCGGCGGTGCACATCCCCTGGACAGTACTCAGAGCAATGTCGTGCATGGACTCTCGCCCTATTGGCGGCTGCTCTACGAGCAGCGCTGGGACCGCAATTCTCTGTCACTCGGTACCTATGGAATGCAGACCAAGGTTCACCCGGGCAACGGTACCGCCTTGCAAGGGGTCGCGGACGAGTACAAGGACGCGGCCGTCGATGCACAGTATCAGTTCATCGGCGAGAATCATCTGGCGACCTTTCTGGCTACGTACATCCATGAGAGCCAGACGCTCAACGCCAGCATCATCGATCAATTTGCCGCGAATCCCTCGAATAACCTCAAGACACTCAAGCTGACGGCCGAGTACTATTACCAGCGGAAAATAGGCGGGTCTTTGGGCTACTTCAGCACGACTGGGACCTCCGATGCGCTTCTATATGCCGCGGCTCCCGTCGTCGGCAGCGCCAACAATAGCCCCAATAGCAATGGCTACATCGCCGAGGTCAACTACCTGCCGTGGCTGAACGTAAAACTGCAATTGCAGTATATCGGCTACGAAAAGTTCAACGGCCTCAAAGTCAACTATGACGGAACGGGGCGAAACGCGTCGGACAACAACACGCTTTATGCGCTGGTGTGGCTCAACTACTGATGTTCTCTGTGATCGTCGAGCAATCCGCTGCCCATGCCTGCCATGCCTTGAAGCGCCCTCGGAGCAATAGAATATGAACTTACGTTTCGCAGCCTTGATCGTCGGTACGGCGTTATCGGGCACGGGTATCGCAATCGGCGCCGACACGGCCGCGGACTTGATGAAGGAGACGCAGCGTGAAAATCTGCAAAAGACCGTAGCGACATGCGGCACGTGTCACGGCGTCGACGGCCGCAGTATCTCGCCCACGTTTCCCAATCTGGCGGCACAGTCGGCTCCTTATATCGAATTGCAATTGCACGCGTTCAAAGATCAAACGCGCGCCGATCCGGACGCGCAGGCGTACATGTGGGGGATGGCATCGCAGTTGAGCGACGTACTGATCAGCGATCTGGCCGCCTATTTTTCGAAGCAACCGGCCGCGCGGAACAAAGGGGGGGACGCTGCGCTCATCGCTCTAGGAAGCCGTATATTCACTGAAGGTGTTCCATCTCGGCAAGTTCAAGCTTGCGCGTCCTGTCATGGTCCCCATGCGGAGGGCCTGGCCGTCTTCCCGCGTCTGGCCGGGCAACACGCTCCCTATCTGCTCAAGCAACTACTGGTGATTCAAAGTGTCCTCCGTTCGGCACCCGTCATGCATGGTGTCATCAAGGATTTGACCCGGGAGCAGATGGAGGCAGTTGCGGCGTACCTTGAATCCATTTGATCCGGGTGCTGGCCCTGCGGGCTGTCAGGGGTCGATACCGCGCGCATCACCATCGTAAGTGCTGGCGGCTCGACGCAACGACGCCGCGCTCGAGCGGATCGTTGGCCGCTTGAGCCCCGAGCCGCAGATCGGCGCGGCCACGTGGCAGGTCGCAGCGGTACTCCGGCCAAAAAACTTCGGTTAGCTCGCTCCCGGCTCGACCCACCCAAGCCCCAGGCTCTTTTGCAGCGCCACGTAGTACTGGCTCAGTTGCGCGAGCGCCTGTTCGTAACTGAGTTCCGCCTGTACGCGCCGGGTATCCGCGTCCAGTACGTCGGTGGTGGCGGCCGTGCCGCCGTGCAGCCGGATCTCCGTGAGCGCGTAGACTCTTTCCGCGGATTCCTTGGCGCGGCCCAGATCGGTGACGGCGTTGCGTTGCTGCCCATATCGAGCCAGGGAGGTCTCGGCGTCCTCCAGAGCTTCGAGCACGGTGCGCCGATAATCGGCCTCCGCCTCGTCCCGGCCGGCCTCGGCCTGTGCGATGCGCGCCCGGTTGCGTCCGAAGTCCAATGGATTCCATTGCAGGATGGGCGCGACCACATAGGTGAAGTGGCTGCCGTTGAACAGGGTTCGTGCGCTCAAGGAGGCAAAACCCACATCGCCCAGCAGGCTCACCTTGGGGAACAGGGCGGCGACGTTCTGACCGACCGACGCGGTTTGCTGGGCCAACCGGCGTTCGGCAACCACCACGTCGGGGCGCCGGCGCAGCAGGGCCGAAGGGTCGCCGATCGCGACGCTGGCCGGCGGGGCGGGAGCGGCGACCACCGCCGCGAGTTCGTCATCCAGGGCGCCCGGCGCGCGCGCGGTGAGTATGGCGAGCCGGTTGAGCTGCTGCGCCACCGAAGCCCTGAGCGCGGACAGGGTCGCCCGGGTGGTGTCCAATTGGTTCGTCAGCCGCTCGACATCGAGGGTGGACGCGGTTCCGCCGGTGCGCCGGATCTCGAGCAGCTCGAGGATCCTGGCTTCGATGTCGATATTCCTCTGCGTGAGCGCCAAGCGCTGCTGAGCATCGCGCAGTTGGATGTAGGCATCGGCGACTTCGGCGCTGAGGGTCACGCGGACATCGGCGAGACTGGCCTGCGAGGCCTGGGCGGCCGCGGCGGCGCCCTCAACGGCGCGCGCACGGGCGCCGAAGAAGTCGATCTCCCAGCTGGCATCGAAGCCCAGCGCATACAAACTCAGCACGCTGCCGCCGCCGGACGAGCCGCTGCCGGAGTTGCTCAGCAGCGAGGTGATATTGCGCGTACCCACATAGGCAGCCGATGCCCCGGTCGTGGGAAGCTCATTCGCCCGCTGCTCTTTCAGACTGGCCCGTGCCTGACGCAGCCGTGCCTGCGCGGCCGCGACGCTGGGACTCTCGACCAAGCTCGTTTCGATGAGGCGGTCGAGCTCCGCGTCGTTGAGCGAGGTCCACCAACGTGCGACGGGCTCCGTGGCATCGACGCCGGCACCCACACGCCGGAAGGCCGCGGGCGAATCGGCCGTCGCCGCCGGCGGTCCCTTGTAATTGGGTCCCACCAGGCAACCCGCCAGGCAACCCAACATACCGAGGGCCGCACATCCGATCAAAACGACGGTTCGTATCGCTGGCATTGCATTTCTCAAAGGGTTCAGTGCGCTTCCATGATCGGCGTTCGGGCGGGGGGCGGGCGCAGCAGCACGATCAACGGCAGCATGAGGATCAAGCCCATGCCCAGAACCCAGAAACACTCCGAGTACGTGATGACCATCGCCTGCTGATGAATCTGCAGCGCCAGCTGCCCCAGCGCCTGTTGCTGGCCGTACGCGATGTCGCCGCCGCGCTCGGCGAAGAAAGCCGCCTGGGACGCCATCCGCTCCTGCAGCAGCGGGGAGTTCGCGTTTACCGACTCGCGGATCATATCGGCATGTCCTTCCACCCGCCTGTCGATGAAGACACCGAGCAACGCCAGTCCGATCGAGCCGCCGAGATTGCGCGCCATGTTGAAAAGTCCGGCCGCATCGGCGGCGTCCGCGCGGCTCACCGCGCCCACCGACGCCTGATTCAACGGCATGAACGAGAGAATCTGGCCCACTCCCCGCAGAATTTGCGAGGCGATGAAATCGCCGCCGGAGGATTGCGCGGTGAGGTGAATGTCGATGAAGCAGCTCGCCGCGAAACACAACAATCCGCAGGCCACGATCAGCCGGATATTGCCGCTGGCCAGGATTCGCGGCAGCAGCGGCATCAGCATGAACGCGGGTAACCCGGAGAGGGCGAGAACCCAACCGGACTGCTCGGCGTTGTAGCCGGCGACGCCGTTCAGGAACTGCGGCAGCACGTAGAGAATGTCGTACAGGACCATGCCCACCATGACGATGATGACGATGACGCTGGCGTAGGACCTATTCAGCAACAGGCGCAGCTTGATGACGGGCCGAGGACTGGTGAATTGGGCCACGACGGTTGCGATCAACCCGAGGACGGCAGCGACCGTCAGGGTGGTGATGAGGGTGGACTCGAACCATTGGTCGCGTTGACCTTCCTCCAGGACGATGGTGAGCGAGCTCAAACCCACGGACATGCCGATGATGCCGAGCCAGTCGGCGTGCGGCAGCTCGTGGAGATTGGATTTTTCATGCGGCATGCCGAGCAGCAGCAGGCTGATGAGCGCGATGGCAACCGGCAAATTGATGAAGAAGCACCACTGCCAGCTGATGTTCTCGGTGAGCCAGCCTCCCAGGACCGGGCCCAGGAGAGGCCCCAGCAGAACGATCAATCCGAAAATGGTCATGCCGATGGGGATCTGATGGTGGGGCAGCCGGGTACGCACGATGGTCTGCGCGGTCGGAATGAGGGCTCCGCCGAAAAAGCCCTGGCCCACGCGTCCGATGATCATGACCGCCAGGGTATGGCTCAATCCGCACATGATGGAGAAAAACGTGAACAGCGTGGCGCAGGTCAACAGCAAGGTGCGCAGCCCCAACGTGCGGCTGAGCCATGCGCTCAAGGGAATCATGACCACTTCGCTCACCAGGTAGCCGGTCGAGATCCACGTACCCTCCGTACCGCTCGCGCCGATTTCGCCTTGGATCTGCGGCAGCGCCGAATTGACGATGGAAATGTCGAGCGACGCGATCAACGCGCCGAGCGCGCCGGCAAAGACGGCAAGCCAATCCTGCGCCGTGGCATGCGGTTCCGGGTGCAGCGAGCCGGCAGCCGGCGGGCTCACATCGGCCGTCCATTCTGGCTGGTATCCACATCCACCGTGACGGATAAACCGGGCAGCAGACGCAGAGCCAGGTCCTTCGGCGGCATCAATTGCAGCCGCACCGGCACGCGCTGCACGATCTTGGTAAAGTTTCCCGTGGCATTCTCGGGCGGCAGCAGGGCGAACTGCGCGCCGGTACCGGGCGAGAAGCTGTCGATCCGTCCTCGGATGGTCCGTCCGCCGAGTGCGTCGACCTTGATCTCGGCCGGCTGGCCGATGCGCATACGGCCGATCTGCGTCTCCTTGAAATTGGCGACGAGATACACCTTCTCGACGGGAACGATGGACATGAGGCGGGTTCCCGGCTGCACGTACTGGCCTAGCCTTGCCGTGTTGTCGCCTACCCGGCCGTCGATGCTGGCCCGGAGCAGCGTGTCGTCCAAATTGAGCTTGGCGGTGTGCGCCGCCGCCTGCGCTGCCTCGATCTGCGCTCGTGCCTGCTTCAGCTGGCTTTGCAGGGTTGCCACTTGGCGCTCCGCCACGCGCACGCTGGCCGCCGCGGCCGCCGCCGTCGCGGCGGTCTGGTCGCGCTGGTTCGCGGCCTCCGCGTAGCGCTCGTCGGTTTCACCCCCCTGGTCTCGCAGGCGCAAGTATCGATCGGCCTCTTGCCGCGCAAATTTCGCATTCGCCTCGGCGCCCGCGAGCTGAGCCCTGTTCTGCGCCACCAGCGCTTCCTGCTGCCCGATCTGGCTTTCCGCCGCATCGATGTCCGCGAGGCGTGCGTCCACCGTTGCCGTCTGTTGTGACAGGGCCGCCTTATAGTTGCGCACATCGATGCGCAGCAAAGGCTGGCCGGCCGTTACTTTCTGGTTATCGACGACATAAATTTCATCGATATAGCCGGAAACCCGCGGCGCAATGGCCACTTGATCCGCCCGCAGGTACGCATCGTCGGTCGACTCCACGAAGCGCCCATGCACCAGCCAGCGGATTCCCGCGATGCAGCCGAACACGGCGATCACCACGGCGGTGATGCCGAGCCCTATGCGAATCCGGGGATTCTTGAGTCCTGAGGGCGGCTGCGCCGGGGGTGGATTGTTTTCGTTGGGGGGCGCGTCAGCCATAGTGGGTCACGTAACTCCAAATGTATTCCACTTGAGATATGTTGTCCAACTGGAAACTAAGTGTCAAGTGGAATACATTGACACCGGAGGAGGCATTTATGAGAAATGAGGGGCGGTCACCCCGCAGGCATCCCCAGGAAGGCGGCTATACGCGGGGCGATGAGACTCGCGCACGGATTATCACTGCGGCACTGCGGGTTTTCGGCGAGCAAGGTTACGTGCAGGCCTCGACGCGGCAAATTGCGGCGAGCGCGGGCGTCAATCCGCCGGCTCTGCAGTACTACTTCGACAGCAAGGAGGGACTGCACCGGGCCTGCGCGCAGTACATCATCGACCGGGTACAGCTGATCCTATCGCCGGCTCTGACTGATGCCCACGAAGCAATCCGTGCGAAGAGCCGAGAAAAGGCGCTGGAGTCGCTGTGCGGATTACTCGATGCGCTGGCCGACAGCCTGATCGCGGCGGGCTCGGAGAGCTGGAGCCGGTTCATCGCCCGCGGCAAGGCGGATGGCGCCGGTCCCGCCATGGGCATGCTTCGTGAACGCATCGGCGTGCCACTGATGGAAGCGGTCACGCAACTGATCGCCATCGCGGGCGGCGCTGAGGCCGGAGCTTGCAGCGATGATGTGATCCGGCTTCGAGCCTGCGCCATCCTTGGCCAAGTGAATACATTTTATGCCAATCGCGAAAACACGCTGGCGGCCATGAATTGGCCGGAATTCGATGACAAGCGGCTGGCGCTCATCAAGTCCGTGGTACGCGAGCATACCTGTGCGGCGCTCAACATAGCCTTCGCCCACGATGCCGGAGCGCCGCAACCCGCGGCCAAATGAAAATCATGGCAGCGGCCGCCGGCCGACGAGGCCCGGATGGCGGCGATGACCCGAGAAGTTCTGGAGCGGGAAACGAGACTACGTCGAAGGGGAATATTTCGTTCAAATAATGCGTGACGCGATTCGCGAGGAGCTGGTCGACTACGCGATTGAAAAAAAGCGAGGGAAGTCGTAGCGGTAATCTTTCGACTCACCCCGCGGCGTGCGTGCAGCCTTCCAAACTCCGCTGCGACGTGCGCCAGCGGGACGGCAAACCGTTGATTAGCCCCATAGAGTCGGACCGAAGACGGAAACCTGTCCGCCGTCGTAGGTGAGTCCCGGGAGCCGGTCTGACCTCTGCAGGAGCGGACCATCAATGTCGACGAGATCGGCAAGGCAGCCGACGACAAAGGCGGGTGCCATCGCGAGCGATCCGCCGGCCATACACCCCACCATCAGTCCGAGGCCCCGGGCCCGCGCCGCGCGAGCGAGTTCCAGCGCATGCGTGAGGCCGCCCGTTTTATCGAGCTTGATGTTGATGAACCGATATCGTCTCGCAGCCTGATTGAACTCGCCCAGATGCAAACACGACTCGTCCGCGCAGAGCGGCACCACTGCAGGGTGCAGCTCATCGAGACGGCGCATGAGTGGCAGATCCGCCGCAGAGGCGGCCACGGGTTCGTAATACAGTGATTCGCGCGAAAGCTGTAGCAACTGTGCCTGGCGCGTCAGACCCAATTCGTGTATTGGGTCGATCACCGCTTGGCGCTCGATCCGGCAAGCCGTCCGAGCGCGCCGACCAAAAAATCATTGCTGCAGCGTGACCTCACCAAGCCCAAACCTCAACGCCCTGCCTCGCTGGCTGCCAAGCGGGTTCTATCCAAAATCCCGAGCGCCGCCAGCAAATTGACTTGCGACTGGTCATAGCTCACCACAGCAGCGGTGTAATGCTGGCGGGCATTATTCAGTGCATCCTCGGCCAGCAGTACATCGTCAACCAGTGCATTACCGGCCTTCAGGTTCTCGCGCGCCAAGCGCAGCGCTTCATTCGCGGCCTCCACTTCCTGCTTCGCCAGAGGAATCAGCCGAGCTTGTGTAGTGCTTCGCTGGGAGGTACGGACGACCTCCGCGCGCACCGCGATCAGCGTTCGCTCTGCGTCGAGCACCGCTTGTCTCTTCACCGCGTCGGCGGTTTTGATACGCCCGAGCGTCGACAGGCTCAGCGAGAAGCCCACGCTGGCGGTGGCAATTTGTTGCTCCGGCCAGCTAGAGGTATTGTCCGGCGTCTGGCTGCGTAACGCGCCGTTTTGATATCCCGCCTGCAGTTGCGGGCCGACTCCGCCCCACACGACGCTGCTCGCCGTGGCCCCCGCCGCTTCGGCGAAATGTCGAACGCTCTGCAGATCCGGCCGCCATGTGACCGCCAGATCGAGCCTGTCATCGATACCCAGATCGTCTCGGACGAGCTGGGTGGTCTCGACCTCGTTAGGCTTGGGGATCAAGGTGACGGTCGGATCGAGATTCAACGTCACAGCAAGCGCAAGACCCCCCCCATAGAATGCATCAATGGCGAGAGTGAGCTCCTGCTGACGGGCCGCGAGCGCCGCACGCGCCCGGTCGTCGTCCGCCAGAATGCCGGTTCCCGTTTTTAAGCGCAGGCTGGTGAGTCGCAGCAATTCTTCAGATTCGGTAACCGCATCGTGCGCCACCGCGACGCGAACCTGCGCCAGTACCAAATCGTAATACTGTATCGTCGAGCTTTGCAGGATATTCATTGCCACTTGGCGCTCTTGCTGCTCGGTTCCGAGCAACCGTTTCTTCGAGGCGATCACCTCGTAATAGGCTTGGCCTGGGTTCAACGCGAATTTGACCAACGCCGCTGCGCCCAAGACGGTGAAGTTCGCCGGTGTCAGTACGCCCACCACCGAGGTATTGACGCCTTTCAGACGAGTGACACCGATGCTCGGTGAGACGCTCGGAACGATGCCCTCGATGCTGCTCTCATACTGTCCCTGCGCCGCCACGACGCGCTCCCGAGCCTGTCGGATATCGACGTTCTGCGCCATCGCAACCTCGACGACTGTGGCTAGGTCGATGGGCAGCAATTCCCGGTACATCGGTTCGATATGCGCGCTATCGAGCGACAGTTTTTGTGCCAACTCCGGTTGACTTTCTGCGACGTTGGGCTGACCCGGTGACGCTTCCGGTCGTTCCGCTGCGCAGCCGGCCGCCGAGAGGAGAACAATCGCCAGCGCGCAGCCCATCGAGTGACGCGATGGACTGGTGTGTTCCTGTTCCATCGAACCGGGACGAGGGGCTGCCGGCTCACGGGACATTGTGGATCACCGGCTGTACTTCAGTGCCCGCGGGTGGCGCGGATCTACCCGTCGCCACGACCTGCGCATCATCGGGAAGGCCCTCCGTGATCTCGACCAGGCCTGCGTCGGTCATTCCCGTTTTGACCCTCTGGTGCTCGATATGATGGTCTCGGACGAGATTCACGAACGATCCACCGCCATCGGTGACAATCGATGAAGCGGGCAGCGCCAACGCGTTCGGGTGTCGATCCGTTTCGAGCGACACCCGTGCATACATGCCCGGGTAGAGGGCTTCCTTCGGATTGGGGAGGTCGACCTCGGTACGCATCGTGCGCGTCTCGACGTCGAGCTTATAGGCAAATCGAGCGATTTTTCCCATAAACTCTTGGCCAACCATGCCATACGGGTTCACCGCCGCCGCATCGCCGATCTTCAATTGCGATACGTCGCCTTCCGGAACCTCACAGAACACGCGGATGGTGCTGATTTGTTGCACGGTGAACAAAGGACTCGTTCGCGCGGCAGTGGCGGCCTGCACGAAATCGCCGCGATTGACCAGACGCCGTGCGACGACGCCGTCGAACGGCGCGACGATTCGGGTATAACCCAGCATGGTCTTCACTCGCTCGACCGTCGCGATAGCCACATCCGCATCCGCAGCGGCTATTGCCGTCTTGGCGCGAATGTCATCGAACGCCTGTTCGGTGATGCCATGACCGTTGAACAGTTCCTCCTGGCGCTTGAGCGTTGTCTTTTGTAGGGCGAGATTCGCCCGTTTGGCTTCGAGTTGCGCCTGATCCTCCGCAAACTCCTTCTCGAGTTCTGGTATCACGATGACCGCCAGCAGCTGACCGGATTTGACGTGATCGCCAATATCAACCGATACCGTCGAGAGATAGCCGGAGACCTTCGGGTAGAGGTCCGCGGTTTCATACGCTTCGATGGTCGCGTTGCTGTCGATCTTGTGCACCAGATCGACGCGGCGGGGATGCACCGTGTCGACCGTCGGCGCGGCAACGCTCTGCGCGAGAGGCTGCCGATGCGTGCCGCGGACATACAGGCCGGTACCGATCACGGCAGCGGCCGCCAGCACCGCAATCAACACTCTTCTAGTCATCGTGGCTGACATCGGTCTTCAAGCTCCTGCGCGTGCATGCGATGGGTCGTTCGGGTCAAGCGAGGGCGATCGTGTGTGGGCCCCTTCCCTCACCAAAGCAAAGATCGCTGGCAGCACCAACAAGGTCGCGAGCGTTGCAAAGAACAATCCGCCGATGACTGCACGCCCCAGAGGCGCGCTTTGTTCGCCACTTTTCCCCAAGCCCACCGCGAGCGGCACCATGCCGGCAATCATGGCCACGCTCGTCATCAGGATAGGTCGAAGGCGGCTCAAAGCCCCGTCGCTCGCCGCCGCGCTCGCGGAATTACCATTGAGCCGGCTCCGTTCGGCAAACGTCACCAATAAAATGGCGTTGGCGACTGCCACGCCGGTGGCGGTGATGGCACCCATGAAGGATTCCAAGTTCAGCGTCGTCCTCGAAATCCACAGCGTCAGCGCTACGCCGGCCACCACCGCCGGCGCGGTCGAAATCGTCACCAGCGCCAGGGGCACCGACTGAAAGTTTGCGACCAACAACAGGAAAATCGCGACTACCGCCAGCAACAGCCCGGAACGCAGCGTCGTCAATAGCTCATTCAGCGGCTGCACCTGCCCGCGCACGCTGACGTTGACGCCCTTGGGGGGGTCGCCTAGGTCACGCAGTGCGTCTTGCACCTCGGCCGCGGCACTCCCCAGGTCCGCTCCTTCGATATTGGCAGTCACGCTCACCAAGCGCTGGGAATTGTAGCGGTCATATTCGCCCACCGCCGTCGCGGCCTGAACGGATGCGATATTACGCAGCAGCACCGACTTACCCTTATTAGTGGCGATCGGAATATTTCTCACGTCCTCGAGGGACTTTACCTCCAACTGCGGAATCTCGACCTGGACTTGATACGCCACCCCCGTATTCGGGGCGGCCCAGTAGATCGGCTGCGTAAAGCGACTCGACGAGGTGACCGGGCCGAGCGAGCGCCCAAGATTATCGGTGGTCACGCCCAGGATGCCGGCGAGCTCGCGATTCAAGGTAATATCGACGGTGGGATAGTCAAGCGGCTGACCAAATTGCACGTCCCGCAAGGCAGGAATCGTTTTCAGTCTCTCGCGAATCTTGTCGGCAAAGGCGCGATCCGCCGCGAGATTGACCCCACTCACCGCTACTTCGATCGGTGTCGAGGCACCGAAGCTCATCACGCGACTGACGATGTCGCTCGGTTCGAATGAAAATTGCACCTTCGGAAGATCCTTCACAAAATCCGCACGGAGCTTTTCGCGAAGCTTGGGTACATCGATAGCGGCACCCTGCTTGAATTGCACTTGAAGAACGGCTTCCTGCGGCCCGCTACTCCACAGATAGATGAAATTAATGGGATAGGCCGACGCATGCACACCCACGAAGCCCAGAGTCAGCGCGACGTTATCGGCGCCGACTTCCTGTTTGATGATGTCGAGTGTGCGCAATACATCGGCCTCCGTGATTTCAAGGCGCGTTCCCGTGCTGGCACGCAACCGCAATTGCAGTTGTCCGGCATCGACTTTGGGGAAAATTTCCGTACCCAGACGCGGCACCACCAGCAGGATCACGATTGCCGTGGCAACAAGATACGCACCTAGCACGAACCACGGCCGACGGAGCACCCCATCGAGCATCTGCGCGTAGGATATGTGAACACGCCCGAAAAAACCCTCGCGTTCCGCAGCTGCCTCGCCTCGATGCGATCGAGCAGTCCACACCGCCAGAATAGGCACCAGTGTGTTGGCGAGAGCATACGATGCGACCATGGAAAAGCCCACGGCCAGCGTCAGCGGCAAGAACAATGCCCGCGCCGCGCCTTGCATCGAAAAGGACGGCAGGAATACCGCCAGGATGCACAGCATGGCGACCAGCAAAGGCACCGCGACTTCGCGACCGGACTCGATGACCGCCTGCCCAATCGGTTCGCCGGCCGCCAGATGCGTGTGAATATTCTCGATCGTCACCGTCGACATGTCGACCAAAATACCCACCGCGAGCGCAAGGCCGCCCAACGTCATGAGATTGATCGTCTGTCCTCCCAGCCATAGGGCGAGGACCGCCGCGAACAAGGAGATCGGAATGTTGACGACGACGATGAGCGCCGAGCGCCAATCGCGCAGGAACAAAAGTACCATCGCACCAGCAAGGACCGCCCCCAGCGCCCCCTCGGCTGTAAGGCCACCGATGGCATCGGTCACGAAGGACGACTGGTCGAATTCGTAGCTAACGGTGACGTCGGCCGGCAAAACGCTGCGAAATTTCGGCAGACTGGCCTTGACCAAGTTGACGACCGTCAGTGTCGAGGCGTCGGCACGCTTGGTGACGGGTACGTAGACAGTGCGGCGGCCATTGACCAAGGCGTAGCTCGTGACGATGTCCGATGCGTCCTTCACCTGCGCGACGTCGCGTACGTAGACCGCGGGAAAAGTGCCCAATCGGACGGGCACCGCCTCGAGATCCTTCACATCCCGCACGATCGAGTTGGTAGGCACGATCGGATACTCATCGCCCAAATACATATTCCCCGAGGGGGTAATGACGTTGGTCTTTGCAATCGCCGAAACGATTTCATCGGGCGCCATGTTGTAGGCACGCATCCGCTCCGGCTGAACATTGACGACGATGGTGCGTGCGCTACCGCCGAATGGCGGCGGCGCGGACACTCCCGGCAGCGTGGCGAACAGCGGCCGCACGGAATTCAAGGCCAGATCTTGAATTTCCCCGACCGTTTTAGAGTCGCTCGAGAAGACGAGATCGCCTACCGGCACGCTCCCGGCATCGAAACGCATGACGAACGGCGGCACGGTGCCCGGCGGCATGAAGGCACGCGCCCGATTGACGTAGGCAACGGTCTCCGACATGGCCTGCGACATGTCGGTGCCTGGATAAAATTGCAATTTGACGAGCGCCGCACCCTGGATGGATTTGGATTCAACGTGCTCGATACCCGTAATGTAGAGAAAATGATATTCGTAATAGTAGGTCAGAAATCCTTCCATCTGACCCGCGTCCATGCCGCCGAAGGGCTGCGCCACGTAGATTGTCGGCACGCCCAGGCTCGGAAACACGTCGCGTGGCATCTGTCGAAGGCCAAGGGTGGCGCCGCCAACGATCGCAACGATCATCACGACAATCGTCCACGGCCGACGCAAGGCAAATTGCACTAAATTCATTCTGGTTCTTTTGATTTAGGGGTGGGTAAGAATGGACCCTGTATCCACATCACGGGGCCAGAAGTACATCTCGCCGGCCCACCCGACCCGCTATCCAGGCCCTCGCCTCGCCCCGATAGTATTTGTCGGAAATGGAGTCGGAGTCAGCGTAGCAGACCGCACATGACCCCAGGATGATATCAAGATGACCGAATGGTCATCTTGACTCCCGCGAGTGGTTACGCGGAGCCCGTGAGGGGCGATCCGTCCGCCGGGAATTCCAAGGAAACCGTCGTGCCGTGGCGCGGAGAACTGTCGATCGATACCCTCCCGCCGTGCAGCGCCATGATCGACCTGACAATAGCGAGGCCAAGCCCTGATCCGCTGGCACTGTCGGTGCGTGCCGGATCGATGCGAAAAAAGCGGTCTCCCAGTTTGGGAAGGTGCTCGCGCGCGATTCCGATCCCCGAATCAATCACACTCAAACGCGCTGGCGTGCCCGGTTCCGACAATGCCCGTAAAGTCACGCGCCCGCCACTCGGCGTATATTTCAGCGCATTTGACAGAAGATTGCTCAGCGCGCGACGCAGCAGCGGTTGGTCCGCGACAATCGTGCCGCCGCCCTCACAGCTCAACGAGATGCCGCGTTCATCGGCCAGTGCTTGGTAGAACTCCGACACCGCCTGCAGTTCGGCGCGGGCATCGAGTGGCATGCATACCAGCATCGCCCTCGCCTGATCGGCTTGAGCCAGGAACAACATGCTATCGATCATACGTGCCAGACGTCCATACTCTTCGAGTGCCGATTGAAACAGCCGAGTGTATTCGGTCGCCGTGCGCTCGCGGGATAGCGCCACTTGCGCTTCCCCCATGAGATTGTTGATGGGCGTACGAAGCTCATGCGCTAAATCAGCCGAGAACTGCGTGAGCCGTTCGAACGCTTCCTGTAAGCGATCAAGCATTCGGTCAAAGGCTGTCGCGAGGACCACCAATTCGTTGGGCCATGCCCCCGCATTGATTCTCTCGCGCAGTTGTTGCGCACCGATGCGCTCGGTCGCCCGTGTGATGTCGGCGATTGGCCGCAAACCGCGTCGGGTGATGAGCACGCCCAAGAGCGTTGCAAACAACAAGCCTGCGGTCAGCACGATGACGATATCGCGGCGGTAACGACCGAGAAGCGCTTGCGCGGCGCTGATATTGATGGCGGCTTGGACGCGCCAGTGCGCCGATCCCGGCGATCCACCCGACGCCTCAGCCGATGCGAGCAGAAAATAGACCCTGTCCGTCGCACGCCAGGTCCGCTGATTCATCTCGCTCGCATGCGGGTCCGGGAAAACGGAGACCGGTAGACTACGAGCCATCTCAGGCGTTTCGACCAGCAATCGATTGTCGGAATCCAACACCCGCAAAAAGAAAGGCGACTGCGATTCGGCCGAAATCTCAGCCTCCTCCCGCACTTCTTGCTCGACGCCCGCCCGGTTGAGAGGGGTAATTTTGAGGATTTCTTTGAGCACCTGCACTTTCTGATTGAGGAAATCGCGATTCGCCCGCTCAACGTTGGCCTTGAGCTCCCAATATAGAAAGGCGGAGGCGGAGCTCAGCACGATAAAGACAGAAATCGTGTAATACAGCGTAAGCCACGTTGCCATCGCCCATCGTTTGGCTACGCCTGTTGTTTCAGCGTTCACGTGCTTCGATCACGTAACCCATACCGCGCACCGTGTGGATCAGTTTGACGGGAGCTGGATCGTCCACCTTGCGACGCAGCCGCCTTATCGCAACGTCGACCACGTTGCTGTCGCTGTCGAAATTCATATCCCAGACCTGTTCGGAGATCACCAGGCGCGATAGCACTTCACCCTGCCTTCGCGCCAACAGCGACAGGAGCGCAAATTCCTTGGGGGCTAGATCGAGTCGTACGTCGCCCCGGTATGCCTTGTGACCCAAGAGATCTATCCTCAGGTCGGCGATCTGCAAGACCTCAGGACGCCGCTCGTCGCGCCGTCGCAGCAGCGCACGCACCCGCGCCAACAATTCGGTAAATTCGTAGGGTTTCACCAGGTAGTCGTCGGCGCCGAGCTCGAGCCCCTTGACACGATCCTGCACGGCACCGCGCGCAGTGAGGAACAGGACTCGAGTCGACCTTTGGCGCTGGCGCATTTCGGCGAGTACTGTCCAGCCATCCTTGTAGGGCAGCATGGCATCCAGAATCACGAGGTCGTAGTCCAGATTGAGGACCCTAGCAAGTCCGTCTTCCCCATTCTCGGCTACATCCACAATAAATCCGGATTCGCTCAAGCCTTTCTTGACGAATGCCGCGGCCTTGGGTTCGTCCTCGATGATCAGGATACGCATTCGAACTCATGCCTTCGTGCAATGTTTGTCGGTATGACTGTAGGCGGTTTCAAGAGATGTTTGCACAGATTCTACCGTGCCGCTCCCCCAGCCGCCGCCTGGGTGCCTAGTATGACCAATCGGTCATCTTGATATCATCCTCAGGTCATCTCCGGCTTGGTAGGCTTAACGTCAATCGATAAGCCACATCGCTTCCAACATCCGAAGGACCAATGTTATGGCTATCGACCGACGCTCACTGCTCAAATATGCCGCCCTTGCCCCATTCGCGAACGCGGTAGCACCCCTGGCGCTAGGCACGAATACGGTCGCCGATAGAAAGGCCGATTACACGCTGCGTATCGCGCCGGGCACGGTCGAACTCGCACCGGGCCATCTCGTGTCGACCACGCTCTATAACGGTCAATTCCCCGGCCCCCTGTTGCGTTTAACGGAGGGCAAGCGGGCAGTTGTCGATATCTACAATGACACGGAGACCCCTGAGGTCGCGCATTGGCACGGTCAGATGATCCCGAGTGACGTCGACGGCTCGATTGAGGAAGGCACCCCGGCGATTCCTGCGCGCGGCATGCGCCGCATCAGCTTCGTCCCCAAACCGTCAGGGTTCCGGTTTTTGCACACCCATGTCAGTGCCGGCGCCGATCTCAATCGAGGGGCGTATTCCGGCCAGGCGGCGCCCGTGTATATCGAGCCGAAGACGAATGCGGGTGCCTTTGATCGGGAAGTCTTCCTGGTACTCAAGGAATTCGAACCGTCATTCAGCCGCGGCGGGGATATGGATATGAAATTTCTTGCCGGCGCCCCGAGCAAGGAATTGAAAGCCATCGGTAAAGCGGCCGATGAAAAAAACAAACAGCACAAAGAAAAGGGCTTTGAGGTCAGCTATAAATCGTTTGCCATCAACGGCAAGATGCTCGGCGCCAGCGAGCCTATCCGGGTGAAGTCCGGCGAACGGGTCCTGTTCCATGTCTTGAATGCGAGCGCCGGCGAGATCCGCAGCCTCGCCTTGCCCGGACATGTATTTCGTGTGCTCGCGCTCGACGGCAATCCCATTCCCACACCGACCGAGGTACCCGTATTATGGCTGGGCACTGCGGAGCGGGTTTCGGCCCTCGTCGAGATGCAACATCCGGGCGTTTGGGTGCTGGGCGATCTTGACGACGACGATCGTCGACACGGTATGGGCATCGTCGTGGAGTACGCGGGCCAGAGCGGCGAACCGAAATGGGAAAAGCCCAAACCCTTCCTATGGGATTACTCGGCCTTTGGTCACCCCGCCACCGCGCCGGCCCCCGTCGATGAGACTATCGAGATGCTCATCGTCAAGAACAATGCAGCGCTTGGCGGATTTAATCAATGGACACTCAATGGCGAGGCCTTCTCCATGGACTCGATGAAGCCGCTGTACACCGTGCGTCACGGTCGTCGCTACCGCCTGAAATTCCGCAACGCAAGCGATGATATTCACCCCCTGCATCTGCATCGGCACAGCTTCGAGCTGACCCGTATCGCCGGCAAGCCGACTTCGGGCGTGATGAAGGACGTGGTGATGCTCGGTGGATTTCAAGAAGCTGAATTGGAATTTATCGCAGACAATCCAGGGCTGACGTTATTTCACTGTCATCAACAACTGCACATGGATTTCGGGTTCATGGCCCTTTTTCAGTACGCTTGAGCGCTCGGCAATTGCGCCTGGTTCGGATTCCGCTTTCGGCGCCGAAGAACGGCGGCGCCTACATTACCAAGCGGTAGCCGACGCCAAACTCGGTGATGATGCGCGATGGACGGGAAGGGTTGACCTCGAGCTTTTTTCGCAGGCTGGAGACGCATACACGGAGTTCTAGCGATTTAACTGAGTTGGGGCCCCAGACCTCCGTCATGATTGTGGCTTGCGTGACTGCCCGATTGCGTCCCCGTGCCAGCGTCTCGAGGATGCGATATTCGAGCCGCGTCAACTCCAGCCCGTGCCCGTCGCGCTGGCGCACGATGCGCCGGCCCAGGTCGATCGAAAGATTGTCTAACTCGAGAACACCGGTGGGCAGGCCGCCGCGCGCGTGAAATCGAAGCGCGGCACGCACGCGGGCCAGCAGCTCCGGCGCGCTGAAGGGTTTCAGAATGTAGTCATCTGCGCC
>PLAH01000126.1 GCA_003134045.1 Gammaproteobacteria bacterium
GATTCTGCGCGGCAAGAAACTCGGATTCACGCTGCGTGAAATCAGGGAGTATCTTGACCTCTACGACGCGGACCCGACGCGCGCGAAACAGCTGCGGCTGCTCTTGAAGGCGGTGCGCAGCCGGATTCTCAAGCTCGAGGATCAGCGCGTCGCGCTCGACGAAGCCTTGGGCGAACTGCGCGAGGTGGAATCGCAGGCGAACGCGGCGCTGAGTTCTCTCGAGAGCGCTTCGCGGCGCGCGGCGCCCCCGATGAAACCGGTGAGCAAATCGCCCACGTCGACCCGGCCCACGGCATTGGAAAACCAGGACTAGCGCGATCCGGTCGCGGATCGCNNCCGTCCCGACGACCTCGCCGCCCAGGTCGTCGCCGCGCTCATCGAGCGCACCAAGGTCAGGCCCCAGGACATCGAGGATGTCATCGTCGGCTGCGCTTTTCCCGAAGGCGAACAGGGTTTCAACGTCGGCCGCTTGATCAGCCTCCTGGCGGGGCTGCCGCAATCGGTGGCCGGCATGACCGTGAATCGCTTCTGCGGCTCGTCGATGCAGTCCATCCACATCGCCGCCGGCCAGATTCAGCTCGGCGCGGGCGACGTGTTCGTGGCCGCCGGCGTGGAGAGCATGACGCGCGTCCCCATGATGGGGTTCAATCCGATGCCCAATCCCGTGCTGCAGGCCAAGGTGGCCGCGTACATCAGCATGGGGGACACGGCCGAGAACGTCGCCAGCCGGTGGCACTTGAGCCGCGAGGAGCAGGAAGCCTTTGCCGTTCGCAGCCAGCAGCGGGCGGCCGCCGCCGCGAAGGCCGGCCACTTCAAGGACGAAATCGTGCCGATCGCCGCCAATGGCGGCAGCGTCGATGCCGACGGCTGCCTGCGGCCGGACACGTCCGCGGCGGCCCTCGCGCAATTGAAGCCCGCATTCTCGCAGACCGGCACGGTGACGGCCGGGACCTCCTCGCCCTTGACCGACGGCGCCTCGGCGGTCCTGGTGTGCAGCGAGGACTACGCCTCCAAGAACGGCCTCACGCCGCTCGCGCGGATCCGCAGCGTGGCGGTGGCCGGTTGCGCCCCCGACGTCATGGGTATCGGCCCGGTGGGCGCGACGCAAAAAGCGCTGCTGCGCGCCAAGCTCGAGATGAGCGCCATCGACGTGGTCGAACTCAACGAGGCCTTCGCGAGCCAGGCGCTCGCCTGCGTGCGCGACCTCGGAATCCGGGACGAGACGCTCAACATCGACGGCGGCGCCATTGCGCTTGGCCATCCGCTCGGCGCCACCGGCGCGCGCATCGTCGGCAAGGCCGCCAGTTTGCTGAAGCGCAGCGGGGGCCGCTATGCGCTCGCCACGCAGTGCATCGGCGGCGGCCAGGGCATTGCCACGATTCTCGAGCGGATCTAATCCAGGAGCCAATCCATGCAACCGATCCGTAAGGCCACTGTCATCGGCGCCGGCGTGATGGGCGCCGGCATCGCGGCTCAATTCGCCAATGCCGGCATTCCGGTCACGCTGCTCGACATCGTTCCCGAAGGAGCCGCCGACCGCAATGCGCTGGCCGCGGGGGCGATCGCGAAGATGCTGAAGACCGAGCCCGCGCCCTTCATGTCCGCGCGCGCCGCCAAGCTGGTCACCCCCGGCAACATCGAGGATCATCTCTCTCAGATTGCCGACAGCGACTGGATCGTCGAGGCCGTGGTGGAGCGGCTGGACGTCAAGCAGTCGCTGTACCGCAAGATCGACGCCGTGCGCCGGCCCGGTACCGCCGTGTCGTCCAACACTTCGACCATTCCCTTGAAGCTCCTGACTCAAGGGCTGTCCGAGAGCTTCGCGCGCGACTTCCTGATCACCCATTTCTTCAACCCGCCGCGCTATATGCGGCTGCTGGAGATCGTAACGGGCCCGAGCACCGACGCAGCGCTGGCGCAGAACGTCGCCCAGTTCGCCGATCGGGCGCTCGGCAAGAGCGTCGTGTGGTGCAAGGACAGTCCGGGGTTCATCGCCAACCGCCTCGGCGTGTACTGGCTTCAAGTCGGCGTGATCGAGGCCATGGACCTCGGGCTCACCGTGGAGGAGGCGGATGCCGTCATCGGCCGGCCCATGGGCATCCCGAAGACCGGCGTGTTCGGCCTGATCGATCTGGTGGGGCTCGATCTCATGCCGCACATCAACGCGAGCCTCGCCAAGTCGCTGCCCGCGGCTGACGCGTTCCATGCCGCCAACCGCACTCCGCCGCTGATCTCCAAGATGATTGCCGACGGCTACACCGGCCGCAAGGGCAAGGGGGGATTCTACCGGTTGAATCGCGCCGGCGGCGGCAAGGTCAAGGAGGCGATCGACCTGGTCTCGGGCAGCCACCGTCCCGAGCGCAAATCCGAACTGCCCGAACGCAGGTTCGGCGGCCAGGACCTGCGCGGGCTGCTGGAATCCCCCGGCCGGATCGGCCGCTATGCGTGGCGGGTGCTTGGCCAGACGCTCGCCTATGCGGCGACACTGGTGCCGGAGGCCGCGGACACGGTCGATGCCATCGATGAGGCCATGCGCTTGGGTTACAACTGGCAGTGGGGGCCTTTCGAACTCATCGACAGGCTGGGCGCGGACTGGCTCGCGGACAAGCTGTCGAAGGACGGCCTGGCCGTGCCGGCGCTGCTGCGCGCGGCCGCCGGCAAGACCTTCTACCGGCTCCAGGGAGGCCGGCGGCAGTACCTCGGCAACGATGGGGCCTATCATGATCTGGTGCGCCCGGATGGCGTGCTGATGCTGGAGGACGTGAAGCGCGTCTCGCAGCCGGTGCTGCGCAATGGTTCCGCCGCCGTGTGGGACCTGGGCGACGGCGTGCTGTGCTTCGAGTTCACCAGCAAGAGCAACTCGCTCGACGACCAGATCATCGGCCTCCTCGGCAAGACCATCCCGCTGGTTCAGCAGAAGTACCAGGCGCTCGTGATCTACAACGAGGGCCGGAACTTCTCGGTGGGGGCCAACCTCGGGCTGGCATTGTTCGCCGCGAACATCGCCGCGTGGGGTGAAATCGAGAAATTGATCGGCGCCGGCCAGCAGGTCTACAAGGCGCTCAAGTACGCGCCCTTTCCCGTGGTCGCCGCTCCGGCCGGCATGGCGCTCGGCGGCGGCTGCGAAATTCTGTTGCACAGCGATGCGGTCCAGGCGCACGCGGAGAGTTACATCGGCCTGGTCGAATGCGGAGTGGGCGTGGTGCCGGGTTGGGGCGGATGCAAGGAAATGCTGGGTCGCTGGCAGACCAGCGGCCTCTTGCCGCGCGGCCCGATGCCTGCAACCGGCAAGGTATTCGAAACCGTGAGCACCGCCACCGTCTCCAAATCCGCGGCGGACGCGCGGGAACTGCTGTACCTCCGCCCGAACGACCGCATCACGATGAATCGCTATCGACTGCTGGCGGACGCCAAGGCACTGGCGCTCGAGCTTGCCGAGAACTACGTGGCGCCGAAGCCTGTGGACCTGAAGCTGCCCGGGCCCTCCGGAAAGCTCGCGCTCACGATGGCGGCCGAGAGTTTTCATCGACGTGGAATCGCAACGGATCACGATGTCGTCGTGGCCGATGCACTGGCCGAGGTGCTCTGCGGCGGCGCGACGGATCCCGTGGACGTGGTCACCGAGGATGCCGTGCTGGCGCTCGAGCGCGCGGCGTTCATGCGATTGCTGAAGACCGATGCCACCCTCGCCCGCATCGAGCACTTGCTCGCGACCGGCAAACCGCTGCGCAATTAGGATAGGAGAAAGGCCATGCAGATCTACCACGCCCCCTTGCGCGACATGCGCTTCGTGATGCACGAGCTTCACGACAGCGCGAGCCTTGCCAAATTGCCGGGCCTCGAGGAAATGACGCCGGATGTTCTCGACACCGTGCTCGAGGAGGCGTCGAAATTCATCACGACGGTGCTGCTGCCGCTCAATGCCAGCGGCGATGCGGAGGGCTGCCACTACGCCGACGGCGTGGTGCGGACTCCTCGAGGCTTCAAGGAAGCTTACCAGGCCTATATCGAGGGCGGCTGGGGCGCACTCAGCTCCGATCCCGCATACGGCGGCCAAGGCATGCCGCAGAGCGCGAGCAAGCTGGTGGAGGAAATGATCTGCGCCTGCAATCTGGCGTTCGGGCTGTACCCGGGACTCTCGCACGGCGCCTATCTCGCGCTGAAGAGCCACGGTTCGAGCACGCTCAAGGATCTGTACCTGCCCAAGCTGGTCGAAGGTACCTGGACCGGCACGATGTGTCTGACCGAGGCCCACTGCGGGACCGATCTCGGACTGCTTCGAACCAAAGCCCTACCCCAGCCTGACGGCAGCTACAAGGTCACGGGTTCGAAGATTTTCATCTCCGCCGGCGAACACGACCTCGCCGAGAACATCGTGCATCTCGTGCTGGCCAAACTGCCGGATGCGCCCCCGGGCGTGAAAGGCATCAGTTTGTTCGTGGTGCCGAAGTTTCTGCCGGACGCCGACGGATCGGTCGGCAACGCCAACGGTGTCCGCTGCGCGGGCATCGAACACAAGATGGGCATCAAGGCATCCGCGACCTGCCAGATCAATTTCAACGAGTCGACCGGCTGGCTGGTCGGCGAACCGCACAAGGGCATGCGCGCCATGTTCGTCATGATGAACAGCGAGCGTCTGTCGGTGGGTACGCAAGGTCTCGGCATCGGTGAAATCGCTTACCAAAGCGCGGCGGCCTACGCGAAGGAGCGGCTGCAGGGCCGCTCGCTCGCCGGCGCAAAATACCCTGACAAGCCGGCCGATCCCATCATCGTCCATCCCGACGTGCGCCGCATGCTGATGACCATGCGAGCCTACAACGAAGGCTGCCGCGCCCTCGGCGTGTGGGTTGCGAACGCGCTGGACCGCATGGAGCGTCTCGGCGATTGTCCCGAGCGCGTGGAAGCCGAGGACTTCGTCGCGCTGATGACGCCGATCGTCAAAGCCTTGTTCACGGATCTGGGATTCGAGTCCGCCAATCTGGGCGTGCAGACGCTGGGCGGTCATGGCTACATCGTCGACCATGGCCTGGAGCAGTTCGTGCGCGACTGCAGAATCGCCATGATCTACGAAGGCACCAACGGCGTGCAGGCGCTCGACTTGGTGGGCCGCAAGCTGCCCGCGAACATGGGCCGTTCGTTGCGCCGCTTCTTCCACCCCGTGGCGGCCTTCATCGAGGCCCACGGCGCCGACCCGGCGGTCGGTCCCATGATCCAATCGTTCGCCAAGCTGTTCGGCGCCTTGCAACTCGCCACCGCATTCATCGCGCAAAGGAGCCTGAGCGATCCCGAAGAGGCGGGTGCGGCGTCGAGCGATTATCTGCGCCTGTTCGGTTTGGTAGCGCTCGGCTTCATGTGGGTCCGAATGGCCAAGATCGCCGCCGACCAGCTCCCCGCCGCCGCCGCCGGCGAGGCCGCGTTCTACCGCGCCAAGCTCGCGACCGCAAAGTTCTTCATCGAGCGAGTCCTGCCTCAGGCCGGAGCGCTGCTATACATCGTCAAGGCAGGCAAGGCGCCGCTCATGGGACTCGAGGAGGCTGCATTCTAGGCAGCCTCCATCCGGTGCGGCCCGCGCCTCAGCGCAGGAAGAATTTGAGCGCGAGCCGCTGCAGCAAACGGCCATAGGGCGCGTACATCAGGCGCCCGCTGTTGAATCGACCCTTGGTGAAAACCGCTCGGGCGTTGGAGAACGTCAGGAAACCCGGGTATCCATGGTAGCGGCCCATGCCGGATTCTCCGACGCCGCCGAACGGTAAATCGGACACCCCGGCCTGCGTCATCGTGTCGTTGAAGCAAATGGCCCCCGAATGCGTATTGAGCAGCACCCGCCGCTTGAAATCAGCGTCGTCGCTGAATACATAGAGTGCGAGCGGACGTGGCCGCCCATTGACGTAATCGATCGCCTCCTCCACCCGATCGTAGGGCAGAATCGGCAGGATGGGACCGAATATTTCTTGCTGCATGATCTTCATCCGCTCGGTTGCATCGAGGACCAGCACGAGCGGCAGCTGACGAGTTGCCGCGAGGTTCTCCCCGCCGGGATTGATCTGCACCAGGCGCGCGCCTTGCGACTTCGCGTCCTCCAGCAGATTCAGCAGCCGGCGGTAGTGCCTTTCGTTGATGATGGAGGTGTTGTCCGGATTGCCCTTGAGAGTCGGAAACATCCGCTGGTAGCAGACTCGATATGCCGCCGCGAACTCGTCGAGCCGCGCCCGCGGACACAAGACGTAGTCGGGGGCCGTGCAGGACTGGCCGGACTTCAACGACTTTCCCCAGCAGATGCGTTCCGCCGCCGCAGGGATTGCCGCGTCCTCGCCGATGATGACCGGCGACTTGCCGCCCAGCTCCAACGTCACCGGGACCAGCTGATCGGCCGCCGCGCGCATGACGGCGCGGCCCACCGTGCCGGAACCGGTGAACACCAGATGATCGAAGCGCAAGCCGCCGAACGCCTCCGCCAATTCGCCCGCATCGTCGCTCACCACCGCCACCTCATCCACGGCGAAGACGTCCGCCAGCATCGCGCGTACCGCGTGAGCCGTTGCCGGCGTGCATTCGGACATCCTGATCATGGCGCGGTTGCCGGCCGCAACGAGGTTTACCAGCGGTCCGATCGACAAGAGCACGGGGTAGTTCCAGGGCGCGATGACTCCGACGACGCCCAACGGCTGATGGACCACGCTGGCACTGCTCGGCAGGAACGCGATGCCCACGCGACGCCTCGATGGACGCATCCATGACTCGACCCGCCTGATCGCGTGATCGATCTCCGCGATCAACGGTAATATCTCGGAAATCATCACTTCGTCGAGTGAATGGCCGCCGAAGTCGCGGGACTCCGCGGCCGCCAATGCGTCCTTATGCGTGAGCAGCGCCGCCTTCAGGCGTTTCAGCTGCTCCCGACGCATACTCGCGCCCGGCATCGGCTGCGCGGCAAACGCCGCGCGCTGCGCGTCGAGCGTCGACCGCAGCCACTCGCCGCCCTTCAACCGCGAGCCGTTCGACGGCGCGGCCATCGCTGTACCCTACGGCTCATGCGGACAGCTCCTGCGGCAACCCCGGCGGCGCGGCGTCGTAATCCCCCATCGACATGGACGGTCGACACCTCGCGGGCTCGCTCATTGCTCGTCGTCCGCACGAAGATTCGCCAAATAGGCGTCGCGCAAATCGAGGTCCCTTTCGATCCGCCGTCGTGGTTCATCCTTGAGTTTCCCGCACCGATATAAATCGTTGATGAGATCGCGTTCGGCCGCCTGCAGTTGCAGCTCCACCTCATCGTATAGCACGACGAGCCTGCGGCGCGCGCCGCTATCGCTGCTGCTGTAATCGATGTACTGCAGGCGCGCCGCCTGCCCCGCACGGAGCAGAGAGACCACCTCGTCCGGCAGTTCTCGTTGTCCGCCCAGCACGGCCAGCCGCGCCATCGAGGCCTCGATTGCATCGCGCCGCGCCGCCAGTTCGTCCCTGCGCTCGGCTTCATGCTCGCGGTGACCGGCGTTCGCCAGCCCAAGGACGCGAATCACTGTCGGAAACAGCAAACCCTGGCCGACCAGCGTGACGAGGATGACGGCGAATGTCAGGAATAAGATCAGATCGCGGTGCGGGAAGGGCCGGCCATCGTCGGTGGTCAATGGAATGGCCAGCGCCGCCGCCAGCGAGACGATGCCGCGGATCCCGGTGAATGCGATCGCGAACGGCCATTGCCACGGCGGAGCGGGGTCCTTGCGCGCCAGACCCGGCAAGAGCAGCCGCGGCACGTAGGTGGCAGGATACATCCAGATGAAACGCGCGGCGATGACGACGACGCACACGACGATCGCGGACAGCGCCAGCTGCAGCGGCGCATAGCCGCTGAAGTGCTCCACCAAAGTACGCGCCTGCAGACCGGTCACCAGGAACACCAATCCTTCGGTGAGGTAGATGAGAAAATCCCAGAAGAAAATTCCCTGGAGCCGGGTCGCCGCGCTAATCAGGCGCAATCCGTTCCAGCTGATGTAGAGTCCGGCGACCACCGTCGCCAGCACACCCGAACCGCCCAGATGCTGCGGCGGCCAATACGCGACGAAGGGCGTCAGGACCGACAGCATGATTTCGATGCGCGGTTCCCGAACCCAGCGGCGCAGCCGCAGCAGGGCCCAGCCCACGGCGAGCCCCCAGAGAATCTCACCCACGGTGATCACGGCGAAAGTCGCCATCGCATTGCCCAGCGAGAACACGCCGATGCTCACCGCGGCGACCGCGAAGCGGTACAGAACCAATGCAGTGGCATCGTTGGCCAGGCCCTCTCCCTCCAGCACCACGAGAATCCGCCGCGGCAGCTGCATGCGGCGCGCGATGGCCAGCGGCGCGACGGCATCGGGCGGCGAGACGATGGCACCCAGCACGAATCCCTCGGCCCATGGCAGCTTCAGCAGCCAATGCGCCGCGGCGGCGGCGGCGATGGTGGTAAAGGTCACGCAACCGACCGCCAGCAACGAGATGGGACGCAGATTGAACTTGAACTCGCGCCAACTCATGGCGACGGCGGAGGAATAGATCACCGGCGGCAGAACGACCATCAGCACGAAGTCCGGGGCCAGCGTTACCGTGGGCAATCCGGGAATCAACGCCAGAGTCACGCCCGTCAAAACCAATAGAATGGCCGGGGGAGTCTTCAGGCGCGCGGCCGCCACCGAGACCACGACGATCACGACCGGCAATAAAATCAGTATTTCAAGCGATTGGTTCATGGGGCCATGGCGGCGCTCCGCGCGGTGCGCCCATGATAAGCGCGCCAGCGCCTCGACCAGCAACGATCGTCGACTACCCGCAACCGGCGGCCCCGGCATCGCGGCCAGAGGGCGCCCGCGGCGCCCGAAGCCTCAGCTCACAGGTTCCGCGACATGACTGTCCAGGAAAGCCATCAGTTGCGACTTCGACAAGGCGCCCACCTTCTGCGCGGCCAGTACGCCGTCCTTGAACAAGATCAAGGTCGGAATACCGCGGATATTGAACTTCGCGGGCGTCACGGGATTCTGGTCCACATTCAGCTTGGCAATGCGGATCCTGTCCTTGTAGAGGACGGCGGCTTCCTCGAGAATCGGCCCGATCATCTTGCACGGACCGCACCATTCCGCCCAAAAGTCCAGCAACACGGGCTTATCCGACTTGAGCACGTCCGCGTCGAACGAGGCATCGCTGGTATGGACGATATGTTCACCACTCATTGCCGACCTCCAATCCTTGACTTGTTTACTACGGACGTACATATTAATCTCAACATCCGAAAGTGGCAACACGGCGCTTTAGGCGACTTCAAGGACTCCCATGCAGACCAAGCCGATCAAAGTACCCACCCCCGACCACCCGATTTCCATCGAACCGAATCCCGCGCGGGTCATCGTACGCCTTGCGGGTCAGGTCATCGCGGATACGCGCGCTGCGCTCACGCTGCGCGAGGCGAACTATCCCGCCGTTCAGTACGTTCCGCGCAAGGACGTCAACATGGAATTGCTGAGCCGCACCGACCATGCGACCTACTGCCCTTATAAGGGAGAGAGTTCGTACTACAGCATTCCGAGCGGCAAGGAACGGTCGGTCAATAGCGTCTGGACGTATGAATCCCCCTACCCCGCCGTCGCGGCGATCAAGGATCATCTCGCGTTCTACCCGGATCGCGTCGATTCGATCGAGATTTCGCCGGCCGCCGCCGTTTGATGCATGGCCAAGCATTCACATAGGGAGCAGATACTGAGCGAGGGCCTGCGGGTGGTGCACGAGCGTGGCTATGCGGGAGCGAGCGTGCGAGACATCGTCAAGGCCGCCGGCGTGCCGCAGGGTTCCTTCACGAATCATTTCGTCTCGAAGGAAGCGTTCGCGCTCGAAATACTGGAGCGCTATTTCGCCCGGACCCGCGCCCACATCGGCGATACGCTGCGCAACGACGCCCTGGCACCCATGAAGCGATTGCAGGCCTATGTGGACTCCGCGGAGCACGCGCTCGGCGACTCCGACATGCGCTACGGGTGCCTGATCGGCAACTTCAGCGTGGAGGCGAGCGAGCATAGTGAACTCATCCGCAAGCGGCTGATCGAGATCTTCGAGGAATTGAAGCAGGCCGTGGCCTACGCGTTGCGGGCCGCCGTGAAAGCCGGCGATCTACCCGCGTCCACCGAATGCGGTCCGCTGGCCGATTTCTTCGTCTCCTCGTTTCAAGGGGCCACCTTGCGGGCCAAGGCCGAGCGCAGCGCCGTACCGCTCAAGGTGTTCAGGAAATTCATGTTCTCGAGCGTGCTGGCGTCCCGCGATCGTTGAACCTGGCGGCGCCGCCCCAGGCCTCGATCGTTCTTGCCCGGGCGGCGAATGCCGCCTGTTCATGGCGGACTTAAGCGGCGTCCATGCCATGGCGCTGCTTGACGGCCGATGCGTCCGGGGACGCCATGAAAGCGAGCAACGCCCGCGCGGCTTCGGGCATGTCGCAGCGCGCGGCAATAGCCCCGGAAAAAGTCGTGATGCTTTGAATGCCTGGCGGCAGCGGTCCGACCACCGCGATGCCCGCGAGGTTCGCAAGTTCGCTCAATTGCTGAAAGCCTAGCTCGACGCTGCCGTCGGCAACCAACGAGCCTACGGGGACGCCGGGGGGAGGCACCACGATGCGGCTGCGGATCGTATCGAGAATGCCCCACCGCTCGAACATTTTCTCCAGATACACTCCGCTCGGACCCGACGAGAAACTCAGGCTCTTCGCCGCCAGCACGGCATCCCGGGTCGTCTCTTCCGTCGACAGATCCGGCGCGACATTTCCGGCCTTCACCGCCGCGGCGATAGGCGATCTGAACAGATCCACGCGGCTGCCGGCGATCAGCCGGCTTCCCGCCATCAGCCTATCGATGGCATCGCTCGCCAGCACCACGACGTCCACGGCTTCTCCGGCCTGCACGCGCTTGGCGACATCCACACCGCCCGCCGCCTCGGTCGCCACGGCCTGCGCGGAGGCGCGCTGATAGCGCGATGCCAGCTCTGCCAACAGCTCGCGGGGCGCCATCGAGGAAATCAGCTTGAGGGGATGGGAAGGCATGGCTGTGTATTATAGCCGTCTCACGCACTGCCGGTGAGTCCGGCCCAGATGTTGCTCGAGAGATCGAGCGGCAGACCCGCTTCGGTCAAGAGCTCGAGACGCTCGTCGCGCGCGATCACCGTCTGCGATTCCAGAAGCGACAAGGTGCCGAACAGTTCGCCCACCTCGCGCGCGACATAGAGCGGCTCAGCCGGCGACTGCTCGAGCGCGGCCAACAGCCGCGGGGAGGTCTGCCAGTCGCGTGCGATGTGTCGCGACATCCGCGGCGCCCACTCGCTGATGAGTTCGACGCAAAGATCGGCGCTCGGCGGGAAATGCGGATTGCGCGAATACACGTCGAGCGCCGCGCTGTAGACCACCAACGGACCCAAGGCGTTCAAGAGCACCGCCAGCTGAGCCTCGAATCGATCCGCCGGATCGATCGCCGCGGCGTAAAGCTCGGCCGCTCGAGCCGCGCGTTCGGTGCGCTCCCACAGCATGCGGGGCAACCGAGGAAAATTCTTGCTCGTCGCCTTGAAGACCGGCCGCAGCATGGCCGCTGCCAGCATGCCCCGCAGGGCGTCCACACCGCACACCACGATGGCGCGTTGAATGGTTTCGATGGGAGCCGGCGACATTCGATAGAGACCGGAATTCGCTAGCCGCAACACATCGGACGTCAACACCGGATCGTGCGAGACGATGCGCGAGAGTTTCTCGGCGGCGGCGCGAGGGTCGTTGACCGCCTGCATCAATTGCGGCATCAAGGCGGGGCGGCGCGGGAAGTATTTCGGGTCCAAGATATCGACTTGGAGCATGGCCACGACGTTGTCCCGGACGCGCCGGTTCACGACGTCGGAGGCCTGGGACTGCGAGGGTGCGGTGAAAGCGAGCACCCAGAGCCGCTCTGTGGCGGCGCGATTCGACGTCTCGACTCGAACGGGATCGAGCGGCTGATCGACGAGGGCCACCTCATCGGCGGCGCCCGCGGGCATGCGCTGCGATGTGCTCGGCGACGCCCTGGAGCGCCGCAGCCCCGCCCACGCGGCAATGCCGAGGAGGCCCGCGGCCAGGAATACTAAAGCGCGCATCGGTTCACCCTCGGACTGATGTCGGCAATGCGGACGATTTCTTGAGCAGCGGCTCGCGCTTGGCGCTCACTCCTCGTCCCACTGCTCGCCCGCCGGAAACCCCAGTCGCTGCAACGTCCCGTCCGACATCATCCAGGTGAGAATCTGCGCAGCCCACGTAGTGTGCATCGACAGGTTGGGATGGCCCTTGGGGTCGACGTCGCATGCGTCCGCCAAGTTCTTCGGGTCGCGGACCGCGAGCACGAACATTTGACTCTGCTCGGCCGCGGAAAACAGGCCCATCACCTGCGCATAGGCCGGCCGCCAGTCCGGGATGGTGGGGTCGAGGTAGTTGAGCAAGACGATTTTCACGCCGGGATTTCGCGCCAGGATTTTGTGCAGTTGATCGTAGATTCCTTGCTGAAAGACGCTCAAGGTGGCGCGGCTCACCGCGCCGCTCCGCGCGCCGTCCCCGCCGGCATTGAGGTCGTTCGCGCCGCCCCACAGTAACACCAGCGACGCATGCGCTCGGCCCGGCTTCGGGTATTCCGCAAACCTCGCATTGCTGTAGGAGTAGGCGGTGAAATCGTAGGCGCCCGCCTCCTCCTTGGCGGTCGATCCGGAAATGGCGAGATCCACCATGTCCACCGGATGCCCGACACCGGCAAGCCCCGCCTCCAGCAAACCCACCCACGAGGATGTCTCGGAAGCCCACTCTGCCCGGTACAGACTGACCGCGACTGCCGGACTGTCGGGACCGAGCGCGCAGATTCCCGTCGCATCGCTGTCCCCGATGACTTCGACGATGGGACGGTCATCGACGATGGTGCGCCAACTGCCGTTGCGATCGAGCCGGGGATTGGCGAACCGCAATACGCCGAAATATGGTTCGCCTTCTTTGCGTACCGCCACCACGTGACCGCCCGGGGACAAGCCGCTTGCCAGCACCAGATCGGGATGCGCACCGGGCGAGAGACCGACACGCACCGGCTTGCCGCCGTCCACGGTCACCGCGATGTACAGATCCTGGCGATTGCGCTGGGTGTTCGAGACGGTGATATCGGCCGCCACGCTCGACGAACCGGAAAAGCTCAATAGAACTTTGGAGCCCGCGTAGGTCGCTTCCGCGGCCTGCTCGGAAATCAGCCAACGCCCCTGCAATTTGACCCCGTCTTGCGCCGCGATGCCGGACGCCACGACCGGCATCGCGGGTGCCGACAGCAGCCATGCGATCGCAGGAAATGCAAGCCCGGCGGGCAGGCGCCAGCCGTGTTTCATGCGGACGCCACGGTCAGATCCTCGATCGCCCGCCGCCGCCACACCGTTACCAGCCGAGCCGGTCCAGGGTGCGGTACGCGAACACCGACGGCGCCAGGAACCACGGCACTCCTTGGTAGTAGGGCCGCGACGGAAACGGCAGGTCATCCAGAGCAGTCCGGCCCTCCGCGAGTCCCACCATTTGCTGTCCGACGCGGCACCCGAAATAAGGCGCGAGCGGCACACCCTGGCCGCAGTACCCCATGCAATGATAAAGCCCGTCCTTCTGACCGAGGTGAGGCAGCGTATCGAAGGTGTAGGCAACCCATCCCGTCCAAGCATGGGTAATCGCCACCGACCGCAGTTGCGGGAACACTTGCGTGAGCATGGCTCGCAGCCGCGGCACGCACGCGTGGGCATTGGTCTCCGCCAGCGCGGCCCGGCCGCCGAAAATGATGCGTTCGCCATCGGCAGAGGGACGGTAGTACACGACCACGCGCCGTGTATCGACGATATTGCGGGCATGCGGAATGAGTTCCCGCACCCGGTCGCATCCCAGCGGCTCGGTTGCGATCTGATAGCTGCCGATCGGAATCACGCGCCGCCGATGCCACGAGGACAGCGGCCCCGAATGACCGTTCGTCGCCAGCAACACCTTGGCCGCGCGAACCACGCCGCGTGGCGTCGCGATCTCGAATCCCTCCCGCAACCGCGTCAAGGATTTGACGGGACAGTGCTCCACGACCGCCGCCCCGCTCGTTTGGGCGCGCCGCAATAGGCCCAGCAACATGCGCATGGGATCGACCGCGGCATCGTCGTGATACACGAGGCCGCCATGATAGAAATCGCTGGCAATCTCGCTGCGCTGGTCCGCGGGCCCGACCACGGAGATTCGTTGCTCGAGGCCTGCCGGCTGATGCTCGGCCTCCCGCGCGAGCGCCGCGAAATGCCGCGCCGTGTGAGCGCCGAAGAAACAGCCGTGGGCACGCCAATCGCAATCGACGCCCGCGTCGGTCGCCAGCGCGCGCAGATACGCCATGGCCGAGAAACCCTCGCGACAAATCGCGTACGCGCGCGCGCTGCCGTGACGCGCCGTGAGCGTCGCGAGCGACGGCTTGATGCTGTACGCCACCTGGCCGCCATTGCGTCCGGAGCACCCCGCGCCGATCGCCGCGGCATCCAACACCAAAGTCGCGGCGCCCGCCTTCGCGGTCTCGCGCGCCGCGGACAGTCCCGTATAGCCCGCGCCGACGATCAGTACGTCGACGCTCGTGGGCAGCGAAATCTCCGGCAGGCCGGCCGACCAGCCGTCCTGCCAATAGGGTTTCGCGATCTCGGAAGGCATTGCGCTCGGTACCGGTCAATAGTGAGGCGGCCGCTCGTCTTCGGGCGCCCGTGTGCGCTCCTCGGACTGAGCCGTCTCGAGGCGTTCGGCCACGTCTTTGATGCGCGCACCGAGCGCCCGAATTTCCTGCTGCTGGCGGAACACCACGTCGCTCAAGTCGGTGTTCGCACGTTCCAGGAACGCGATCTTGGTTTGGATACGTTCCACCGTGTCATCGTTCATCGTTCAGGTACCACAAAAGGTCTGCAATACGCGCTCATCGGGCTGCGGCGGATTCGCATAGGCTGCGAAGTCCGGCTGTGCCTCGTAGGGGCGCGACAACACCAGGGATAATTCCTCGAACGGCGCAAAGTCGTCGCGCTCGGCCGCCACGATCGCCTGTTCGATACGATGATTGCGCGGAATGAAGACGGGATTGACCAGGCGCATGAACGCCGCGTGTTCGCTGGCGGGCTGCGGCTCACGCGACAGCCGCGAGCGCCACGCCGCAAGCCAGTCTCGAACCGCCGCCTGCCCGGTAAGCGACTCGTAGAGCGCCGTATCGCCGGCGTCGCCTTCCGCGGCGGCACACAGCGCCCGGAACGTACGCGTGAAATCCGCCCTATTCTCGTGCATCACGTCCAGCAACCCCCTGCCGAGCGCGGCGTCGCCCTCTTCTTCCGTGAACAAACCGAGTTTACGGCGCATGCCGTCGAGCCGATACGCGTCGAACTCCGCTGGGAATTCGCTGATCGCCTCGGTGGCAAGCGCGATGGCGTGCTCGCTCGACGTATCGATGAGAGGCAGCACGGTCTCTGCGAAGCGCGCCAGATTCCATTGCGCTGCCGCCGGCTGGTTGACGTAGGCGTAACGGCCGCGATGATCGATGGAACTGAATACCGTCGCCGGGTCATACGCGTCCATGAAGGCGCAGGGCCCGAAATCGATGGTCTCGCCCGAGATCGCCATGTTGTCGGTGTTCATCACCCCGTGAATGAAGCCCACGTTCATCCAGCCGGCGATCAATCGTGCCTGGCGCCGCACCACGAAGCGCAGCAGCTCCAGGTACGGATTGGCGGCTGTGCCCGCCTCGGGATGGTGACGCTCGATGGCGAAGTCGGCCAGCCGCCGCGTCGCCTCGACGTCGCCCCGCGCGGCAAAATACTGGAAGGTGCCGACGCGCACGTGGCTTGCCGCGACCCGCGTCAAGATGGCGCCGGGCACGCGTCCCTCCCGAAACACCGCCTCGCCGGTCGCGACCGCGGCGAGCGCGCGCGTGGCGGAAATTCCCAGGGCATGCATGGCCTCGCTGACCAGGTACTCGCGCAGCACCGGGCCCAGCACCGCGCGGCCGTCGCCGCTGCGCGAATACGGCGTGCGCCCGGCGCCCTTGAGCTGGATGTCGCGCCGCTTGCCGAAGCGGTCCCGCACATCCCCCAGAAGGAGGGCGCGGCCATCGCCCAGCTGCGGCACGAATTGTCCGAATTGATGCCCGGCATACGCCATTGCAATGGGCTGCGTGCCCGGCAGGACGCGGTTTCCGGAAAAGACGGCGGCAAGGGCGGCATCGTCCAGCCCCTCGACATCGAGCAAGAGCTCGGCCGCGAGCGCCCGATTGAATTTAATCAAACGCGGCTGCGCGACCGCGGTCGGATCCACCCGGGTGGCGAATTGCGGCGGCAGCAGCCCGTAACTATTTCCGAATGCGCCGCCCAGCCGGCGCACCCGCGCGTCGATCGATTCGGGCCCGGAAAGAGGAGTCTCTAGCATGCTCCCATGTTAACAGCGAACCCGCCGGGGCTCTAACCTCCCTCCTGCAAGGTCCCGCCGCTCGGGAACGAGTCAGGAATTCGTCCCGGTGCGCTGCGTCTTCGCCAGGCGCGAATACAGCTTGAGATAATTCCGGGCCATGTGATGGGCGGTGAACCTGCGGTCGAATTCGGCGCGAATTCTATCTCGATCGAGGCTGCCGATCTTCGCCACCGCCGCGATCGCCTGTTCCTCGTCGTCGACGATGAAGCCGGTGAGCCCGTCCTCCAACACTTCCGGAACCGACCCGTTGTTGAACGCGATCACCGGCGTACCGCAGGCCATGGCTTCGATCATCACCAGTCCGAACGGCTCGCGCCATGCGATCGGGAAGACCAGCGCCGCGGCGTTGCCCAGGAACTCGGATTTCTGATGCTCGGCGATCTCGCCGATGAATTCGATGTCGCCCTGCGGCAGCAACGGTTCGACCGTCGTCTTGTAATATTCCTCATCGACTTTGTCGACCTTCGCGGCGATCTTGATCTTCATGCCCGCCTTGGCGGCGATGCGGATCGCCGCGTCGGGCGCCTTCTCCGGCGAAATGCGCCCGAGGAACGCCAAGTATCCGCCGGTGCCCGGACCCTTTTGCAGCAAATCCTGGGGCAGGCCGTGCAACACCGTGGCAATGTAATTCGCCTGCGGCAGCGGTGCGCGCTGCGAATCGGAGATGGAGACCACCGGCATGTCGCCGTATACGCCATATAGAGGCTGCAGCTCCGGCAGATCGAGCCGACCGTGCAACGTGGTGATCGACGGCACGCCGAGCCCGCGCAGCAGCGGGTAGCCGAAATAATCCAGGTGCGCGTGGATCACGTCGAATTCGTGCGCCCGCCGCCCCACCCTCTCGAGTTCCATGAAGAGCGGCACGAAATAATCCTTCACGCTCGGGTCGAGCCGCAACGCGCGCGGCCAGATGGCGTCGAGCTTCGCCTTGGTATTGCTGTCGCCAGAAGCAAACAGCGTCACATCGTGTCCGAGTTCGACCAATGCGTCTGTCAGATAAGCGACGACACGTTCGGTGCCGCCATAGAGTTTCGGCGGCACGGCTTCCGTCAGCGGTGCTACCTGGGCGATTTTCATACTGCCTTTCCGTCCCGGTGAGGAGTTATTCTACTCAGTATGACGCGCCGCCATGCGTTGAGTTCCGCTGATTGGCGCATGATGGAACCGCCGAGTGCCAGGGGACTCTAACAGCGGCGTGTGGCGTCGGCATTCGGTCAACGTCGTGTCGTACCAGTGCTATAAGCGATGCAATATTTACAACTGAACTGACACAGGGGCGTGCGTGAATACATCCACTTTGGTCGACACCGATATGCTCAAAACCGACTCGCCGGCACATAGCGTGGACGACGCCTCGGCGCCGCAGTACGCGATTTCAGCCAGCGCCAATCTGCAGGAGCGGCGGACCCGCACGCTCAAGCACGGCGACACGTTCGCCGTGTTCGATCAACGCGGCGACATTGGCGGCGAACTCGGCAATTCTGAAGGTCTCTACCATCGCGATACCCGCATCCTGTCGCAATTCCAATTGCTGCTCGAGGATGCACGCCCGCTCCTGTTGAGTTCGATGACGCAAGATGACAACGCGGTCTTCAGCGCCGACCTCAGCAATCCGGACTTGCTGGTCGATGGCCAGATCGCACTGCGCCGCGAGCAGTTGCACCTGCACCGGACAAAATTCGTCTGGAGCGGCGCATGCTATGAGCGGCTGCTGGTGCGAAATTTCAGCGATGCCGCACTGCACGTGCGGCTGACGTTCCGATTCGCATCCGACTTTGCCGATTTGTTCGAGGTACGCGGTGAACACCGCACCGCGCACGGGGAATCGAGCGCCGAACTCACCAGCGATCACGGCGTGCTGCTGCGCTACGAAGGACTCGACCGGATCGAGCGCGCGACCGGCTTGACGTTCGCGCCGGCGCCGAAGACCCTGACCACCGGGCGCGCCGCCTACGAATTGGCCTTGAAGCCGCGCGAGACCCGCCGCATCTTCGTGCGGTACGGCATCGCCGACGATGCTCTGGAATGGAGCGGCCGGAACTTTTACCGGCAGATGCGCGCGGCCCGTCACGCGCTGCGCGAATCGAGTTCGCGCGCCGCAAGCGTCGACAGCTCGAACTCCGTGTTCAACGAAATCGTACGCCGCTCCGTGTCCGATTTGTACATGCTCATCACCGACACGCCGCAAGGCCACTATCCTTACGCCGGCACGCCCTGGTTCAGCACGCCTTTCGGCCGCGACGGCATCATCACGGCGCTCATGACCCTTTGGGTGGATCCGAGCATCGCGAAAGGAGTGCTCGGCTTCCTGGCATCGACCCAGGCGACGGCGGTCGAGTCGGTACGGGACGCCGAGCCCGGAAAAATTCTGCACGAAATGCGCCACGGCGAAATGGCCAACCTGCGCGAAGTGCCTTTCGGCCGCTACTACGGCAGCGTCGACTCGACGCCGCTGTTCGTTCTGCTGCTCGGCGAGTACTTCGTGCGCACCGGCGACATCGACACGGTGCGGGCGCTCTGGCCGAACGCGCAGGCCGCGCTGCGCTGGATCGATATATACGGCGACCGAGACGGCGACGGCTTCGTGGAGTATTACCGGCAGACCAAGGAGGGCCTGGCCAACCAAGGCTGGAAGGATTCGCACGACGCGATATTCCACAGCGACGGCCGCACTGCGGAAGGGCCGATCGCACTCTGCGAAGTGCAGGCCTATGTCTACGGTGCCAAGCGCCACGGGGCGCTGATGGCGGCTGCCCTGGGGCACCACGACCTTGCATCGAGTCTTCAAGCCCAGGCGGTTGCGCTGCGCCAGCAGTTCGAGCAGAAATTCTGGCTCGAGGATCTGTCGACTTATGCGCTGGCCCTCGACGGGGCCAAGCAACCCTGCCGCGTGGTGTCCTCGAATGCGGGCCAGGTACTGCTCACCGGCATCGCGTCGCCGGAACATGCTCAGCGTGTGACCGACACGCTGCTCACGCCGGCCATGTTCAGCGGCTGGGGCATTCGCACGGTCGCGATGTCGGCCGCGCGCTACAATCCGATGTCCTATCACAACGGCTCGGTCTGGCCGCACGACAACGGCTTGATCGCGATGGGCATGGCGCGCTATGGCCACAAGCACGCGGCAGCGCAGGTGTTCGGCGCTCTGTTCGATGCAGCGTCGTACATGGATCTGCGCCGGTTGCCCGAATTGTTCTGCGGATTCTTGCGGCGCCAGCACAACGCACCCACTCAATATCCGGTGGCATGCTCTCCGCAAGCCTGGGCCAGCGCCACCACCCTATGCGTGCTGCAGGCCACGCTCGGACTGGAATTGTTCGACGGCAGCCGCGAAGTCGCCTTCTACCGACCCGTGCTGCCCGAGTTCCTGGACCATGTCCACCTGCGAAATTTGCGCCTCACCGGCGGCTCGGTCGACGTGCTGCTGCACCGTCACGGCAACGACGTCGCGGTAACGGTGACGCGGCGCGAAGGCGATGTCGTGGTGGTGGTCAGGTATTAACCAGTGGGCGGCGTTCCCGTCAGGCGTGGCGGCGCGCCGGCGGCTTTGGTGGTGCCGTGTCCTTGAGCGGCGCGGTGGCCTCAGGCTCGGGGTCCAGCTCCGGCTCGGAGGCAGGGTCTGGGTCTGGTTCTGGTTCTGGATCATGGGCCGCGGCGGGCGCCAGCTCGCGCTCGGAAGCAAGGTCTAGCTCTGGATCGTGGTCCGCCTCGTGCTCTGGCCCCGCTCGAGGTTCGAACTCGTCGACGCGCTGCTCGTCCCGCGTCGGGCGAGTCTCCGGCATGGCGAATGCCACCACCAGCACGGCGAGCAGCCCGATCCCCATCAGGGCGAAGAACGCCATTCGAGTACCAAAATGATCGGCCAGCCATCCCGCCGCGGGCGTGCTCAAGGTACTGCCGATGCCGATACCGAAGCCGACGGCGCCGAGCGACAAATTGAAATGCCCCGTGCCGCCGGCGACGTCGCTCACGATCAGCGGCACCATGATGCCGAAGCAAGCGCCGGCGATGCCGTCGAACACTTGAACGGCAACCAGCAGCGTCGGATTCTGGGTCGAGGCGAACAGCAGGCAGCGCAGCGGCAACATGCTGAAGCCGACCATCAAGATGATGCGGCGTCCGTACTGTTCCGCAAACCGGCCCACGGCAGGCGACGCGAACGCCACGATGATCTGCGGCAATACGATGCAGGCGGCGATGAGCAGACTGGGATTGGAGCCCTTCGCCGTCAGCGTGCCGCTGATGAGCATCAACATCGGTGCATTCGCGAAAGTGAACAGCATGGCGCACGCGCAGAAAATCAATAGACGGCGATCCGCGAGAACTTGAAAATAGCTGCCGCGGCTGCCCGCCTTGCGCGGCGGCGGCCGCAACTCGGCGCCTGCGACTGCGACCCGTCGCAACGGCATCAACATGAATATCGCGGGCAACGTCAGGCCGGCCGTCAAAAAGAATACGGCCCGTTCGGATATGTACTGGCCACATGCCCCCATCAATGCCGCGCCAACGCCGTTGCCGATCGCGGCATAGCGCGCGTTGCGCCCCAGCCGCAGCCCCATGCCAAAGCGCCCCGCCAGCACCAGGCTCATCGCGGCGATGGCGGGGCTCAGGGTGCAGCTCGAGATGCCGTGCAGGATTTCGGCCAGATACACGAACAGCGGAATCGGATGAATCGCGAACATCAGGGCGCTGACCGTAAAGACCAGCACACTGAATGCCGCCACCCGCGTCTTGTTCGGCATGAGATCGACCAGTGCGCCGGCGGGGACCTGGCTCGCCATCGAACTGACCGTGCCGATGCTGAGCGCCAGCCCTATCGAAGTCTGTGTCCAGCTCTGGCTGCTGAGATAGACCGCGATGAACGGCCCGAAGCCGGTCTGGATGTTGGCCACGAACAGATTGAACCAATCCAGACCGCGGCCGGCACTTGCCGGGGGTGGGTTAGCCGAACTCTCATTGTCGGCCGCGGCACGCACGGGATCACTTCTTGTTTTGTTCGGCCGGCGGGGCAGGCGCGGTGGACGCGGGGGCCGGTGGTTCCATCAACGTCTGCGGATGCGCGCCTTCCTTGTATTCCGGCGCCGCGCCGAGCTTCTCGCGGCTCAGACTCAGCGTCAAGAAAGGATCGCGGCCGGGGTTGAAGCGCAATAGCGGCCAGTCGACGGCGATCCGGTGATTGCCCACGCCGAGGAAGCCGCCGAAATCGATGATCGCGACGCGCACGCGCCCGCTCGAGTCGGCGAGCACGTCGACCACGTGCCCCAGATCCTCGCCGGTCGGTCCCTTGACCCGTTTCCCGAGTATGGACATCACCGACGCACTCATGGGTCTGACCTGGGCGTCGACCGCGCCCCCGGGCGGTGTATCGACCACCGCCGGCGCAGTGGGCAGCTGCGGCGGCTCCTCCTTGTGCACGAGCTTCAGCCTGGGCTTCGGCTTTGGTTTGGTCTTTGCTTCGACGCACGTACAGGCAGGCGCGGCGGCGTCGACCGCAGGCGGCGCACTGCTGGGCTCGCTCTCGCTCTGCGCGGGCGCCGGTACCGGCGGCGCCTCGGGTGCCGCGGGCGGCGGCGAACTCGATGATTCGGCCGTGCGCCCGGCGCCGCGCATGCTGCTGCATCCGGCCAATGCCCACAGACAAGTCATCGCGACCATGAGCCAGCTGTTGCGCGGCGACCGCTTCATGGCACCGGCTCCGTACTGACTCTCACCTGACGGCCGTACATGCGGCTGTAGACCCCCTTGGTCTGCATCAAGCGGCGCGGCGGCCCGTCCTCGACGATGCGGCCGCGGTCGAGCACCACCACTCTATCGAAGGCGTCGAGCGTCGAGAGGCGGTGAGCGATCGCGATCACGGTGCGTCCCTTGAACAACCGCGACAGTGCTTCTTGAATGGACTGTTCGGATTCGGTGTCCAGAGCGGAGGTGGCTTCATCCAGCAGCACGATGGGCGCATTCATCAAGAAGGCGCGCGCAATCGCCAATCGCTGGCGCTGGCCGCCGGACAGTTTCATGCCGCGCTCGCCCACCAACGTGTCGAATCCCTCCGGCAAGCGGTTGATGAATTCCGTGCACTTCGCCGCCTCCACGGCCCGGAACACCTCCTCGTCGGTGGCCTCGGGCCTGCCGTAGCGCAGATTCTCCAGCAGCGAGCGATGGAACAGCGAAATATCCTGCTGCACCACCGCGATCGAACTGCGCAGACTCACCTGGGTTACGTCGGCGATGTTCTGTCCGTCGATCGACACCTGACCCGCGACGGGATCGTACAGGCGCTGCAGCAGCGCGATGATGGTGGACTTGCCCGCACCGGATCGCCCCACGAGACCGATCTTCTGACCGGCGGGTACGTCCAGCATGAAGTCGGCGAGCACGTTCTGGCCGCTCGGATAACTGAAGTTGACGCCGCGGAAGCTGATGGCGCCGCCCGTGACGATCAGCGGCTTGGCGTCGGGCGCGTCCTGCATTTCGTGCGGAAGACCGAGCACCTGAACCGCCTCGCCGAGCTTGGCGAACTGCTGCACCATATCGACCAGCGCCATGGCGAAATCGCGCGACGCATGCAGTACGGTGAAGCCGAGCGTGGTGGTCAGCACCACGTCGCCGGTCGAAATCTCGCCGCGGCGCCAAAGTTCCACCGACCAGACCAACACCCCGGCGGTCACCGCAAAGACGGTGAACGCATGGAACAAGCGCAGCCGTTCGAGCGAGCGCAGGCTCGCGCGCTGCGCCTGCATTTCGTCCTCGATCTTGACGCTCAGGCGCTCCTGCTCGCGCCGCGCGGCGCCAAAGGCACGGACCAAGCCGATGTTGCTGACCACATCGGTGAGATCGCCGCTCACGTGCGCGGCGTGCCCGGCGAAGCTCTGATGCAGCTCGCGTCCGTGCGACGCCAGCCACGCGATGATGGCGCCCAAGATCGTCACCACCACGATGAGCACCACGGTCAGGTGCCAGTTGATGGTGCCCAGCACCAGAATGCTGGCAATCACGGCGGTGCCGGGTGGAATCGTGGACCAGGTCAGGGAATTCTCGATGGTCCAAGCCGCATTCGCCGCCGCGGTGATGCGTCCGGCCAGCGCGCCGGGGAAGCGCTCGACGAAATAGCGCGTGCCCTGCCCCGACAAATGATCGAAAAGCTCGAGACGCATGTCGCCGCCCACCGCCACGAACGCGTGCGTCGACACCCAGCCCGCCAGCCGCCACAACAGGTTGTCCCCTGCAACCAACCCGAGCAATAAACCGACGGCGCCCCATAACACCCGCGAGGCAGGATCGTGCGTGCCGAGCACGTCGACCAAGTGCTTGACCGCGTATTGCGAAGCGACCGCACACCCCACGGCCGCCAACACGGCCACGAGCACGATGGTGTGGCTGAGAAGCCGCCGCCGCACATATCGTCCGAGAAAGCTGATCGCGCCTTTGGAGGCGTAGCGGGGCAAGGCCATTGTGGGGGTCGCTTCGCCTGTGGGTTAAACGTCGAGCTTAGCCAATCGATGACCCCGCCAGGCCGGATAAAGCTGCGATTGCATGTCAGTCTTCGCTGACACGGCCGATGCTGACACGGCCGTTCCGCTCGACGCTAGGCAGCCGGTTGCTTGCGGCATACCATGAATATCTCATCGACAGCATCGGTCGCGATCATGCCGCCGTGCAGATCCAGGCTTTTCTGAAACCGCAACCCCAGCGGCATGAAAGCGCGGTTGTACCACCACAACGCCCGTTCGCGGTGATTGACGAGCCACCACATCCCCAGGTCCAACAGACGCGAGGACTTCGGCTGCATGCCGAACACGGCGCTGCGTTGCACGACCAACCGGTGCCGCTTGAGCTTCGCCCGCAAATCGTCGGGTTCGTAGCGGCGCCGATGTCCGACGAAGTCGTCGAACGGCGTCCAGCGCGACGGATGCAGCGGCACGGACAGCAACACGGTGGCGCCTTCCGTCGCCACCCGCGAGATCTCCGACAGCGCGCCCTCGTCGTCCTCGACGTGCTCGACGATATCCAGCGCGCACACCAGATCGAAGCCATGACTGGCGAACGGCAGCGAGGTCACCTGGCTCAGGGTGACCGAGGCGCCGCGCACCTTGAGCTTGGCGAGCGCCGGCTCGCTGATGTCCACGAATTGCGTGTGCTCCAGCGGCAATCGCGGTCTGAGGCCCGGCGCCACCTCGAGCTGCCGGCCGCCCGGCGGCAACAGCGATTGCACGAGCGGCCAGGTATTGAAGCGCTGCGGCTCGACCAGCCGTGCGCCCGACCACAACGAATCGTAATAATCGCGATTCGCGTCAAGAAGTTCTCCCGCGCTGTGCTCCCGCGAACCTCTCGGCTGCATCATGCAGCCACTGTAGCACCGGTCAGGCGCGCCCCGCAGCGAATGCCGCCAGCATGTCCTCCTCTTCGACCGGCCCCCGGAACCGCCATTGCGCAGCGTTTCAGATGGCCAGCCTGCGCGTGTATTCGTGGCGTCGCTTGGCCGTCTTGGCCCGCGTACCCTCGAGCGCATCCGGCTCGGTCGCCTCCAGCAAATCCTCGATGACCCGGGCCAGATGATCGCGCATCGCATTGCGCGCGGCCTTCGGATCGTGCTTGCGCAGCGCGTCGACGATGCGGCGATGCTCGCTCACGCGCGGCTGGACGCCGACGCGCCGGGCGCGCTCCAGCATGTAGACGCAGAGCGGCGATTTGTGACGCACGTCCAATAGATTCTCGATGACCGTGGCGATCGCGGTATTGCGCGTGGCGCGCGCGATCGCGATATGGAAACGCTTGTCCGCGGTCCATTCGGGCTGTTTGCGCGCATTCTCATCGACCATCTCGGCGACGATTCGCTCCAGTTCTTCCAACCGGTCATCGCTGATGGTGGTTGCCGCCAGGGCCGCGGCCTCGCCTTCGAACAACCGCCGAGCCTCGGTCAGTTCGAACGCGCCGATATCCAGATCTCCGCCGCCCTCGAGCGTCGGCGGCTTGTCCGTCACGTAAATTCCGGAGCCGTGCCGCGCCTCCGCCAAGCCGCGAATCTCGAGCGAGATCATGGCCTCGCGAATCGTGGGCCGGCTGACCTTGAACGTCGCCGCCAGATCCCGCTCCGAAGGCAGACGCTCGCCGGCCTTGTATTTGCCCGACATGATGGACGCCATAATCGTGCTCGCGACTTGCTGATAGAGCTTGCGGGTATCCGGCGTTACGATCATGCGGATGAATTTTGACCACTTCCACCCAGAATGGCAATTATACTGCCGTATGCCCAGGCAAGAGCAGCTCGACGTTCGGCTCGATACGAGCCTCGAATCCCTGCTGGAACACGCTCCGCGAGATGGCGGCGCGAGAGTGCTGGCGACGGTGGTAGCCACCGCCGGTTCCACTTACCGCAAACCCGGCGCGCGCATGCTCATCATGGGCGACGGCAGCTGCTACGGCCTGCTCAGCGGCGGATGTCTCGAGGCCGATCTGGGCATCCATGCTCGAGCCGTGCTCGACAGCGGCGTGCCGCGCGCAATCGAGTACGACATGCGCGGCCCCGACGACATTCTCTTCGGAAGCGGCGCCGGCTGCGAGGGCGCCATGCGGGTGCTGTTGGAACCCGCCGGCGACGGCAGCCCTGCGGCGACGGCGCTCGCCGCTGCCGGCCGCGCGGGCAACGCCGGCCGCGCCACGTCCTTGGTTGCCGTCCACGAATCCTCGGATCTCGCGCTCGGAACCTATGCCGGAAACGCCACGCTGCCGCCCTATTTGACGCTGGCTGCCGAGCGGGCGCTGCACGAGCGGGCCTCGCACATCGTCGACTTCGAGGCTGGGGGACGGCGCAACCGCGCCTTCGTGCAGTTCCTGGCGCCGTCGCCGAGCCTATTGATCTGCGGCGGCGGCCCCGACGCGCAGCCCGTGGTCCGCGCCGCCGTCGCGCTCGGTTGGCAGGTATGCGTGGTGGACCATCGGCCTGCGTATGCGGCCCAAGAACGCTTTCCCGGCGCTATCGTGCGGCGCGCCGACGCACGCGACTTGCGCGCGGCAGTACCGATCGAACGCTGCCATGCCGTCGTGGTCATGAGCCACCACCTGCCCTCGGACGTTGCGTACCTGCGGGCGCTCGCGGAAACCGGCACACCGGGCAACGTCGGCCTGTTGGGGCCCGCGGCGCGGCGCCAGCGGGTCCTCCAAGAAGTGGGCGCCGGCGCCGAGGGGCTGCGCGCTCGGCTGCGTGGCCCCGTGGGCCTCGATATCGGTGCGGTGACGCCGGAAGGCATCGCGCTCGCCATCGTCAGCCAGATCCATGCGTGGCTCGCCGCGCATAGTGACGGCGCCCTGTTACAGGCGGAGAAACCACAGATTGGTCGCCTGGCGATCTAGCGCTATGCACGCAAACCGAAGCGGTGGCGTAGAATGCGCCGCTTGGGGCTGGGGGCCCGAATACAACAACGTAGACTGCCCAAATAACGGGAAAAGACATCCTTCGTCTCGTTTAGGCGGCAGTCGGGAGAAACGCATGACGAAGACTCTGAAATTCCTGGGCGCAGCGCTGCTCGCGACCCTGGCCGCGGCCTGCGGCACCAGCACGAAAACCTCCACAGGCAGCAGCAGCATCACGCCGGGCACCCTGGCCCTCGACCCGCCCTTTCGTATCGCCTCCTTGAACGCGGCGGCCTTGGGCGCCGAGCTGGGTGCGAGCGCGGCGGGCGCGGAGCTGCTGCTGGTCGCCGGCGCACCCGCCTGCGGCGTCGACTTTTATTACATCAAATTCTGGACGGTCGGCGGCGCGAGTGAAGCCACCGAATCGTCGGGCGCCCTGATGGTGCCGACCGGCGGCGCCGGCTGTTCCGGCCCCCGCCCGGTGCTGTTGTACGCGCATGCCACGAACCCCAATCAAGCCCTGAACATCGCCGATATCACCGATCCCACCAACACCGAGGGCGCCCTGATCGCCGCCATGTTCGCGGCTCAGGGCTACATCGTCGTGGCGCCGAATTATGCGGGCTACGACATTTCGACCCTGGGCTACCATCCGTTCTTGAATGCCGCGCAGCAGTCGGGCGAGATGATGAATATCTTGAGCGCCGCGCGCACCGCGCTGCCGCATACGATGAGCGCCGCGACCACCGACAGCGGCCAGCTGTTCGTCACCGGCTACTCCGAGGGCGGACATGTGGCGCTGGCCACGCAACGGGCGCTGCAAGCCGCCGGCGCCACCGTCACCGCCACCGCCCCGATGTCGGGGCCGTATGCGCTCGAAGCCTTCGGCGACGCCATTTTCTATGGACAGGTCGACTTGGAGTCGACCGTGTTCGCGCCGCTGCTCACGACGAGCTATCAGCACGCCTACCAGAATGTCTACGCGGCGCCCAGCGACGTCTACTCGCCGACATATGCAACGGGTATCGACACGCTGCTGCCGAGTACGACGCCGATCGACACGATCTTCAGCACCGGCCTGCTGCCGGAGACGGCTTTGTTCAGCAGCACCACGCCGGTCATTCCGGGACAGCCCGCGCTGACCGCCGCGCTGGCTGTACCGAGCGATCCGACCAATCCCGACACGCCGCTGTTCGCAGCGGGATTCGGCTCGCCCTACCTCATCAACAATTCCTACCGCGTGGACTACATACTCGATGCCGTCGCCGATCCCGACGGCGCCGTACCCATGCCCACCGCCGGCGTGCCGCTCGCCGCCACCGCCCCGACGCTGGGACTGCGCCTGGATTTCTACACGAATGATTTGCGCAATGGCGACTGGGCGCCGGCGGTGCCCACGCTGCTATGCGGCGGCGACCGGGATCCCACCGTCTTCTTCAGCGTGAACACCGGCACCATGGCCGCCTTCTGGAGTCCGCAGGTCGCGGCGGGCCTCATCACCGTGCTCGATGTGAATGCCGCACCGTCGGGACCTTTCGCGCAAGTCCAAGCGGGATTCATCGGCAGCCAGGCGGCGCAACTCGCCTTTTACCAATCCGCGGAAGGCGGCAACCTGTCGCTCGCGGCGGCCGAACAGCAACTCGTGGAGGGTTATCACACGGCCGTCGCACCCTTCTGCTCGCTCGCGGCCCGGTCGTTCTTCAGCACTTTCGTGGGAGCCCAGCAATAATGAATCTCAAACTCAGCATGCTGACCGCGGTTGCCGCGACCGCTGCGTTGTCCTGCGCGTTGCCCGCTTGCGCCGACGACGAAGTATGGAACAACAGCTTTCGACTCGGCGCCTACAGCGTGTTCTACCACTCCAAGGCGGACGACCTGTCGGGTCCCTACGTGCCCGCCGGAGTCAATTTCAAGGCGAAGGATCTGGAGACGCTGTACGCCGGCTACGTCCGCAGAGTGTCATCCGCGTTCGATGTCGAACTCGCGTTGGGCTACCCGCCCCTGAGCAAGGTCGAAGGCAGGGGTCCGGCCACATTGGGCTCGGTGCCGTACAATGGCCAGACGGTTTCGTCGGCCCGCTGGCTCTCGCCCACGCTGCTGGTGGAGTATAAGTTCCTCAGCGACAACTCGAAGTGGCGCCCCTACATCGGTGTGGGAGTCAACTACACGAACTTCTACGATCGCAACAACACCGCCCAGGGCGACGCCGCCAGCGGTGGCCCGACGCGCCTCTCGCTCACCTCATCCATCGGGCCTGCCGGAACCGTTGGCGTGGGCTACAACGTCTCGGGCCACTGGCACTTGTACACGTCCTATTCGATTTCGCGGGTCAACACCACCATCACCGCCGACACCGCCGGCGTGATTCGCACGACGCAGATCAAGTTCGGCCCGCAGGCCTGGGTGCTCTCGGCAGGCTACTCGTTTTAAGGCATCACGCGCGCTGCCGCGCCGCTGGCGCCATGGGATGACCCCGGGGTGCCCGGGAGAGGCGATCTCTGTGGGCACCCTGCCCCTCGCAGATAGCCTGCTGGTAACCTGCGGGGTACCGAACTACCCGCGAGACGCTCATAATGAGCGAGCATGTTCTCCGGAGGCAGCCTGATTATGACTACTGTTCGAGCAGCCCCCACTTATCGGTCCGGCACACAGTCGGTCGAGGCCAACGTACCGGAGGCCTCGCCCGAGGAACGCGGTGCGGCGCTGGCATTCCTGCAGCAGCTCGCCACCGAGGTGTCCGAGGGCACGGTGGATCTGCCGTGTTTCCCCAATGTGGTGCTGCGCATCAGCGCGGCCCTTGCCAATCCGAACACCACGTCCGAGCATGTTGTCACCATCGTAGGAACTGAACCCCGGCTCGCTGCTCGGCTGCTGCAAACCGCCAATTCCGCCGCCTTCAACCCGTCGGGAAAACCGCTGACCGAACTGCGCTCGGCGGTCACTCGGATCGGACAGCACATGGTGCAAAGCATCGCCATGTCCTATGCCGTTCACCAGATGCAGCACGAGGCTTCCCTGGTGTCGATCGCACGGCCGCTGGCCAAGCTGAGGGACAAGAGCATCGCGGTTGGATCCATCAGCCAGCTCGTCGCCGAGCGCACCAAGGTGCATACCGACATGGCGTTCCTCACCGGACTGCTGCACGGTATCGGCAGTTTGTACATCATGGCCCGGGCCGCGGGCCGCTCCGGCGATCTCAAGAATCAGCAGTCGTGGCTGGACATCCTGGAAGGGTGGCAGGCGCCCATCGGCAGGGCCGTCCTCGAGAGCTGGGGCTTCGCCGAGCAGATGTGCGAAGCCGTCGGCGATCAACGCGATTACGAACGCAAGTGGAAACACGACGCCTCGATCACGGACGTCTTGATCGTGAGTCTCGTGCTGGCGGAAACACTGAAAAACCCGGAGCCTCGCACGGTCGCGATGCAGGGCATCAATGCCTTCGCCAGCATCGGTCTGAATGCGACGGATTGCGAGGCCACGATGGTGCGCGCCGAGCGCAGAATCGCCCTGGTGCACGACGCCCTGAAATAACGCCCCGAAAGCCGCGCCGAGGCGGCCGCCAGGAATGTTACGATGCGTCCCGGCAGCGCAATCATGACCACAAAACGTCACCATTCTCCCGGCCGCTTGCTTGCCGGTTTACGGCCTTGGACCCTCCTCGCGCCCGTGGCGGCGGTGGCCATCCTGATCGGCGCGAGCTTCGGGTTTGGCGGCTACTACGTCATTCTGGTCGCGCTCGGCGTCGGCGTCAGCGTGTTCGCGGCCGTGCACCACGCCGAGGTGGTGGCGCATCGGGTCGGCGAGCCGTTCGGCACGCTGGTGCTGGCGATCGCCGTGACGCTCATCGAGGTGGCGTTGATCGTGTCCTTGATGATCGCCGGCGGCGCGGCAGCCTCCTCCCTGGCGCGCGACACCGTATTCGCGGCGGTCATGATCATTCTGAACGGCATCATCGGTCTATGCCTGCTGGTGGGCGGCATCATGCATCGCGAGCAGGTCTTTTCGCTGGATGGGGTGAGCGCGGCCTTGGTGGCCCTCGCTTCCATCGCGGTGCTGACCATGGTCTTTCCGAACTTCACGGTCACCACCCCCGGCCCCTTTTATTCCCCCGGGCAGCTCATTTTGATCGCCATCGTGTCGGTGGTGGTGTACGGCACGTTCATCTTCACGCAAACGCTCGGCCATCGGCAGTTCTTTCTGGACGGCGACGCCGGCCGCACGGTTGAGGCCGCTCACGATGGCGATGGCGTCTCCGATGGGGGTCACGGTTCCGGCGTCCCGAGCAACACCGTTGCCGCGATCAGCAGCGTGCTGCTGTTGGTATGCCTGGTCGCCGTGGTGCTGCTGGCCAAGAAGCTCGCCCCCGATCTCGAGGCGGCGGTCGCCCGGCTGGGCGCTCCCGAGGCGCTGGTGGGCGTCGTCATTGCCGGCATCGTGCTGCTGCCCGAAGGGCTCGCCGCGGTGCGCGCCGCCCGTCAGAATCGTCTTCAGACCAGCCTGAATCTCGCCCTGGGATCGGCACTCGCCAGCATCGGCCTGACCATCCCGGCGGTGAGCGCGCTGTCCATCGGCATGAACTCCCAGCTCATGTTGGGCATCGATACCAAATCGATGATTCTGCTGATGCTGTCGCTGCTGGTGACCATGCTGGCGCTGCGCACCGGCCGCACCATCATTTTGCACGGCGTGGTATTGCTGGTCATTTTCGCGGTGTACCTGTTCACGACCATAGTGCCATAGAAGGTGTTCCCGATGCGGCAGGTCCACGTTTCACTGCTCGTGCTGGCCTTGCTGTTGCGGGTCGGCGCGGCGCACGCCGATCAGAAGCTGCGCATCATCAGCTGGGCCGATTACGTTCCCGCCGACCTGATCGCCGCATTCAAGAAGGAAACCGGCATCGACGTCGAGGTCACTCTCTCGAACAACGAGGAGATGATCTCCAAGCTGCGCGCCACGGGCGGCGCGGGTTACGATCTCGCGCAGCCATCGCAGGACCGGATCGCCTCGGCGCAGCGCGAATTCGGCATCTATAAACCCATCGACCTCGCCAAGGTCAAGATCGAGGAATTCCAGCCGGCGCTTCTCGGCATCGTGAAACGCAACGCCACCGTCGACGGTGCGCTGTACGCACTGCCCTATCTGTGGGGGACCGATGGCCTGGTCGTCAACACCAAACGCGCCCAGGTCGCCGACTACCCCGACCTGTGCAATGCCGCCCTCAAAGGTAAAACCGCGGTCCGGCTGCGGCGCCCGACGTTGATGGCATTCGCCTTCGCCGGCGGCAAGGACCCCTTTGCGCTGTACGGCGACCCGAAAGCCTACGCCGCGCTCATGGATCAAGTGGGCGCCACGCTCATCAAGTGCAAGCCGAATTTCAAATTCTTCTTCGACAACAAGGATCAGCTGCTGAACGCCATCCGTTCGGGCGAAGTGGTCGCCGCAATGATGTGGGATACCGGCGGCTGGACGCTCAATCGCGACAATCCCGATATTCAATTCATCGTGCCGCGCTCCGGCGCGCTGGGATGGCTCGATACGTTCGCGTTGCCCGCGCGCGGCAAGAACGATGCCGCCGCCTACGCCTGGATCAACTTCACCATGCGTCCGGAGAACGCCGCCAAGGTCGTCAAGTCCGTGGGCAACTTCTCCGCCGCCAAGGACACCGCACCGCTGGTCGATCCGCGTCTCAAGGCGCAGTTCACGGCCGCCTTTCCGGACAGCGCATTGAAGAACATCCACTGGTACCCGGCGATTCCGTCCGGGCTCGAGGAAATCGAGGGCAAGGTACTGGATCGGATCAAGGCGGCCGATTGAGCAGCGCGGACCTCGTCGCCGACACGGTAACGAAGCGCTTCGCCGACCACCTCGCCGTCGACGCGCTGTCGTTCTCGGTGCAACGAGGCAGCTTTTTCTCCATTTTGGGGCCCTCGGGCTGCGGCAAGACCACGCTGCTGCGCATGATCGCGGGATTCATCGTGCCCGACGGCGGGGATATCGTGATCGGCGGCAAGAACATGCGCGACGTGGCGCCCAATCGCCGGCCCGTCAACATGGTGTTCCAGCAGCTCGCCCTGTTCCCCATGATGTCGGTGGGCGAGAACGTCGCGTTCGGCCTGGCGCGACGCGGAGTCGCACGCGCCGAGCGCCTGCGCCGCAGCCACGCCATGCTCGAGCGCGTGGGGCTGCACGGGTCCGCCGGCAAACGCATCGACGAGTTATCGGGCGGTCAACGGCAACGCGTGGCCATCGCCCGCAGCTTGGTGCTGGAGCCCACCCTGCTCCTGCTCGATGAGCCGCTGGGCGCGCTCGACCTCAAGCTGCGCGAGCACATGAAGATCGAGCTCAAGCAGTTGCAGGCCGCCTTCGGCACGACATTCGTGTATATCACCCACGATCAATCCGAAGCGCTGGTGCTGTCGGATCGGGTCGGGGTCATGAGTCACGGGCGTTTCGAGCAGCTCGGTACGCCGCAGGATTTGTACTACCGGCCGCAGACGCCGTTCGTCGCGGGATTCGTGGGCGCGAACAATCGCATCGTCGGCCGCGCATCCGCCGTCAGCGGCGGCATGGTGGAAATTACCACCGCCGACGGCTGGGTCATCCACGCCCGCGGCCAGGGATCGATCGCCGTGGGCGATGCCGTCGAGGGCTTCGCGCGGCCCGAGATCGCGAGCCTCGGCCGCCACGCCCGGGAACTTCCCGGCGGACAGCCGTCCCATTCAGGACAGGTACAGAGTCTGCTGTTCGACGGCGCCAATTCCGCGGTGCTGCTCGAGGAGACTCGAACGCGCCGCGAGTTTCGCATCGCCCTGCCTCAGACCGGACAATTCAGCGATCTGAAATCCCAGGAAGCGGTGCACTTCAGCTTCGATCCGGAACGGGCGGTGTGCTTTCCCGCCCGCGCGGGCGCCGCGGGACAGGATGGCTAGCACGGCCGCGAAGTCCTGGCAGGGCAGGCTCAGCCTGGGCTTGTTGCTGGCCCCCGCCCTGCTGTGGCTCGGCGCACTGGTCATTCTGCCGCACGTCGATCTCGCCGTGCTGTCGTTTCGCGAAAGGGTGGGCGCCCGCCACTACGTGGCCAGCCTGGCTCAATATAGAACCTTCTTCGCCGAACCTCTGTACTGGCACGTATTCGTTCGCACCGCGCTCATGTCCATCATCGCCACGTTGCTGACGTTGGCGCTCGCCTTTCCGATCGCCTGGGTGATCGCCAAGGTCGCACGCGGCCGTGCGAGCTCGCTGCTGTTCATCCTGTGCTTGATTCCGTTCTGGGTGAGCGAGACCGTGCGCACCTTGGGGTGGATGATTCTGCTGCGCGAGTCCGGCGTGCTGCCGGCGTTGCTGGTGAAGCTGGGCATCACGGCGGTGCCGGTCGAATTGCTGTATCACGACGCGACCATTCTGGTGGGGTTGATCTATACCTCTCTCCTCTTCATGGTGATACCGCTCATCTCGAGCCTGGAGAGTCTGGACAATTCACTGATCGAGGCCGCGTACGACCTCGGCGCCGGCGGCTTCGCCGTGCTGCGCACCATCGTCGTCCCGCACGCGGCTCCCGGCATCACGGCCGGCTGCATCATCGTCTTCATGCTCACGCTGGGCAATTACCTCACCCCCACGCTGCTCGGCGGCAAGAACTCGCAATGGTTCACCGAGCAAATCTATACGCAGTTCATTACCCGATTCAATTGGGAGCAGGGTGCCGCATTCGGCTTCCTGCTCCTCGCCGTGTCCACCACCATGGTGGTGATCGGTCTGCGCCTCGCCGGGCAAAGCTTCGGCGACGTCATGCGCCGCACATGATTCCCTCGCTGCCTCGTCCCGCCTGGCTGCGCGCGAGCACGGCGGTGTACGTCGTCGCATTCTTGACGTTCTTGTTCGCGCCGCTGGTCGTCGTCGGGGCATACGCCTTCAACGACGCGCCGTACCCCGCCCCGCCCTGGCGCGGTTTCACGCTCGACTGGTTCCTTGGCAACGCGTCGACCGGTCGCGTCGGTTTGTTCGCCGATGCGGAGCTGCTGCGCAGCATGGGCATCAGCGGCATCGTGGCCCTCTGGGTCACGGTGTTGTCGGTGCTGCTGGGCACCGTCAACGCGTTTCTTCTCGAACGCGGCCGCTTCGCGGGCAAGCAGGTCTTGTCCGTCCTGATGCTCGCCCCCCTGGTGATTCCCGGCGTGATCCTCGGCATTTCCATACTCGCGTTCGCCAGTCGAATCGCGGAGTTCGCGGACGACGTGTTCGGCTGGGAGCTGGATTGTCTGCGGCCCGGATTGCCGCTGGTGGTCCTGGGTCAGGTCTCGTTCATCGCGACCATTGCCACGCTCACCATCAGCGCGCGGCTGCGGCGTTTCGACCGCACGCTGGAGGAAGCGGCACTCAACCTGGGCGCGTCCAGGTCCGCGGTGTTGCGCACCATTTTGCTGCCCTACCTGCGCCCCGCGCTGCTGGGTTCTGCGGCCATTTCGTTCCTCATGTCCTTCGAGGATTTCAACACCACGCTGATGCTGGTCGGCGCCGACTCGCCGCTCACCGTGATGATGTACGGCCGCATGCGCGAGGGCGCCACCCCCGTGCTGAACGCCGTCAGCTTGTTCCTGATGGCCGCCTCGTCCCTGCTGGCGCTCACCGTCATGCGGCGGCCCGCACAGAATCGAATTTGAGCGGCGCGGCGCCGTCCCGTCAGTCGCGCCAGCGCCAACTCATGCGCGTCAGCAGGTATAGCTTGAGATTCACCGCTTCATTGTAATGAGTGGCGGGTGCGTGGCAGAGAGGATCGACTCCTCGCGGGCACGTCCGTGCGCTGCGGCGGGCAGATTACCAAGATCGCGGTCTTCGAGTTCGAGCTGGAAGACGTGAGCGCGGCGGGAGCGTTATCCAAGGGCGTGGCCGCCGCCGACCTGACCCGCATGCAAGCTGTCACCGCCGAAGCGCGCCGAGTATTGGCCGCGTCAGGTCGCTACAGCCTGGTCGACACCAGCGGTGTCGATGCCGAACCCGTCAAGGAGCGGACGCTACGAAGCGGCGACGGGTGCGACGCCGCCATCGCGCTGAAGCTGGGCGCCGAGCAGTCGCTCATCGGCGTGGTCACCCGGGTCGCCAATACGGAATACTATGCGTCCGTGCTGGTCACGGACGCCAAGACCGGCAAAGCCGTCGATCAACAGTCGGCCTTTTTCACCGGCGCCGACGACGCCTGGGCCAGCGGGGTCCGTATGCTGCTCAAGCACGGCGTGCTGGCGATCGGCAATTAGAACGATCAATCCGTCTTGCCGCCCCAGCAGCCCATGAAGAAACTGCCGTTGTCGTTCTCGACCGACGCACGATACTGACCGGGACAATTCGGGGGCGGGCTGCTCGCGCGCGGAAACATTTGCGTTATGGGGCGGCTGGGCAAATAGGCGGGAGCGTGATGGCAAGCGCAGAGCAGCATGGCGAGCCCGATGCAGATTGAACGATCAGTGCCGACAACCATGGTAGTCCTCACTTCCAGCGTACCGCATCCCAGAAACGACTCGTAACTTCACCCAGGCAAACCCGGCCGTTTGTCGCAGCGCCGCACGTCGACGGGTACCACCGCAATGTCGACTGGTTCGAACACTGGCAAGTCGATGCTACATCACACAATCTGTCAAATTCGCTGTGCCGATGTCCAGCGTGTTTCGCACGGATTCGCAAGGCATTCTAGGGTTCTTCCTGTGACGGCTCCGCCTGCAGCAACTCCAGCCCCGCGGCCTGGCTGCGCTGAAAACCCTTCCAGACCGTAACGCCGTCCGTCGCCGGGCTATAGGAATCGTAAGCGCCTTGCGCCACGGCCGCTGGCCAGCCGCCGCCCGACGAATCGCTGACCGGCACATTGAGATACGCCGCGCGGTCCGCATCGCCTTTCACGTAAGCATCCAGGAACGCCGTGATGAAATGCGCGGTGATGGCGTTGATCCGTTCCTTGCGCCACACCGGATCCTCGAACCAATCCTGATCCCACAGCCGCGAGCGCATGGCATCGGGTGCCGGGCTCAGGCCGATGGAGTGGCCGGCGTTCTTGAACGTCAGCAGGTAGCGGTGCGCACGGTGTGCGCCGTCGAATATCGCGCGCGCACCGCTCGCGTAGTCCACGGTCCGGTCTCGGTCGCCGGCGATCAGCAGCAGCGGTATATCGATCCCGAGCAGCCCCTGCGGTCCCCACGCCGCGAGTGTGCCGCCGCCCGCCGGCGAAATCGCCACCACCGCTCGCAGGCCTTTGACCGCCACGCCGTCCTGCTGGAGCGCGCCGCGCACGTAGGGCTGCAGCAGGCCACCCGGCACCAGTTGGGTCGGCGGCCCTGCGGGGTCCAGCGTCGCGCCCGCCGCCGTCAACGCACCATAGCCGCCCATGGAATAGCCGATCAACGCGACGCGCGCAGCATCGACGAGATGCTCCTGGGCAAGCGTTTTGCGCAACGTGTCGGTGACGTACGCGATGTCGAGCGGCCTGCGCAGCAGGGGCCCCGCGAATTTGCTCCGATCGGTGATCGGCGGATCGTCATGCCGGATGGCGGCTACCACATAGCCCTTGGAGGCGAGATTTTCGGTGAGCCAGGTCATGGCGGCGGGGTCGTTGCTGTAGCCGTGCGAAACGACGATCAGCGGAAATGACGCCGGGCGTGCGGCCGGGGCGCCGCGAACTGCGATCCCCGGTACCGAAAACGTCACCGGCGGGGCTGGCGGTTCCGAGGGGAAGCTCGCGGTGTAAACCGCCGGGGCGCCCGGCGTGGGCCGTGCCGGATACCAAAGATCCACGGTGAGTGCACGATCGCGCCGCGGCGCCGTACCCCGCGTCGCATCGTAGCCTAGTACGTCGACTGCATCCCGAGCGACCAAGTGCAGCGTTCGAACTCCCACGGCAAATTCGCCGAGCCGCGCGAGCTGCGGAGCATCCACCCCGAATCGGCTGGGGGGTTCAGCGGCAAATGCCATACTTGCCAACGCTCCGCTCAGGATCATCGCTCTTCCCATCGTTCTCGACCACATCAGAAAATTCCGAGACTGCTGTCACAAGAGGTGACGGCAGGCAGTGTAACCTGCCCGGATTGAAACGATGACCTTCGGGGTCGAAACCAGTGGTGGACAATCAACGCTCGGACCAGCCCATTTTACGTGTGAGCTACCTGGAACAGTGCGAGCCCGCCGCGCCGCCGGCGCTTAACTGGGGCAGCGAACGCGTGTCCGTCGAACGCCTTGCGCGCTCGGACTACCTTGCGCTCTATCGCCGGGTGGGCGGCGTGCTGGGCTGGGACCAGCGCACCTCGATGCCCGAGTCCGAACTCGAGGCACTGCTCGGCGGCGCCGCCCTGCGCGTCTATGTCCTGCGGGACCATCGCGGCGACGCACTCGGTTTCTGCGAGTTCGATCGGACGCATTTCCCGCAAATCGAGCTGAAGAATTTCGGACTGGCGCCGGAGGCTCAGGGACGCGGCCTGGGCCCCTGGCTGCTGGCGAGCGCACTGCAGGGCGAATGGCGTTCGAACCCCGCGCGGATATGGCTGCACACCGACACCTGGGATCACCCCGCTGCCGTGCATGTCTACGAGCGCGCCGGCTTTCGCATATTCGATGTCCGCGAGGAGGCGGCCGGACCGCTCTAGTGTCCTGTCCCGTAAGTACCTTGCTCGATCCGCCAGCGAATTGTCGTGCCGGGCAAGGCGCGCCGACGAGGCATAGCGGGCACTATGGCGAGGAGGCGCAACGCCGCCCGGCGCGAGAAGGCGCGGCGCAGCGAGTGAGGTATTTACGGGACAGGACACTGGTCCCAGAGCAACGCCGGAAGGTCCGCGAGGCTGTCGATCAGGGCGTCGCAGGCGAGCGAGCGCGCATCCTGGCCCTCGTTGTAGCCGTAGGGCACGCACACCACGGGGATGCCGGCCGCGCGCGCCGCGCTCACATCGTTGACGGAGTCCCCGACCATCAGTGCCTGCGATGGCGCAATCGCCAGCGACTCGCAGGCGAACAGCAGCGGTTGCGGATCGGGTTTGCGCCGCTCGCAGGTGTCGCCGCCGACGACCACGTCCACCCATCGCTCGAGGTCGAGCCGCGCCAGCAGGCTGTTCGCGAAACGCTGCTGCTTGTTGGTGACTACCGCAACGCGGAGGCCGGCGCCGTGCACGACTCGCAGCGCCTCGGCGACGCCGGGATAAGGGCGGGCATCGGACTCGTTCGATTCCTCGAGCGCGCCATAGTGATGAAAGAATCGCTCGACCAGGGCGTCTTGGCCCGCGGCATCCAGCGTATGACCGCGAGAGGCTGCGGCGCGTTCGATCAGTATGGGGGAACCGCGGCCGACCATGCGCACCACGTCGCTCACCGGCAGCGGCTCCCAGCTGCGTTCGCCGAATGTGCGATTGAGCGCACGGGCGATATCCGCGGCCGTATCGAGCAATGTGCCGTCGAGATCGAACAGTACGCCGCGAAGCGTTCGGCCGCGCCAGGCGGCCGTGGATGCCGTGCGTTCCATGTCAGTCGAGCGTGACGCTCACCGGACAATGATCGCTGCCCATGACCTCCGGATGAATGGCCGCCGCGGTCACTCGATCGCGCAGTTTGGACGACGCCAGAACGTAATCGATTCTCCAACCGATGTTGCGCGCCCGCGAGTTGGCGAAGTGGCTCCACCAGCTGTAGTGCCCGTTTCCCTGGGTGAACAGCCGGAACGTGTCGACGAATCCGGCGTCCGTCATGTTCTGAAAACCCTGCCGCTCTTCATCGGTGAAGCCCTTCTTGCCGCGATTGGATTTGGGATTGGCAAGATCCAGTTCCGTGTGCGCGACATTCAAATCGCCGCAGAATATGACGGGCTTGGTCCGCTCGAGCTGTCGGCAATACGCGAGAAACGCCGGGTCCCAATGCTTGTGGCGCAGCGGCAGACGGCTGAGGTCGTCCTTGGCGTTCGGCGTATACACGGTCACCACGTGGAAATCCTCGAACTCCGCCGTGATGACTCGCCCCTCCTCGGCGCTGTCGCGCTGCAGTTCGTCGGCAAACGTGAAGCGCTTGGCGAAATCGAGCGGGAAGCCGTTGGTCACGGCGAGCGGTTCTTGCTTGGAAAAGATCGCCGTGCCGGAGTAACCTTTCTTGACCGCGGAATTCCAGTATTCCCGGTAATCCGGCAGATCGATCTCGATCTGGTCGCGCAACGCCTTGGTCTCCTGCAGGCACAGGATGTCGGGTCGATGCGCCTCCAGGAACGGCTGGAACAGGCCCTTTTTGTGGACGGCCCGGATACCGTTCACGTTCCAAGAATAAATCTTCATGTCCGCAATCCTACCTGCTCGAGACGTTACCTGCTCGCGATTGGAGTCGGCGGCGCATCCTTGCTCTCGCGCAAATCCCAACCGCCGCCCAGCGCCTTGTACACGGCGATCAACGACGTGGCCGCGTCCGTGCGGCTCTGCGAGAGCAGCAATTCGGCGCTCAACGCGGTGCGCTCCGCATCCAAGACCTCCAGAAAATCGATCAAGCCGCCCTCGAAGCGCCGCCGCGCCAGATCCGACGCCTTGTCGCTGGCCGCCGCCGCCACCTTCAAGGCATCGCGCCGCGACTGGGAGCGGCCGTAGCTGATGAGGGCGCCCTCGGTGTCCTGCAAGGCGTTCAACACCGAGCCTTCGTAACTCGCGAGCGCCGCATCCGTCTGCGCCCGGGCGGAGCTGATACGCGCCCGCACGCGGCCCAGATCGAAAGCAGCCCAGGTGATGCTGGGACCTCCCGAGAAGAACTTGGCATCGCTCGAACCGAAGTCGCCGAAGGTCGGCGCCTCATAGCCGATGGACCCCGTCAGCGTCACCTTGGGGAACAAATCCCCCACCGCCATGCCCACCCGCGCGGTGGCTCCGGCAAGGCGGCGTTCGGCGGCACGGATGTCCGGCCGGCGGCGCAGCAGTTGTTCCGGCGAGCCGATATTGTTCAACGGCGGCAACTCGGGCGCCGGGCGCGCGGCGGCCAGGGTCTCGGTGAGCGCGTTCGGCTGGCGGCCCGTGAGCACGCTCAAGCGATAAATGGTGGTGGCGATCGATGCTTCGAGCGACGGGATGGATGCGACCGTGGTCTGCCACTGCGCCTCCGCCCGCGCGGTGTCGAGCTGGTTGCCGCGGCCCGCCTCCAATCGCACCTGCGTCAATTTCAGCGTATTGAATTCGCTCTCGGCGTTCCGCTCCGTGAGCGCCAGCTGGTCCTGCAGGCCCCGCAGTACGAAGTAGTCGCGCGCCAGTTCGGCAATGACGCTGACCCGCGCATCCTGCAGCGTGGCGGCGGCCGCACCCACATCGGCGCGCGCCGCCTCGACGTTGCGCCGCACACGGCCGAACAAATCGAGTTCCCACAGACCGGTAAAGCCGGCGTCCGCCGCGTCGAATTCGCGGTCATGGCGATCGATCCCCGGCAACTGCTGCGCGGTCTCGAGCTCCTTCGAATAACCCCCGGAGAACGTCACCGTCGGAAACTGATCGAATCCCGCCAAGCGCCGCGCGGCCCGCGCCGCGCGCAAATTCGCCTGCGCCGTTTCCAAATCCTTGTTGTGCGCGACCGCGTCGTTGACCAGGCTGTTGAGCAAGTCGTCCGAAAACGTCGTCCAGTAGCGTTCGACGGTCTCGTTCTCGGCCAAGCCGGGCTCGCCGGCATTCGTGAAATGCGTATCCAACGGCGTCGACGGCCGATGGTAATTCGGACCGACGGCACACCCTGCCACGAACCCGGCCGCGGCCAAACCGATCGCCAGCTTACGCACGTCGCGGCTCCTCTTTCGGGATGCTGGGCGGCGGGTTCAGATCGGTCATCCGCCGCTTCTCGAGCAGGCTTTCGATCGTGACGAAGAAGACGGGTGTCAGGAAAAGCCCGAACAACGTCACTCCCAACATGCCGGCGAACACCGCGATGCCGATGGCTTGACGCATCTCGCTGCCCGCGCCCGCGGCGGTCACCAGCGGCACCACGCCCATGATGAAGGCGAACGAGGTCATCAGAATCGGCCGCAACCGCAAGCGGCATGCCTCGACCGCCGCCTCGAGGGGCGCCAAACCATGTTCGACGCGCTCGCGCGCGAATTCCACGATCAGGATGGCGTTCTTCGCCGCCAGGCCGATCAGCGTGACGATGCCGATCTGGGTGTAGATGTCATACGGGTAAGCGCGCAGGAAGACGAAGCCCAGCGCGCCGAACGGCGCCTGCGGAAGCGCCAGCAGCACCGCGCATATCACCAGAGCTTTGAATATCATGGCGCCAATGTACCACACG
>PLAH01000050.1 GCA_003134045.1 Gammaproteobacteria bacterium
CCACGTGTCCTTCCGTCGAGAATAGCTCGCGGGTCATCCGCCCCCGGATCCGGGGATGCCGCTTCGCGGCAAGGCAGACGAATCCCTGGCGAAAAAGTGTCTGCTGGTAAAAGCCAGCCTCCAGATCGGGCAAATATCCCACGGCCAGATCGAGCTCCCCTGACTCCAACCGGCGCGGACTTTCCACCGAGATACGCTCCGCCTCAACCGTGACTCCGGGGGCAACCCGGCGGAGCTCATTTACCAGTGATGGCAGCACGACCACCTCGCTGATGTCCGTCATGCAGATGCGGAAATGGCGAAGCGCGCTCGCGGGATCGAACACGCTGCGATACCGGTCGGGAACCGCCAGACGATCGAAGCACTGGAGAGCATCCGGGTAAATCTGGTCGGCGTAAGGCGTGGGCTCCATGCCGCGGGAAGTCCGTGCAAACAGCGGATCACCGAAGTGACGCCGCAGCTTGGCCAGGGTTCCGCTGGCGCGGGCTTGCGCCATGCCGAGCCGTTGCGCGGCGAGTGAAACACTGCGCGTCCTGTGAATCTCGACGAATACGCCGAGCCATTCGATGTCGAGCTTCGCCATTCCAGAGTATCTCAAAATGATATGAATATCATAGCGAATAGCGTCTTTCCTGTATAGGCACCGACCCTGACACTAGCATCAAGAGGTGGGCATGCAGTTCTATCTAAACGGATTTCGGTCGGGCGATCCCGGGCATAGCGATGACGTCAAGGATGCTCTGCCCGAGGAGGTCGATGTCTTGATCGTGGGGTGTGGTCCGACGGGCCTTACCCTGGCAGCGCAACTCGCGGCGTTTCCGTCGATCCGGACGCGAATCATCGAGCAGAAAGCCGGACCGCTGCAGCTGGGACAGGCCGACGGGGTGGCCTGCCGCACGATGGAGATGTTCCAGGCGTTCGGCTTCGTTGAACGCGTCCTGCGCGAGGCCTATTGGGTCAACGAAACCTCCTTCTGGACGCCCAAACAGAATGAGCCCGCTCGGATCAGCCGGGCTCGAGTCGTTCAGGATGTCGAGGACGGTCTCTCGGAATTCCCGCACGTCATCCTGAACCAGGCGCGGATACACGAGTTCTATCTGGATGTGATGCGCCATGCCGAGATGCCTCTGGAGCCCGCCTATGCACGCCGGCTGGTCTCCCTGAAATTGGATGCAGCGTCGCTCGGTGACCCTTCGGCCTTTCCGCTGACGGCGCGCATCGAGCGTGTGGACGGCGGGTTGGCCGGAGCCCCCGAGATCGTGCGCGCCCGATATGTCGTCGGATGCGACGGCGCGCGCAGCGCCGTCCGTAGCTTCATTGGCCGCACACTCAAGGGCGACGCTGCCAATCAGGCCTGGGGCGTTATGGATGTCCTGGCCGTTACGGATTTCCCCGACATACGCCGCAAGGCGGCAATACATTCCGCCGCTGAAGGCAGCATGCTGATCATCCCGCGTGAGGGGGGGTACCTCGTGCGCATGTATGTCGAGCTCGACAAGCTGTCAGAGAACCAACGGGTGGCGAATCTCGACGTGACGCCCGAACACCTGATTGCGGCAGCGGGCAGAATCCTGCATCCCTACTCCCTCGACGTAAAGGAAGTTGTCTGGTGGTCCGTCTATGAGATCGGCCATCGCTTGTGCGATGGCTTCGACGATCGCCTCTCTGAGGCCGACCAGGGCCGGATTCCCAGAGTGTTCATTGCCGGTGATGCGTGTCACACCCACAGTCCAAAGGCAGGACAGGGCATGAATGTGTCCATGCAGGACACCTTCAACCTGGGATGGAAGCTCGCTGCCGTGCTGACGGGCCGCGCCGCACCACGCCTGTTGTGCACTTATTCGGACGAGCGCAAGGCCATCGCCAAAGATCTCTTCGATTTCGACCACAAATGGGCCCGTATGTTCAGCGCGAGACCGAAGGGCGCGCCCGGCGCCGCCGAGGATGCGGTCGACCCCGCTGAGTTCCAGGAATATTTCATCCGGCATGGCCGGTACACGGCGGGCGTTGCCACCTGTTACAAGCCCTCGCTTCTGACCGGCCCTTCGACCAATCAGAATCTGGCAAAAGGCTTCGTGATCGGCATGCGCTTTCATTCTGCGGCGGTGATTCGCCTGTCGGATGCAAAGCCGATGCATCTCGGACACGTCGTGCGCGCAGATGGGCGCTGGCGGATGTTTGCGTTTGCAGATGCCGCGGCACTTTCCGACCCCGCCTCCCGGCTTTGGGCGCTGTGTTCGTTTCTCGAGAAATCACCGTCCTCGCCGCTGAAACGGCACACAACGCCGGGTGCCGACATCGATGAGGCCATGGAGTTGATTGCGATCCTCCAGCAGGCCCATCCTCTTGTGTCGGTCAGCGAATTGCCGGGCCTTCTGGTACCGCGCAAAGGACGGTATGGGCTCATTGACTACGAGAAAGCCTATAGCCCGGATCACAAACAGGGTCCGGACATCTTTGATCTTCGTGGGATCGACCGGGCAAGCGGTGCACTCGTCATCGTCCGACCGGATCAGTATGTTGCACACGTTCTGCCCCTCGACGATTACGAGGAACTGCAGCGCTTCTTCGGCGCTTTCATGACGGTTGCTACTTCGCCAGCAGCGGTGACGGTCGCAACCACCGCCGCCGCCGCACGCGCGACGCCAGCCGGCCGGCTGATCGATATGCGGACGAAATGACCTTCATTAAAATGTATGGCATGTCGCCGCGTCGCAGGACCCCTTGACTTACCGGAAAATCACCCAGCATGGCGACGATTGATACAGAGCGAGTTCTGACAGTACATCACTGGAATTCAACAGTATTCAGCTTCACTACGACACGCGCTCAAGGCCTGCGCTTCGAGAACGGACATTTTGTCATGCTGGGGCTGATGGTCGACGGCAGGCCATTGATGCGCGCCTACAGTATCGCCAGTGCCAACCACGAAGAATTCCTCGAGTTTCTCAGTATCAAGGTCGCCGATGGCCCGCTTACCTCGCGACTGCAACACATCAAGTCCGGCGACGAAGTGCTGATCAGCCGCAAGCCCACCGGCACGTTATTGCTGCACGACTTGAAACCCGGCAAGCATCTTTACCTCTTTAGTTCCGGTACTGGCCTTGCACCCTTCATGAGCCTTATCAAGGACCCGGAGCTTTATGAACGCTTCGAGAAGACCGTGCTGGTCCACGGCGTACGCTATCGTAGCGAACTCGCGTATCGCGACTTTATCGAGTGGGAATTGACCCATCACGAATATTTGGGTGCGCTCGTGAAACAACAGCTTATCTATTACCCCACCGTTACACGCGAACGCTTTCGCTACCAGGGACGTGTCACCGAACTCATCAAAAACGGCAAGTTGTTCACCGATATTGGTCTTCCCCCACTCGATCCCAAGACCGACAAAGCCATGATCTGCGGTAGTCCCGCGATGCTCAACGACCTTTCTGTGTTGCTCGATGCTCGCGGCTTTCACATCTCCCCACATGTGGGCGAGCCCGGCGACTACGTTATCGAACGTGCATTTGTCGCCAAATAGCCTGCGTGGATCAGGATGATTCGATGATTTTGGTGCCAAGAGCGACCGTTCGCCCCAGTGATCCACAACCATTTGCATCCGCTCCGCTGTCCATGCTGACAATTGACAAAGTGCAACCCGTGGCCGATGCCTGAGCGTGCTTGCCGGCAATCGTGCTGAGCTTGGTGCTTGGAGACCCCCTCTATGTAGACGGAACGCTTCACCGCATTGGTGGCTGTGGCACGATTGAGCGTGCGCAAGAGCTCCCGGCGAAATGTCGGATTCTCAAAACCGCGCTATATGAAGTGGCCGGACATCATGAAGGCGAGGAAGAAGAAGCGTGATGTTGCGCTGGCCGAGGTCGCTGCTATCGTGCGGTACCCGAGCTGATGAGAGCCACGTGTCCTTCGTCGAGAACAGCTTGCGGTCATCCGCCCCCGGAATTTGCTGCCGCGCCTTCTAAGGCACCCGCCCCACGGGCTAGGCCTTACCCGAGCACCACGATGCGGCCCACGAACCAATAGAGGCCTTCGCCCACCAGAAAGGCCGCGGCGATGTCGGTGAACAGCGGCCGCGGCATGGCGAGGCGCAGCTTCACCAGCGCCCAGGCTGCGGCCAGCGCCGTCAGCACCACGGTCACCTGGCCGAGCTCCACGCCCAGGTTGAAGCCGAGCAGCAGCTCGGCGATGCGCCCCGGCGGCAGCTGCATCTCGAGCAGGTTCGAGGCGAAGCCGAAGCCGTGGATCAGCCCGAACACCAGCGTCACCACGAGGCGCACGCGTCCGGCGTCGCGCATGTGGCCGGTGAGCAGCAGGTAACTGAGCGAGAAGATGCCGCCGCCCACGAGCAGCAGCGTCGGCGGGCTGACCGGGAAGCCAACCAGCTTGGCCGCGGCGAAGGCCAGCAGCAGGCCGCCGAGGCCGAGCGCCACGGGCAGCGGGCGCTGCGTCGAGTCGCCGATGTTCTCGGCGCCGATCAGCGCGATCGTAAGCGCCACGAGCGCGTCGATGTAGGCGGCATTGGGCCGCAGGATGCCGGTGACAGCGAGCCCGAGCGTCAGGCTGTGGCCGAGCGTGAAGCCCGTGACCACGAACAGCAGGTCGCGCACGCGCCGCGAGATCAGCACCAGGCCCAGCATGAACGACATATGGTCGATGCCGGTGAAGATGTGCATCAGCCCGAGTTCGATGAACTTCAGGAAGCCGGCGCTCGCGAGCACGCTCTCGCCGGCGCCGCCGGAGGCCGGCACGTCCTGGTTGTCGCTGGTGAGCAGCTGCTCGAACAGCTCGCCGTCGGCCGACTGGATCTTGGCGAAATTGGTGTGCGAAGCCACCTTCTCGAACAGCACCGAGGAGTGCAGGTGGATAGCGTCGGCCGAGGGGCACTTGTAGATGAGCTCGTAGCGGTGGAAGTCCGCGATCGAGCTCATCGGCCGCGGCCCCTCGGTGCGCGGGCAGTCGCGCCCGCCGGCCGTGGCGCCGACATGCGCGGCGATGTACTGGCCCAGCGCTTCGCTCGAGGGCAGCTCCCTGCCGTCGGCGCTGAGCCGCTTCGCCTCGCGATCGGGCACCGTGAACTGCAGACGCACCGTGTCGCCGTTCACCTGCCAGTTCGAGAAGCTCTCGCTGAGCGTATGCGCCAGCGCCGCGGGCGCGGCGCACAGCGCGAGCAGGGCCAGCAGTGCGCGCCGCGGGGCCATCAGGGCTGATAGTCGCGCTTGTAGTCGTCGGCCACGACGATGCGCGAGCGCTGGTGCAGGAAGCGCATGGTGGCCGAGGTGATGCGCGCCTCGCGGTCGGCCTTGTAGTCGCCCTCAACCTTGTCGTGCGCCACCTCGAAGCTCATCGGCACCGGTGGCGCGTTCTTCTGCACCAACACGACGTGCACGCCGTCGCGCAGCACCACCGGCGCCGTGACCTCGCCGGCCTTGAGCCCCTTCGCTTGCGCGAACAACACATCGCCGAGGTGGATCTTCGCGGCGAA
>PLAH01000042.1 GCA_003134045.1 Gammaproteobacteria bacterium
TTCGGTCGATTCCAGCTTGATGCCGTTGAAGCGCTTGCCGATGGTGCTCGTACTCTCGTCGGCGGCCAACAGGCCGCGGTGATTCGCGACCATTGCGTGGGCGGTGGCGCTCAGCTCTGAAGTGTTCATGTAAAGTCTCTCGGTTCTTATGGACGGGGACAGGCGCGGCAGCAAGAATAGCAAAATCGCCTGGATTGCGCCCCGCGGCTGGAACTTCCCTTGAAATAGGACTAAAATTGTCCCACATAAAGCTCCTGTCAGGGGAAGCGATCTATCATGCTGCGAATGGGTAAATTGACGGATTACGCGACCGTGGTCCTGGCTAGTCTAGCGCAAGAGCCGGACCGGCATCGGGCTGCCGCGGAATTGGCGCTCAGCACGCGGCTGAAATTGCCCACCGTGAGCAAGGTGCTGAAGGGTTTGCAGCGCGCGGGCCTGGTGACCTCGTCGCGCGGGGCCCACGGCGGCTACCAACTGGCGCGGCCGCCCGAGCAGATCACCGCCACCCAGATCCTCGACGTCTTCGAAGGGCCCATCGCCATCACCGAATGCAGCGGTGCGTCGAGCCGCTGCGGCATCGAGCGCCAGTGCCGGGTCGGCGGGGCGTGGCGGCGGGTCAACGCCGCCATCCGCCGCGCGCTCGNNACATGATGGATGGACGGGTGGGCGCCATCCGCCGCGCGCTCGACGACATGACGCTGTATCAACTGGCCGGACTCGACTCCCCCGGCTTGGGCCGCGCGAACCGGGTGGCCGAGATGCGCGCCGAATCGCCTCCCACGTAACGCCTCAAGATCACTGGAAACACTCGTGTCTAGCAAAACTCAAGATGTCGAAGCCCTCCTCAATCAGAAGTACCGGCACGGCTTCGTCACGGACATCGAATCCGACAGCTTGCCGCCCGGATTGGACGAAGGCGTCGTTGCCGCCATCTCACGCAAGAAGAATGAACCCCGGTTCCTGCTCGACTGGCGCCTGAAGGCATTTCGGCACTGGCAAACCATGAAGGAGCCCACCTGGGCGCACGTGCATTACAAGCCCATCGACTACCAGGATATTTCCTACTACTCGGCGCCGCGCGCATCCTTGAACGCGCCGAAGAGCCTGGACGAAGTCGATCCGAAACTGCTGGCGACGTATGCCAAGCTCGGCATCCCGCTGCACGAGCGCGCGCGGCTCGCGGGCGTCGCGGTCGACGCCGTGTTCGACAGCGTCTCCGTCGCGACCACGTTCAAGGACAAGCTCGGCAAGGCGGGCGTCATCTTCTGTTCGTTCTCCGACGCGGTGCGCGATCATCCCGAGCTCATCGAACGCTACCTGGGCACCGTCGTGCCGGCGGGCGATAATTTTTTTGCGGCGCTGAACTCCGCGGTGTTCTCCGACGGCTCGTTCGTGTACGTGCCGCCCGGCGTGCGCTGCCCCATGGAATTGTCGACTTATTTCCGCATCAACGCCGCCAAGACCGGCCAGTTCGAGCGCACGCTCATCGTCGCCGCCGAGGGCGCATCCGTCAGCTATCTCGAGGGCTGCACCGCGCCCATGCGCGATGAGAATCAGCTGCACGCCGCCGTGGTGGAACTGGTGGCGCTCGACGACGCCAAAATCAAGTACTCCACCGTGCAGAACTGGTACCCCGGCGATGAGAACGGCCTCGGCGGCATTTTCAATTTCGTCACCAAGCGCGGCGAGTGCCGCGGCCGCAACTCGAAGATCTCCTGGACCCAGGTGGAAACGGGCTCCGCCATCACCTGGAAGTATCCGAGCTGCGTGCTCAAGGGCGAGAACTCCGTGGGCGAGTTCTATTCGGTGGCGGTGGCCAACAATTATCAACAGGCCGACACCGGCACCAAGATGATTCACATCGGCCGCAACACCAAGAGCACCATCGTCTCGAAGGGCATTTCGGCCGGCCACGCGCAAAACGTCTACCGCGGCCTCGTGAAAATCCTGCCCGGCGCCGAGGGCGCGCGCAATTTCACCCAATGCGACTCGCTGCTGATGGGACCCTTGTGCCAGGCCCACACGTTTCCCTACATGGAGGTCAGGAATCCGACCGCCACCGTCGAGCACGAAGCCAGCACCTCGAAAATCGGCGAGGATCAGTTGTTTTACTGCCTGCAGCGCGGCATCTCCGCAGAGGATGCCGTCAACATGATCGTGAGCGGCTTCTGCAAAGTAGTCTTCAAGGAGCTCCCCATGGAATTCGCCGTCGAAGCCCAGAATTTATTGAGCGTAAGCCTGGAAGGGGCGGTGGGTTGATCGGGGACAATGGTTGATCGGACAAAGGAATCATCTTGCTTACAATTTCGAATTTGAGCGCTCGCGTGGCGGGCAAGGACATCCTCAGAGGCTTGAACCTGGAGGTCAAAGCCGGCGAGGTGCACGCCATCATGGGACCCAACGGCTCGGGCAAGAGCACCCTCGCGCAGGTACTCGCCGGCCGTCAGGACTACGAGGTCACCGGCGGCACCGTCACTTTCGAGGGTGAGGATCTGCTCGCGCTGGCCGCCGAGGAGCGCGCCCGCGCCGGGCTGTTCCTGGGCTTCCAGTATCCGGTCGAAATCCCGGGCGTGAACAACGTCTACCTGCTCAAAGCCGCGCTCAACGCCAAGCGCAAAGCCGCGGGCCAGCCCGAAGTCGACGCCTACGACTTTCTGGCGCTCATCAAACAGAAGATGAAGCTCATGCAGATGAGCGAGGCGTTTCTCAGCCGCGGCGTGAACGAGGGTTTCTCCGGCGGCGAGAAGAAGCGCAACGAAGTGCTGCAGATGCTGGTGCTGGAGCCCAAGCTCGCCATCCTGGATGAGACCGACTCGGGGCTCGATATCGATGCGCTCAAGGTGGTGTCGATGGGCGTGAACAGTTTGCGCGACCCGTCGCGCGCCATGGTGCTGGTCACGCATTACCAGCGCCTGCTCGATTACATCGTCCCGGACTACGTGCATGTGCTGTCGGGCGGACGCATTTTGAAGTCGGGCGATCGCTCGCTCGCGCTCGAACTGGAGCGTCGCGGTTACGACTGGGTGGTGGGAGACCAAGCGGCATGAGCGCGCTGCCCCGCCCCGCTGCCACCCTGTCGCCGGCACTGCGTTCTTTCGAAGCGCTGTGGCGGACGCGCGAGCCGGACACGCTCGAGGCCTTGCGCGAGAACGCCATGAAGCGGGTGCTGCGGCTCGGGCTGCCGTCCACCCGCGATGAAAGCTGGCGCTATACGAATTTGCGGACTTTGATGCAGGCCAGCTACATAGACGCGCCGCGCACCCTCCCCTTAGGCCTCGAGCCCGCCGCCAGCTCCGTACTGCTGGGCGAGTCCGCGGCCGCCGCCAGCGTGCTCGTGGTCAACGGACACCCCGTCATCTCCACCACGGATGAGCGATATAATGGCTTGGAAATCAGCAGCATAAAAGAACTATCTCGAACGAATCCAGGATTGATCGCGGCGCATATCGAGCCGTTGTCGGACGCCGACCAGGCACGCTGGGGTTTGCTCAACGCCGCGCTGTTCGAGGATGGCCTCTACCTGCGCATAACGGCCAAGATCGCGGCGCCGGTGGTCATCCAACACGTCTTGAGCGCGAACGGCGCGAACGCCGTGGCCTATCCCCGCGTCATCATCGAGGCTGCGCCCGGCTCGAGCGCGACCATCATCGAACACTATGTGGAAGGAGGCGCCGCGGCGCCGTTGTGCAATTCGGCCACGCACATTGCCGCGGGCACGGATTCGCAGATCGACCATTACCGAGTGTTCGCGACCGGTACCGACGCCTCGCATATCGATTCGTTGACCGTGCGCCAGGACGCCAATAGTCGGTGCAAACAATTCACCGTCGCGCTCGGCGGCGCTCTGGTGCGATGCTCCCTCGAGGCCGATCTGAACCAGCCCGGCGCGGCGCTCGATAGTTACTCGCTGCTGGTGGGGCACGAATCGCGTCACGTCGACTGTGTGAACATCGCAACCCACAACGCCCGCGACACCCGCAGCCGGCAGACGGCGCGCGCCATCGCCGGCGGCACCAGCCGCGTCGTCTTCAACAGCAAGGTCGTCGTCAATGCCGGCGCCATTCGCGCCGACTCGCGTCAATCCTGCCGCGGTCTGCTGCTCTCGCCCACCGCCGAAATCGACGCTCGGCCGCAATTGGAGATCCACGCCGATGAGGTGAAGTGCGCGCATGGCGCGACCGTCGGGCGCTTGGATCCCGACATGCTGTTCTACATGCTGTCGCGCGGCTTGGATCGCGAGACCGCCCAAAGCTTGCTGATCTACGCCTTTCTCGCCGACGTGCTCACCGACATGTCGGTCGCGAGTGCGCGCTCGAGTATCGAGACGGCCCTGATCGCACAATTACCCGACTCTCAAATACTGCATAAATTCCGATGAAAAACATAGCATTGTCAATAGAACCTCAATTCGATGTAATGGCGGTGCGGCGCGATTTCCCGGTGCTCGCGCGCATGCTGCGCGGCCAGCCGCTGGCCTATCTCGACAACGGCGCTTCGGCGCAGCGGCCGAACGCCGTCATCGAGGCGGTGAACGATTACGAACGCCACCACCACGCCAACATCCACCGCGGTGTGCACACGTTGAGCCAGGAGGCGACCCAGCTGTATGAGAGCGCACGGGATCGCCTGGTGCGCTTCGTCAATGCGAAGTCGCGGCACGAAATCATCTTCGTCCGCGGCACCACCGAGGCCATCAACCTGGTCGCACAGGCCTATGCCAGGCCGCGGCTGACGAGCGGCGATGAAATCCTGATTACCTATCTCGAGCATCACGCCAATATCGTGCCGTGGCAGCTGGTGTGCGAGCAGACGGGCGCCAAGTTGGTGGTGGCGCCGATGAACGAGCACGGCGAAGTGTCCGTGGAGGCGCTCGAATCGCTGATGAACGAGCGCACCAAGCTGTTGGCCTTTGCCCACGTCTCGAACGCGCTCGGTACGGTATTGCCGGTCAAGCGCGTGGTCGCCCTGGCCAAGGCGCGAGGCATCGCCACCTTGGTGGATGGCGCGCAGGCCGTGCCGCATATGCCGGTGGACGTGCAGGACTTGGGCTGCGATTTCTACGCGTTTTCGGGGCACAAAATGTTCGCACCCACGGGCATCGGCGTGTTGTATGGCCGAGAAGCGCTGCTGGAGCGCATGCCGCCGTGGCAGGGCGGCGGCGACATGATCCTGTCGGTGAGCTTCGCCAAGACCACGTACAACAGCCTGCCGTACAAATTCGAGGCGGGAACGCCGAACATCTCCGGGGCCATCGGGCTCGGCGCCGCCATCGATTATCTCGACGCCATGGACCTTGCCGGAGCGCATGCCCACGAACACGCCCTGCTGCGTCACGCGACCGCGACCTTGAGCCGAATCGCGGATCTGCGCATCGTCGGTACCGCGCAGGACAAGGCCAGCCTGGTCTCCTTCGTCGTGAAAGGCGTGCATCCGCACGATCTCGGCACCATCCTGGATGAGCAGGGGATCGCCATTCGCACCGGCCATCACTGCGCCATGCCGGTGATGGACTTCTTCAAAGTGGCGGCCACGGCGCGTGCGTCGTTCGCGTTCTACAACACGGTCGAGGAAATCGACCGTCTGGCCGCCGCGATCGAACGCGCGCGGTCGATATTCGTGTAAGAGAATTCCATGGAACTCAACGATTTATACCGAGATGTGATTCTCGATCACAACCGCCGGCCGCGCAATTTCGGCGCGCTCGATGCGGCCGACGCGAGCGTCGAGGGCTTCAATCCCCTGTGCGGCGATCGGCTTACCGTGCGGCTCAAAATGGCCGGCGACAAGATCGCGGATATCCGTTTCGAAGGTTCGGGGTGCGCCATCTCGACGGCATCGGCATCCTTGATGACCGAAGCGGTCAAGGGCAGGACGCGCGCTGAAGCGCTCTCTCTGTTCGATCGGGTCCATCGGCTGCTGACCGACGATGCCGCGTCCAGCGACAACTTGGGCAAGTTGGCCGCCTTGTCGGGCGTCCGGGAGTTCCCCGCTCGCGTCAAGTGCGCGAGCCTGTGCTGGCACACGCTCGTGACGGCGTTGCGGGCGCCGGATTCGCAGGTCCTGCCCGCCGTCACCACCGAATGAGCCTGAACCATGCATTCCTATGACAATGAACCCCTCGTCGTGCAGCGCGATGTCAAAGCGGTGGCCATCCCAGCGGGCGTCGAGGTCAATTTGAAATTGGGCTCGGTGGGCTACATCACCCAGGCCTTGGGCGGCAGCTTCACCGTGTACATCGACGGCAATCTGTTTCGCATCGCCGGCCAGGATGCCGATGCCATCGGCAAGACCGCGGCCGTGGCACCCGAGGTGCCGCCGGGCGCGTCGGACGAGGACATCAAGGCCATCGTCTGGCGGCAGCTGAAGACTTGCTATGACCCCGAGATCCCCGTCAATATCGTCGACCTGGGGCTGGTATACGAGTGCGAGGTCAGCAAGAACGAGGATGCCACGCGCTCGGTCGACATCAAGATGACGCTGACCGCACCCGGCTGCGGCATGGGCGAGGTTCTGGTTCAGGATGTGCGCGACAAGGTCGAGATCGTGCCCACGGTGGCGCGGGCCACCGTCGAGTTGATATTCGATCCGCCGTGGAATCAAACCATGATGTCCGATGAGGCGCGGCTGCAGACCGGCATGATGTAAGGACGCTGCTCTTGAACTGGATCGATGCGGGACCCCTTTCAGCGTTGGACGACGGCCAGTCGATCTCCATCCCGGTCGGCCGCAGCATGGTCGCCATCGCGCGCAGCGGCGAGGAGTATTTCGCCCTCGAAGACATCTGCACGCATGACGGTGCGGAACTCACCGGGGGCGCCATCGAGGGCACCGAGATCATTTGTCCGCGCCATGGCGCTCGATTCTGCCTGCGAACCGGCCAGGCGCTCACGCCGCCGGCCTACGAGCCGGTCCGCGTCTTCGAAACCAAAATTGCGAACGGGCATGTATGGGTACGCACAGACTGACATTGCTTCGCCACGGTCAGGCACAGGCACCGGACAGCTGTCCGGAGGATTTCGAGCGTACGCTCACGCGCCGCGGCACCATCGAAGCGCAGGAAATGGCTGCGCGCATCGTGCGGCGCAATCTCATCCCCGATCTCATTCTGACCAGCCCGGCCGAACGGGCCTGGGCGACCGCGTCCATCGTCGCCGCCGCCTGTGAACTCGACGAGAAGCAGATTCGCTGCGCGCGCGAACTCTACCTCGCCTCGCCCGAGACCACCTGGCGCCTGCTGACCGCGTGCGATTCGACGCTGGGCCATGTGCTCATTTGCGGGCACAACCCGGGCTTGAGCCAGGTGGCGCGGCGCTTGGGACCCCAACCGCAGCCGCAGGAATTGCCCACCGCCGGCCTCGCGTCCGCCATCTGGCACAACACCCCTTGGGCGATGGTTCAGCCGGAGACCGCCAGCAGCTGCGATTGGGACGATCCGGACACCTTGGCCGAGGATTGGGTATAGGCTCAAGTCTGGTCGCGCTGCAAACGCATGAGCCGGCGCCGGTCGCGTTTGTCGGGGCGCGCATCGGGACGGGGCCTGGATATCTGCGCGAGTCGCTGCTGCTCGCGCAGCTGCACGCGGCGTTGTGCGCTTTCCGGTGTTTCCCGATAGAAGGATTGCGCCTCCGCCGCCGGGCCGCGCCGTCGCGGCAGACCCAGTACCTCGAACTCGCCGACGATTCCATCCAGGGACAGACTGAGTCGATCCGCAATCCTGACCCGGTGTGCAGGCTTGACGCGCTCCGCGTTCAGATGCACCTTGCCGCCCGTGATGGCCGCGGTGGCCAAGCTGCGCGTCTTGTAAAACCGGCAATGCCACAGCCATTTGTCCAGGCGATGCCCTTCGGACTCCTCGCCCGGCGTCGTGCGGTCGTTCATCCCGCTATAATAACGGGATGAACGCCCTGAAAGATTTCCGCGAGCGGCTGCATCGCGACACCCAGGCGTTAGGCGCCGCAGGCTTGCTCAAGCGAGAGCGGCTCATCGACTCGGCCCAGGGGCCGGTGGTCCGCCTGGACGACGGACGCGAGATGATCAATCTCTGCGCCAACAATTATCTAGGTCTTGCGAATCACCCCGCCGTGCTCGAGGCGGCCCACGATGCGCTCGCGCGCTACGGTTACGGCGTCGCCTCGGTGCGTTTCATCTGCGGCACGCAAACCGTGCACCGGGAACTCGAGGAGCGCCTGAGCACCTATCTGTCGATGGAGGACACCATCTTGTATTCGTCCTGCTTCGACGCGAACGGCGGCCTGTTCGAGACCTTGCTCGACGATAAGGACGCCGTCATCAGCGATGCATTGAATCATGCGAGCATCATCGACGGCATCCGCCTGTGCAAGGCACGCCGGCTGCGGTACGCCAACAACGACATGAACGAACTCGAACAGGCGCTCAAGGACTCGCAGGACGCCCGCGTGCGTCTGATCGCGACCGACGGCGTGTTCTCCATGGACGGCTCGATCGCCAAGCTCACGGAGATCTGCAGTCTCGCCGATCGGTACGGCGCGTTGGTCATGGTGGACGATTCGCATGCCACCGGCTTCATCGGCGCACGCGGCCGCGGCTCGCACGAACTGCGCGGCGTGATGGACCGCGTCGACATCATGACCGGCACGCTCGGCAAGGCGCTGGGCGGCGCGAGCGGCGGCTACGTCGCGGCGCGCCGCGAAATCGTCGGGTGGCTGCGCCAGCGCTCGCGCCCCTATCTGTTCTCGAACAGCATCGCACCGCCGGTGGCCGCCGCCACCTTGAAAGTGCTGGATCTGCTCGAGACCTCCCCGGATCTGCGCGAGCGCGTGCACGCCAACGCCCGCTACTTCCGCTCGCAGATGCAGGCGGCGGGATTCGATTTGATCCCCGGTGAGCACCCCATCATTCCCATCATGCTGGGCGAAGCCCCGCTGGCGGTGAAGCTCGCTGAACTCTGCCAAGCCGACGGCGTCTACGTGGTGGCGTTTGCGTTTCCGGTCGTGCCGCATGGAAAAGCACGCATCCGCACCCAGATGAACGCTGCGCACAGCACGGCGCAGCTCGATCGAGTCATTCAAGCCTTCGGTCGCGCCGGGCGCGATCTCGGCATCGTTCACTAAAGGCGATTTATGAAAGCATTGGTCAAGGCACGTGCGGAGCCCGGCATCTGGATGCAAGACGTCCCCGAGCCCACGGTGGGTCACAACGACGTGCTCATCAAGATCCATCGGTCGGCGATCTGCGGCACCGACATGCATATCTACAACTGGGACGCCTGGGCGCAGAAGACGGTACCCGTGCCCATGGCCGTCGGGCACGAGTATTCCGGCGAGATCGTCGAGATGGGCAGCGAGGTGCGCGGCTTCCAGACCGGCGATCGGGTGTCGGGCGAAGGCCACATCACCTGCGGCCACTGCCGTAATTGCCGTGCCGGACGCCGTCATTTGTGCCGCAACACATTGGGGGTGGGCGTGAATCGCCCCGGCGCGTTCGCCGAGTACCTGACCATACCCGCCGCCAACGTCTTCAAGTTGCCGCCGGCCATCGACGACGAGATCGCCTCGATCCTCGACCCGTTCGGCAATGCCACCCACACCGCCTTGGCCTTCAACGTGGTGGGCGAGGACGTGCTCATCACCGGCGCGGGCCCCATCGGCATCATGGCCGTGGCGATTGCCCGGCACTGCGGCGCACGCCACGTCGTCATCACCGACGTGAACGACTACCGGCTGGGGCTCGCGGCCGCCATGGGCGCCTCGAAGACGCTCAATGTGTCGCGGGATTCGCTGGACGATGCGATGCAAGAGCTGGGCATGGAGGAAGGCTTCGACGTGGGCTTCGAAATGTCNNGTTCGAGACCTGGTACAAGATGTCGAGCATGCTGCAGAGCGGCCTGAACGTACGCCCCGTCATCACCCATCGCCTGGGCGTGCACGACTACATCGAAGGTTTCGAAATCATGAACTCGGGCAAGTCCGGCAAGATCATTCTCGACTGGGCCGCACTGTAGGCGGCCGCCGGGACCGAGGCACCGGCCGCGGCGCAAATTCCCAACGGCGGCCAGGTCCTGTATTGGGGACTGAGATCCCGACCGTAAGGTCAGGCTGGTCGACATCGGCAACCCGCGCCAGGCGCAAGCAGCACGGTGCCCGCGAGCATGAACCCAAATCGGCAGTCAGCGTCCGCGCTTGCCGTCGGGCGCCGCTCCGGCACCCAGCGCATCCATATCGGCCTGCATGCGACGTTTGTGTTCGTCCGCCCAACTCACCGGCTCCTGGCTTCTTGGCGCAGCCTTCGGCGGCAGCCCCGTCCCGGCCACGGTTTTCGGCGGAGCAGGCGGTCTGGCCGCGGGTGATTTCAATTTGAGCGTCTTTCTGGGGACAGTAAGATCGCCCGGCTTGTCTTTTTCCATTACTCCTCTCGCCCAAATAATTTCGCGATGTCGCGGTTGCATCGATGCTCTTCCCGGACCTGCAAGCGTATCGCAAACGCCGAGACGTGCGTCAGTCGACACTTCCGGCGGCCCATTTCCGGGCGCAGGTCGCGGACGACTTCAGGTTCGAATTCTACACTCGGCCCAGAACTACGATTGAGTCACAGACCCACGGATGGCCACCGCTAAAAGCGGTGAGCTTGACTGTAAATCGGCAACGCTATGGTACCAACGGGAAGACAAACACGCCGCGCAGAAATGGCGCTGCGATCGGGATCGCGCAAATCGATTCGGCGCCCCTCGCGCCCCTGGCTCTCCGCCGTACTGGGCGGACTGATTGCCTGGGGTACCGCCGTCGCCGGGATCGGCGTCGTAGATCTGATCGTGCGCCAGATTCTGCTGGAGGATCTACGCACCAATTTAGGCCGCACGGCCGCCGGCACCGCGGCTTTGATGGACTGGTCCGAGCTCGCGCAGTTCGATCGGGCCGACCAGGACGGTTCGCCCGCGTATAACCGCGCGGCCAAGCCGCTGCAGGTCCTGCTGGCGAACAACTCAGACATCCGTTTTGCCTATGTGGGCGTCGTCGACGGAAATGTCATGCATTTCGTTCTCGACGGCACACCCCTCGACGAGCGCGATCCGTCGACGGGGAAATTGCTGCATTCGCCGCCGATGGAAGCCGATACACCGACGAAGGGCGAGGCCGAAATCTCACGTACTCACCGGTTGACGGTGGAGCGAGAGCCCACCAGCACGGAATGGGGCATCGGCATACGCGCCCATGCGCCGATATTCGCGCCCGACGGCCACATGGCCGCCTACGTGGGAATCACCATGCGGGCGGACCGCTACGGCCAATTGGTGCGCCGCGTCGACCACTCGGCGGCACTCGGGATTTGCATCGCCGCCCTGCTTGCGCTGCTGCATGCCTTGTCGATCTGGCGCGTCCAACGCAGCCGGCAGAAGGCCATCTCCGCCGAGACGCTCACTCAAGAACATTTGTGTCGCGCGCACGAACTGGCCAACCTGGGCACCTGGCACGCCGACCTTACGTCGCGCACGGGCGCGATGTCGGACGGACTGCTGGACCTGCTCGGCAACCCCGCGCAGGCGGCGACGCCGATCGAAGCCTACCTGGCCGCCACGTACCCCGAAGATCGGGCGTTGGTCGAGGAATTGATCGGCGCCGTTTGCCGCACCACCAGTTCCCAGAGTTTCGACCACCGGTTCTTGATCAATGGTGCGATCAAGTATGTTCGCGGCGCCGCGATGGCCTGCCGCAGCGACAACGGCGCGGTGACGGAGGTGCAAGGCATCGTGTTCGACCTCACCGACGTGAAGTCGGTGGCGATCGAAACGACTTTGGCGAAGGAAGCGGCCGAATCGGCCAACCGCGCCAAGAGCGCATTCCTGGCGAACATGAGCCACGAAATTCGGACCCCGCTCAACGGCGTGATCGGAATGACGGGGCTGCTGCTCGACACGCCCCTGCGGAGCGACCAGCGGGAATACGCCGAGATCGCACGGTCGAGCGGCGAGTCGCTGCTGTCGGTGTTGAACGATATCCTGGATTTCTCGAAGATCGAGGCGGGACACCTGAATCTCGAGTCCATCGAATTCGATCTGCCGGCCCTGTTCGATCAGTCGGCGGAGTCGGTCGCACTGCGCGCGGCGGAGAAGGGGTTGGAGATCCTGATCGACATCGACCCCTCATTGCCCCGTCATGTCCGCGGCGATCCGAATCGGTTGCGCCAGGTGGTCTTGAACCTCATGAGCAACGCCGTCAAGTTCACCGACAAGGGAGAAATCCGACTGGTTGCCAGGGCCGAGGCAAAGGGGGACGTGGCGAGCGTGCGCGTCGAAGTCATCGATACCGGGATGGGGGTGACGCCCGACCAGCAGGTCAAACTCTTCGCTCCCTTCGTCCAGGTCGATGCATCCACCACGCGCCGCTTCGGTGGTACCGGCCTCGGTTTGTCGATTTGCAAACGCCTGGTCGAGCTGATGGGCGGCCGCATCGGCATCGACAGTACGCCTTTTTTCGGCTCCTGTTTTTGGTTCGAGATCCACATGGCGATCGCCGATTCGCCGCCCGTACCGAACGAAGCCGTCGATCTGGCGCTTTGCGAGGTGCTGCTGGTCGAGGATCATGCGGTCAATCAGCGCATCGTCACGCGCCAACTCGCGTCGGTCGGATGCCGGGTGACGACTGCCGCGACGGCGGGCGACGGCGAGAGCGCATGGAATGCCCTGGTGGCGCAAGGCCGTACCCCGGACGTGGTGTTGCTCGATCATGACCTGCCCGATCGTTCCGGACCGTGGCTGGCCGAGCGGCTTCGCAACTCCCCGAGCGGCGCCACGGTGTCGATCATATTGATGACCTCGCTGGGCAGCGGCACGCTGAACGGCAGCCAGGCCGGGTTCATCGATCGCACCTTGACCAAACCCGTGAAACAAGCCGCGCTCATCCAGGGCATTCAAGACGCGGTCGGATCGGCGCGCGCGGCGACCACCCGCCTGTCGGCGATCACCGAGGTACTCCACGGTCGGCGCATCCTGGTGGCGGAAGACAACGCCGTCAATCAAATGCTCGCCCGACGGCTTCTCGAGAAGCTCGGCGCGGTGGTCACCATCGCCGAGACCGGCGCCGCCGCGATCGAGGAACTCGCGACTCGTTCGTTCGACATCGTTTTGATGGACTGCCAGATGCCGATTCTCGACGGCTACGAGGCGACTCAGCGGATTCGCGCGGGCGCCGCGGGGGCTGGCGTTCGCGACATTCCAATCATCGCGCTGACCGCCCATGCGCTGAGCGGCGATCGGCAACGCTGCCTCGACGCCGGCATGAACGACTATCTGACCAAACCGATCGATCCGGCGGCGCTACGCAGCAAACTGGAGAGCCTGCTGGCTCCGGCGCTCGCGCAGGAGCCGCCCGCACGCGCGAATGCGAATCCGCACCCTTCGGCGATTTTCGACGTCGCCGCCTTGCGCAACCGTGTCGGTGCCGACGATGACTTTCTGCAAGAACTCATCGGCGTGTTCACCGCCACGATGGAGGAGCGAATCCTCACGCTGCTGATCGCGGTCGATCGCGACGATGCGGCGGCCATTGCCACCGAGGCCCACGCCATCAAGGGGGCCGCGGCCAACGTCGACGCTCACTCGCTGGCCGCCGCCGCCGCGGCGCTCGAAAAGTCCGCCCGCAAAGGCCTCATCGTCGCCGTGGAGATCGAGACCTTGCGCACTGCATGGCAAGAGACGCAGTGGCACCCAGCCGTGCACCCGTTCGCCGCGGCAGGCGTCACCACCGCGGTGGGCGCCGCCTCCGGCACCGCTGCGCCCGTCGCAGCGTCCGTCTGACCGGCCGCAGCGTCAGTCTCACCGTTCGGGAATCCACGCGCCGCGGCTGCGAGTACGATCCGGCACGGGCGCAGCGTCGCGGCCCGCCAGCCACGCCGATTCACCGGGGTGCGGCGGCGCTCCCGCATCCTTTGCACGCTTTCCCATCCAAGCCGTCCTGTGCGACGATCCCACACAGCAAGGAGTACCCGCATACATGAGCGAGCTGACATTCACGGTGTCCAGCGAGGCCGAGGCCCGAGAACTGCGGGCGGCGTGGCGCGAAATCGAGTCGGGCAAGCGCCTGCGCCTGTATCCGGCCGCCGAAGGACTCAATGAAATCATGGAGCGCGCGCGCAGCGGCCTGAAGAAGATCAGCGAGGCCATCGAGAGCAACCCCGGTACCGGCCAAACGGCAAAGTTGGCGAGATTCATGGCAGGCCTGTCCAACGGACATGAGTATCAGTTCGACCTGACCGAGCTCAGAACCTTGGACGCCGACCTCGCGGGCGCCTGCATCGACTATCTGAACTACGACCGCTTGGGGAAGGCCGACGTTCACCAGCACCTTGCCGGCGGCGCAAAACAGCTCGACGACTGGGTTCGCACTCACGGGCCGCTGCCGCCGCTGCATTTGTCGCAAAAAGACCTCCATGCCAGCCGCTTGTCGAGCATGGCGCAACGTCTGGCGCGGGAAGCCGACGATTTGTTGCGCGAGGCATTGAACCAGCTGCTGATTCGCTACGAGGCACGAACCTTCGGTTGCCTTTTGGTCGCCGACATCCACACCGAAGATCAGCGCTCCTTGATGCACGCGTTCCTATTGTCGGAACCGCGGGCCAGGCCGCTGTGCGGTGCCACGGAAGGTTCCTGGGCGACACGGCCTTTCGATTTCGACCGCTTGACCTGCAATGCCTGCAAAGACGCGTTTTTCGCCGTCACCTGACGAACGCCCTTGACCGCTTCACATCGATTCGAGGTGATTCTTGCTCTCAGGGCCGCCCTGCTCCGAGAAAATCCCCGCTCAGACTCCCGGCACGATCCGCAGATCCCGCACCGCACCGCCATCCAGCGCCGCGAGCGCGGCCCGATAGGCCGGGCTCGCATGGGTCGCGACGGCCTGTTCGACCGAATCGAACTCGATGATCACCAGGCGTTCCCTCACACCGGCCTCATAGGCCTGCGCCGCCGGCGCGCGCGCCAGAAACCGTCCGCCGCCGGCCTCGATGGCCGGACCCGCGAGCTTCGCATACGCGGCCAGCTTGTCCGCGTCGATGACCTCTCGATAACAGCTGACCCAGTAAGCCTTCGACATGAAATGCTCCTCAGTGGCCGGCCAGCGTACTGCGCAAGCCGCGCGGTTCGCTGCACCAGCAATATGCGTACAACCCGCGGGGATCGTTGAGCCGGGCAATGCTGCGTGCCTGCTCGAGCACCGGATCGAGCGCTCGCTCCCATTCGCTGCGCGGCGCGAGGAGTCCGACCATCTGCCCGAACTGCAGTGCTTCGGATCGCAATTGCATCAGCAGTTCCTCGCGCAGGCTCATGTCGGACTCGATGTAATCGATGTCGTAGTCGCTGCCCAATTCGGCCAATTTGGCCGCGGCATCGCTCGCATCCTTCAAACCGCCCAGGTGATCCACCAAACCGATGCGCTGCGCATCGACTCCCGCCCATACGCGGCCTTGCGCAATCTTGTCCACGTCCTCGACGCTCTTCTTGCGTCCCTCGCCCACCCGCTGCAGGAATTCGGCGTAGGCGTGATCGACGGAGCTCTGCAGAATCTGGCGCGTCGCCGGCGTGAGCGCGCGATCCAAGCGCATGTCGCCGGCGAGCGGGGTCGTACCGATGCCGTCGACCTTCACGCCGAGTTTCTCCAATGTGTGCTGGAAAGTGGGGATCACCGAGAACACCCCGATGGACCCCGTCAACGTGGTCGGACTCGCGAAGATCTGATTGGCCGCGGCCGAGATGTAATAGCCACCCGACGCGGCGTAGGTGCTCATCGAGACCACGACCGGCTTGCCCGCTTTGCGCAACGACTGCACCTCGCGCAGAATCTGCTCCGATGCGAACATGCTGCCGCCCGGACTGTCCACCCGCAGCACCACGGCCTTGACCGTGTTGTCGTAGCGCGCCTGGCGCAGCAGATCCGCGGTGCTCTCGCCGCCGATCGTTCCCGGCGGCTGGTGCCCGTCGAGAATCTCTCCCGAGGCGACGACGATGCCCACGCGCGAATCGGGCTTGGGCTTCAGCACGTGCTTGGAGCGCACGGTCGTGAGGTATTGATTCATCGCGATGGAATTGAAGGAATGGGTGTCCTGGTCCTCGCCGACCAAGCCCTTCAATTCATCCCCCAGCTGGCGGCGGCTCTTGAGCGCCGTCACCAGGCCGCGCTGCAGCGCCAACTTCGCGGCATCGCCGTTGACCGCGGCCAACGCCGCGGGTTGTTCGGCGATATATTCGTTGAGCGCGCCGGCGGGCAGCGAGCGCGCCCGGGTCACGTCTTGGTTGTAGGCATTCCACAGCGCATCCAGCCACACCGAACTTTCCTCGCGTTCGCTCGGCGCCATGTCGCTGCGGGAAAACTGGTCCGTGTAGCTCTTGAACGTGCCGGCCCGGAAGACATTCACGTCCACGCCCAGCTTGTCGATCGCATCCTTGAGGAACATCCGGTAATAGCTGAAGCCGTCGACGTAGACCAGACCGAGCGGGTCGAGGTAGACCTCGCCGGCCTGGGAGGCCAGGTAGTACTGCGTCTGATCCATCGAGTCGGCCGCCGCCACGACGCGCTTGCCGCCCGCGCGAAAATCGCGCAACGCCGCGCCGATCTCCTGCAGTTTGGAGAGCCCCGACGGCGAGAGATTGCCGACATCGAGCACGATCAACTTGATGCGCGAATCGCTTTTCGCGGCCTGAATCGCGTCGGTGACATCCTTCAAGAGAGTTTCGGGGGCGGGACCCCCCGAGGCCTGGCCGAAGGCGCGGCGCACCGGATCGCTGGCCAACTGCTCGACCAATTCCCCCTCGGGCGCGATCACCAGCGCGGCAGAGTGCGGCACCACCGGGATGGAGGTGTGTAAAGCGGCCAGCACGAACCCGAAAATGACCAGCAACAAAATCAGATGCAGAACCCTGCGGATACCCTCCAGGATTCGCCAGACGAGACCAAAAAACCCCGACAGGGCCGACCCGACACTCATTCAATGCCTCCCGGTCGGCCCGCGATTTGACGCGGAACGGTCAGATTTTCTCGTCGATGCGCGCTGCCTTGCCGGACAAGTCGCGCAGGTAGTACAGCTTGGCACGGCGCACGGCGCCGCGGCGCTTCACGCTGACTTCGCTGATCGAGGGGCTATGCGTCTGGAACACCCGCTCCACGCCTTCGCCGTGCGAAATCTTGCGCACGGTGAACGAGGAGTTCAAGCCGCGGTTCCTCTTGGCAATGACCACGCCCTCGTAGGCTTGCACGCGTTCGCGATCACCCTCCACCACTTTGACCTGCACGACCACGGTGTCGCCCGGATTGAAGTCCGGAAATTTGCGGGTCGCTCGCTCGCCGTTCAATTCTTGGATGATCTTGTTCAATGTGTTGCCCTCATCTGTGACTATCGTCGACTCGACCCATGCGCTGCGCACGTTCGATCTTGAATTCTTCCAAAAGCTCCCGCTCATCCGCGCTCATGCCGCGCCGCTCCAGCAGCTCGGGCCGGCGCAGCCAGGTACGTCCCAGCGCCTGCCGCAGGCGCCAGCGCTGGATGGCCGCATGATCCCCGGACATCAGCACCGCGGGCACCGTTTGCCCATCGAGCTCCGGCGGCCGAGTATAGTGCGGCCAATCGACCAAGCCATCGCTAAATGACTCCTGCACCGCCGACTCAGGACTTCCCAGCACGCCGGGGAGCAGCCGTGCGATCGCATCGATGACCACCAAGGCGGGCAGTTCTCCGCCCGTCAGCACGTAGTCTCCGATCGACCACACCTCATCCATCTCGGTCTCGATGAAGCGCTCGTCGACACCCTCGTAGCGTCCCGCTACCAATATCAATCCCGGCCACTCGCGCGCTTCGCGGGCCATGCCCTGGTCGAAGCGGCGCCCATCGGCTCCCAGATACACCCGCCGGCTCGCGGCAGGCAGGCTGCCGATCGCATCGCGCAGCGCACTGCGCAGCGGCTCGACTTTCAGCACCATGCCGGGGCCTCCCCCGTACGGCCGATCATCCACCGTTCGATGCACGTCCGTCGCATGCTCGCGCGGGTCGAAACACTGCACCGTGAGCAAGCCCCGCTCGATCGCCCGACCCAGCACGCCGTGCAGCAACGCCTCGCGCAGCATCACCGGAAACAACGAGACGACGGCGATACGCATCTTCGCCTGCGCCTAGCCCGCCGCGTCGTCCCAATCCACGACCACCTGCCGCGCCTGCAGATCGACGCGCCGCAAATGCCGCGGAATGGCCGGCACCCAATATTCCTGCTCGCCGCGCACCACCATCAATACCTGTGCCGGCGTCTCGACGAAATGCTTGACGCTGCCGAGGCGCACCCCGGCCAGATTCACCACATCGCAGCCGATCAAATCGGCTCGATAAAAATCCTTGTCGTCGCGTTGCGGCAGTTCGCTGCGCGGCACGGAAACTTTCGCACCGCGCAAGGCTTGGGCCTGATCGCGGTCGTTGACCCCCGACAATTTCGCCGTCAGCTGGCCGCCGCTGCGGCCGCTCGCCTCGATCCGATAAAGGGTCCAAGCCCCCCCCATCCCCAGCTGCAGGCTGCGATGCTGCAAGAGTCGATCGGGCGGATCCGTAAACGAGCGGAGCTTGACCCAGCCACGAACGCCGAACGGCGCCCCCACGACTCCGAGTTCGATGAGCGAAGAAGAATCGCCGCTCATCGACACGGTGCAGGCCTCTTGCTGGCGCCTAAGCGGCCTGTTTGCGGAACGAAGTGAGCAGGAACTTTACGCGATCCGACATGTGCGCGCCCTGGCTCACCCAATGTTCGATTCGCGCCACGTTCAAGCGCAGCTTGACCTCGGCGCCGCGCGCTACGGGGTTGAAGAGTCCGACGCTCTCCAGGCTGGTGCCGCCCTGGCGTTTGCGGCTGTCGGTCACCACAACGTGATAGAACGGGGTCTTCTTGCCACCGCGTCGAGTCAAACGGATCGTCACCATCGTTAATTCACCTTGCAATGCCTAGCCGCTAATTGTAATGAATATTGAGGCGCTAGAGCAACTTATCTGTGCGCCTCGTGCACCATCTCCCGCCCGGCCCCGTCCCTCTCGGGCCCCCTCTTGGCCGCCCGCGACCGCCCCGGCGCGACCGCATCAGCCTCTACGGGCCTCCAAACCCGGGAGGCAGGCGCCCGCCCATCCCCCGCATCATGTTCTTCAACATGCCGCCCTTGGCGAGCTTTTTCATGGTTTTCTGCATGTGGTCGAACTGTTTCAGCAGTCGATTGACCTCCGGCAGCTGCACCCCAGAGCCTGCTGCAATGCGCCGTTTACGCGACCCATCGATCATCTCCGGACGACGGCGCTCGCGCGGCGTCATCGAATCGATGATGCCCATTTGGCGTTTGAGCGTCTTGGCGTCCACCGCGCCGGCCGCCGCGGCCGCGTTGGCCTGCATCTGCGCCGGCAATTTGTCCAGCAGCGCCGACATCCCGCCCATTTTCTGCAGCTGGCTCAATTGATCGCGCAAATCCGCCAGATCGAACGATTTGCCCTTGCTGATCTTCTTCGCAAGCTTTTCGGCCTTTTCCTGGTCGACCTGGCCTTGGACCTGCTCGACCAGCGACAACACATCGCCCATCCCCAAGATGCGGGAGGCAATGCGCTCCGGATGGAACAATTCGAGCGCTTCGGACTTCTCGCCCGTACCCACGAACAGGATGGGCTTACCCGTGACCTGGCGAACCGAGAGGGCCGCGCCGCCCCGCGCGTCGCCGTCCGCCTTGGTCAGAATGACGCCGGTCAAACTCAGCGCCTCATTGAACGCCTTGGCCGCATTTACGGCATCCTGGCCCGCCATGCTGTCGACCACGAACAGCCGTTCGTGCGGATTGATGGCCGCTTCGAGCGCTTTGACCTCGGCCATCATCTCATTATCGATGTGCAGCCGGCCGGCCGTGTCGAGCAACAGAACGTCGTAGGCCTGCAGGCTGGCCTCTGCAAGCGCGCGCTGTGCAATCGCCACTGGCGCCTCGCTGGTATGGGCCATCGCGAACCCCGCCCCGACCTGGGCTGCCAGCGTCTGCAGCTGCAGAATGGCCGCGGGCCGGTAGACGTCGGTGCTGACCATCAGGACTTTCTTGTTCTGCTTCTCGATCAGCCAGCGCGCAAGCTTGCCGGCGGTGGTGGTCTTGCCCGCGCCCTGCAAGCCCGCGAGCATCACCACCACCGGACGCTGCGCGCGCAGGTTGAGGCCAGTGCTGGGCTCGCCCATGAGCCGGACCAGTTCCTCGTGCACGACCTTGATGAAGGCCTGCCCCGGGGTCAGGCTCTTGGTGACCTCGACACCGATCGCCCGGGCCTTCACGGCATCGGTGAAGCTCTTGACCACCGGCAGCGCGACGTCGGCATCGAGCAGCGCGAGGCGCACCTGCCGGACGGTATCGGCGATATTGTCGGCGCTCAGATGACCGCGGCCGGACAGCGCCTTCAGCGCGGATGAAAAACCTGATGTGAGTCGGTCGAACATGGTGTCTAGAGTATAATTCGAAATGTGGGCGCCGCTAGGCGCTCTTGCGTCCTTGTGGCATGATTTAAGCACGTGATCCTCGCCATAACCCTGTATTTGCTCTACACCGCCAGCGCTTGGGTCATGCTGCGAAGCGCGGGCAATCCGCGCTTGGGGCCGCTCGCCTGGACGTTCACCTTCGCGGCGCTGTTCGCCCACACCGACGCCATCGTGCACATGATGCGCGTCGACGGTGCGTTCTCCATCGGTTTGCTCGAGGCGTTGTCGCTGCTCGCCTGGACTCTCGCGGCGCTCGCCTGCGTACTCTGCATCGAACGCCAGAATCGGGTGCTGGGCGCCATCCTGCTGGCCTGCGCCGCATTCGGCGCGGCGCTCACCGGCTACGGGCGCACCTACGCCGAGGAACACGTGCCCGGCTGGGCGCTGACCGCTCATATCCTGTTGTCGATGGCCGCCGCGGCCTTGCTGTTCGCCGCGGCCGTCACGGCGTTGCTGCTGGTGTTCCTCGACCGGCGCCTGCGCACGCGCCGGATCGCCGATCTGCCGAGCGTCCTGCCGCCGCTCGACGCACTCGAGCGGGTGATGTTTCGCCTCATCGCTACCGGGTTCGTATTCCTTACCCTGGCGCTCCTGACCGGCTTCATCTTCGTCACCGACTTGTTCGCGCAACATCTCATTCATAAGACCGTGCTGTCGCTGGTCGCCTGGGTATTGTTCGGCATCTTGCTCATCGGCCGGATCCGCTACGGCTGGCGCGGCCGCGCCGCCGTGCGCTGGACGTTGAGCGGATTCGGCTTTCTCGCGCTCGCCTACTTCGGATCGAAATTCGTCCTCGAAACCGTGCTCGGCCGGCACTGGGGGTAGAGTCGTCTAGATGCCGCATCCATCGCTCGGCGTTTCTCTTTCCGGTCTGGGTCTGCTGCTTATCCTCGCTGCCTTCTTCGCCGGCAGCGAAACCGCCCTGATGAGCCTGAATCGCTATCGGTTGCGGCATGCGGCCAATGCCGGGAACCGCGGCGCGCGGCTCGCGGAGGCCCTGCTCGCCCAACCCGACCGACTGATCGGCCTCATTCTCCTGCTGAGCACCATCGTCAACGTGACCGCTCCCATGTTGGTCGGGTTCATCGCGCTGCGGCTGGGCGGAGAATTCTATGTGGCCGTCGGCGCCGGCGCGTTGACGCTGGTGCTGCTGATTTTTTGCGAGGTCGCACCGAAAACCTACGGGGCATTGCATCCGGAGCGGCTGGCGCTGCCCGCGGCGTACATCTATACACCCCTGCTGCTGGTGCTATATCCGTTCGTCTGGGCGACCAATCTATTGGCCAATGGAGTCCTGCGCCTGCTGGGCGCCTCGCAACAGCAAGCGTCGAACTCCCTGAGCAGCGAGGAATTGCGCACCGTGGTCGCCGAAGCCGGCGCCATGATTCCGCATCGCCACCAACAGATGCTGGTGAGCATCCTGGACCTCGAAAACGCGACGGTGGAGGACATCATGGTGCCGCGCATCGAAATCGTCGGCATCGATGTGGATGACGACTGGGACAAGGTGGTCGAACAGCTGCGCCAGAGTCAGCACACGCGCCTGCCGGTTTACGAGGGGGAAATCGACCGCATCATCGGCGTGCTGCACATGAAGCGAGTGGTGCACGAACTGGCGCGCGGCCGTCTGGACCGCGAAGGTTTGATCGAAGCGTCGAGTTCGCGGGACGCGTATTTCGTCCCCTCCGGCACGACGCTCAATACGCAGCTGCTCAACTTCCAGCGCGACAAGCGCCGCATGGCCTTCGTGGTGGACGAATACGGCGACATCCAGGGCCTCGTGACCTTGGAAGACATCCTCGAGGAGATCGTCGGCGAGTTCACGACCGATCCCGCCACCATGATGCACAAGGACGTGCATCGCGAGGCCGACGGCAGCTTCGTCGCCAACGCCTCGACCACGATCCGCGCGCTGAATCGTTCCATGCGCTGGAATTTGCCGACCGACGGACCGAAAACCTTGAACGGGTTGATCGTCGAGTTCCTGGAGACCATACCCGAGCCGGGCACCACCTTGAAACTGGCCGACTACATGCTCGAGGTCCTGCAGACCGGCGAGAACGCCATCAAGACCGTGCGCATACGCCCCCCCGCGGCGCATTGAGCGCGGATCGCGCACGGGCGCCGTCCGCTAGACGGAAATCGTCGACCCGGGCGTTCCTGCGCGCTCGAACGTCGGCCGCTAGAACGCGTCGAGCGCCTGGCTCAAGCGCGTCACGCCGCGCACCGTCATGCCCTCCGGCGGCCGCTTGGGCACATTGGCTTCCGGCACCAACGCCAGTTTGAATCCGTGCTTTGCGGCCTCGCGCAGGCGCTCCTCGCCGAAGGGCACGGGTCTGATCTCGCCGGCGAGACCCAGCTCGCCGAAGGCAACCAGCGAATTCGGCAACGGTATGTCTTGCAGGCTCGAGCGCGCGGCCAGCACGATGGCCAGGTCGCCGGCGGTCTCGGCGAGACGCACGCCGCCCACCACATTGGCAAACACGTCCTGGCCGCCGAGCAACAGTCCGGCGTGTCGATGCGCCACCGCCAGCAGCATGGTCAGACGATTGCCGTCGATGCCGACGGCAACCCGGCGCGGATTATTGCCCAGACTCGCGTCGGCGAGCACTTGGACTTCGATCAGCAGGGAGCGCGTCCCCTCGCGCATCACCGTGATGACGCTGCCCGACACCGGCTCGGCATGGCGCGACAAGAAGATCGCCGAGGGGTTGGTCACTTCTCGCAGGCCCTGCTCGGCCATCGCGAACACGCCGATCTCATTGGCCGCGCCGAAGCGATTCTTGACCGAACGCAACACCCGGAAGCGGCTGCCGGTATCGCTCTCGAAATACAGCACGGTATCCACCATGTGTTCGAGAACTCGCGGACCCGCGATCTGCCCTTCCTTGGTGACGTGACCCACCAAGAGCACCGCGGTGCCGCTCGCCTTCGCGAAACGCACCAGCTCCGCGGTGCATTCGCGCAGCTGCGCCACCGCGCCCGGCGCCGATTCGATGCGTTCCGAATGCATGGTTTGAATGGAATCGACGATGAGCACCCGGGCCCCCAGCGCGGTCGCGACGCCGACGATTTCTTCGACTCCGGTCTCGGCGAGCAATCGCGCGGTGGCATCGGCCAAGCCCAGGCGCCGCGCCCGCAAGGCAACCTGTTTCAGCGACTCCTCGCCCGTGGCATACAGGACGGGGCCCAACGCATTGAGGGCCGCCGCCGCCTGCAGCATGAGCGTGGATTTCCCGATGCCCGGATCGCCGCCGATCAAGGTGACCGACCCGAACACGAGGCCGCCGCCTAAAACGCGATCCAGTTCCGCAGAGCCGGTACTGAGTCGCGGCTGATCCAAGACCGCCTCGGCGGCCAACGATGTCGCATCGGCGCGGACCGCGCGCGGCGCCTTGGGCCCGGCGGCGCGCGCGCCGGAAGGCGCAGCCTCGGCCACCAACGTATTCCATTCACCGCAAGTCGGACATTGTCCCTGCCACTTGGGCGAGGACGCACCGCAGTTCTGACAAACGAAAACTTCCTTCGACTTCGCCATCGTCTTGACCTTGTGCTCGAATTTGTGAGCTTAGCATTGCTGCTAAGGTGGCCCGATCACCTATACTGCGCACCTTCAAGTGACGGATTATGTCTATTGCATGCGCAAACTCGGGCTGATCGCATCAATCGTGGGCTTTGGAATCTTGGGGGCAGACCTGTTGCTCAGAGTGCTCATGCATGTCGATTCCTGGCTCTGGCTTCCGGGCTTCATCGGCGTTGCAGCGGGCAGCGCACTCTTTTTATGGTCGCGATGGTCGGCCGTCGCGCCGGTCATTCGTGCGCCCAGCGGCATGCCGCCCGCCGGGGCCGACACCACGCGGCTGCTGGATAATTTCGAGCAGCGCTTCGCCGAACTGAAGGCGCGCAAACCGAGCGCGACCATTCTGGGCGACCTCTACGCCCTGGGCACCCAACTGGAGCAGCGCGGACGCGCCACGCAGGCCACCGCCGTATACCGGCATCTGGCACGCATCGACAATACGTACCGGGATGTCAGCGTGCGTCTGAAACGCTTGATGGATGCCGACCGCGCCCGTATCAGACCCGTGCCGCCCGCCGCGCCGCCGCGGCTCAATCCGGCGCCCGCACCGGCGCCCGCACCGGCGCTCGCCCCGGCACCGGGCTCCTTGGCGGAAGGCCAAGAGGCGCAGCACCTGGGCCGCTACCACCTGGAACGCGAGATCGGACGCGGCGCCATGGGCATCGTATACCTCGGGCGCGATACCGCCATCAATCGCCTGGTGGCCATCAAAGCCATCCCCCTGGCGAGCGAATTCAGCGACTCCGAACTGGTCGAAGCCCGCGCGCGTTTCTTCCGCGAGGCCGAAACGGCCGGCCGCCTGAATCATCCCAACATCGTGACCATCTACGATGTCGGCGAGGAGCGTGGCCTTGCCTATATCGCGATGGAATACCTGAAAGGGCGGCATTTGAGCGATTATGCGAGCGCCAACAATCTGCTCGAGCCGCGCAAGGTATTGGAGGTGATCGCCCGCACGGCAGACGCCTTGGGGTTTGCCCACAAACAGCAGGTGGTCCATCGCGATATCAAACCGGCGAATCTCATGTTCGACGCGAGCACGGACATCCTGAAAATCACCGACTTCGGCATCGCGAGATTGTCCGGTGCCGGCAGCACCCGCACCGGCATCGTTCTCGGGACCCCCTCCTTCATGTCGCCCGAACAGCTCGAGGGACGAACTGTGACAGGTCACTCGGACTTGTTTTCCCTGGGTGTTAGCCTGTTCCAACTGCTGACCGGTCAGCTGCCGTTCACTGCCGATTCGATGACGGGGCTGATGCAGCAGATCGCCGAGGCGCCGCATCCCCCATTGCGCGCCTACCGGCCCGATCTGCCGGCGTGCATCGAGAGCGTCATCGACCGCGCACTCGCCAAGACTCCCGAAGAGCGGTTCGATTCGGGCGCCCAGATGGCGGCCGCTTTGGAAGATTGCAAGGCCCGGATTCCGAGCGGCGCCCCATGAGCGGTTTTATCGACGAGCACTTAAATGCGATGATGAGGCCATGAATCTACGGGGGAAAATCGCCAGCGTTGCGCTCACCGACACCGGCAAGGTCCGCGAGCACAACGAGGACATGATCGGTACGGAAGCCGACATCGGATTGTTCGTGCTGGCCGACGGGATGGGCGGCTACAACGCCGGCGAAGTAGCCAGCGGCATCGCCGTCAAGACCATCATCAATCTGGTTCGCGACGCCGTGCTGCGCGAAGACCTCTCGGTGCGCGATCCGGACTCCGGCCTCACGCGGCCCAGCATCATTTTGCGTGACGCGATTCACAGGGCCAACAAGATCATCTATCACACCTCGAAGACCCAGCCTCAATGCGAGGGCATGGGCACGACGGTGGTCGCCTGCCTGTTTCACGACAATCGGATGTCCATCGCGCATGTGGGGGACTCCCGTTTGTACCGCCTGCGGGACAACCGCTTCGAACAGATGACCCTGGATCACTCGCTGCTCCAGGAACTGGTCGATCGGGGCTTTTATTCCCAGCAAGAGGCACAGCGGGCGACCAACAAGAATTATGTCACCCGCGCGCTGGGCGTCGAGCAGAACGTCGAGGTGGAGATCCACGAGCAGCCGGTGCAGAAGAGCGACTATTACGTGCTTTGCTCCGACGGCTTGTCGGACATGATCGAAGATGAGGATATCCATTTAACAATCAGCACCTTTAGTGCTAATCTTGATACGGTAGCTAAGCAATTGATTCAGCTGTCGAACGACAATGGTGGGCGGGATAATGTGTCGGTCATCATGGCGCACGTCGCTGAGCCGTTTCCCGCACACCGGCGTATATTTGACAAAATCTTGGGATGGTTCGGCTAGGGAGATGTAGTCTGCATGGCACGCCTGATGCTCAGCTTGGACGGTTCGGTCCTCGCGGAATACAACATGAACAAGGAGCGCTATACCATTGGGCGCCTGCCGGACAACGATATTCGTATCGACAATCCGGCGGTGAGCGGCCACCACTCGCTCATCATCAACATCCTGAACGATTCGTTTCTCGAAGACTTGAACAGCACCAATGGCACGTACGTCAACGGCAAGCTCATCAAGAAACACGCCATGCAGCACGGCGATATCATCACGGTGGGGCATCACCAGCTGCGGTTCGTCGACAGCCAGGATGGCGAGACCGAACAGGACGAATTCGAAAAAACCATGGTCATCACATCCAGCACCCAGGGTGAGGAACGCATACGCCGGGTGGGCGTGGCGGTCGAGCAGGCAGCCAAGGCCGTGGCGGCCAAGCATCCCAGCCCGCCTGCAGCGACCCCCGCGGGGATTCCGGACAACGCCACCGCGCTGCCGAAGGCCAAGCTGCAAGTATTGAGCGGCGCCTTTGCCGGCCGCGAGCTGGAGTTGACCAAGGCACTGACCACATTGGGCCGCCCCGGCGTCCAGGTGGCCGCGATCACCCGGCGTTCCGAGGGCTACTTCATCGTGCATGTCGACAGCGGCAAGGAAAACGATTACCCGCAGGTCAATGGCGTCCCCATCGGGCCGCAGGCTCGCCGGCTGAACGACAACGACGTGGTCCAGCTGGCGGGTGTGAAGATGGGGTTCTTCGAAAGCTGACCGCGGGCGGCTCAGCCGAGGACCGCTCAGCCGCCGATGCGGCGCTTGAATACGGCCAGTTTGCTGTGCGTTTGCTGGAACACATCGGTATCGGTATCGCCGGCCGCGCGCACCATGGCGACGATGGCCTCCGGCAACACCGCGGGACTGCGATAGAAGCCCTGGTATTGATCGCATCCCAAAGAGCGCAGCCGCTCCAATTGGGCATAGGTCTCGACGCCTTCGGCGACGACTTTCAATCGCAAACTGTGGGCCAGCGAAATGATGGCCTGGACGATCGACGCCGCGTCGGCACTCGTATCCACGTCGCAGACGAAACTGCGATCGATTTTCAGCTTGTCGATGGGCAGTTTTCGCAGGTAACTCATGCTCGAGTATCCCGTACCAAAATCGTCGATCGACACCACCACGCCCATCCGGCTCAGCTCTTCCAGAATGGCGACGGCGCTCTCGGCATCGCCCATCACCGTCGTTTCGGTCAATTCGACTTCGAGATAGCGGGGATCCAAGTCGAAGTCGGCCAGCGCGGTCCTCACGGCGTTCAAGAATTTCGACTGGCGAAAGTTGACCGGCGAGACGTTCACCGCGACCCGTAGGAACGGCATCCCCGCGGACTGCCATTCCCGCGCCTGTCGACAGCCCTCGCGCAGCACCCATTCGTCGATCGCGAACATCAATCCGCTCTCCTCCGCCAACGGGATGAATTCGGCCGGACTGATGAAGCCGCGTTGCGGATGACGCCAGCGCAGCAGCGCCTCCACGCTGACGATGCGGTCGCTCACCACTTCCATTTTGGGCTGGTAGTGCAATTCGAATTGCTGCATGGGCAGCGCGCACCGCAGGTCGTTTTCCATGTCGAGCCGCTTCTGCGAAAAGACGCTCATGCCGGCGTTGAAGAAGTGAAACGTGTTGCGGCCGCTCTGCTTGGCGAAATACATGGCCTCATCGGCGCGTGCGACCAGCGCGTCCGTGGTTTGGCCATCCTCGGGATACAGGCTGATGCCGATGCTGGCCGAGGTGTGCACCGCCAAGGTATCGATGTCGAAAGCCCGGTCGAGCTCGATGCCGATCTTTCCCGCCACCGCCGCGGCGCCCGAACGGGCGTCGATGTCGCAGATCAAGATCAGGAATTCGTCGCCGCCCGTGCGCGCGACGATGTCCTCGAGCCGCACGGTGCTCGACAGACGGCCGCTCACCCGCCGCAGCAATTGATCGCCCACGGCATGCCCGAGCGTGTCGTTGATGACTTTGAACCGGTCGAGGTCCACTGCCAGAATGGCAAAGCCTCGCTTGCCGCGCTCCGCCCGGCTGATTTCCTGGCCCAGGCGATCCACGAAGAAGCTGCGATTGGGCAGCCCGGTGAGCGCGTCGTGCGTCGCCTGATGCTTCAGCCGCGCATTGATCTCCTCGAGGTTGCGTGCATGATGCTGTGCACGCGACTGCAGATGCGAATCGTAGACGACCGTGATCAGCGTGACCACCAGCAGCGCCAATGCAAAGGTGCCGACACTCACGGCGAGCCAGGGTTGATCCAGCCGCACGCCGCCCACGCAGTAGGATCCCGGGGCAAAGCGCGATGCCGCCATGCCCGTGTAATGCATGCCGCTGATGGCCAGCCCCATGACGATGGCCGCCGCGATCCGGGTCCATCCCTTTTGCGGCGAGCCGTCCCGCAAGCGGAAGAACAGCCGCAGCGCGACGAACGAGGCAGCAACGGCGATGCCGACGGACAGCGCCACCAGCAGCGGATCGTAGACGATGCCGGGGACGATCGTGATCGACGCCATACCTAAGTAATGCATGACCGCGATGCCCGCGCCCATCGCCAGAGCGGCTCCGCTCAAGCGCATAAGATTGAGCTGCGCGCCGCTCGTGATCGCCAGCGCAAATCCCGACGTGACGATGGCCACGGCAAGCGAGACCAGCGTCGTGGGGACACGGTAGGCCAGCGGCACCGGCAGCGAGAAGGCCAGCATACCGACGAAATGCATGGTCCACATGCCGACGCCCATGGCGACGGCGCCGGCCGCCAGCCATACCTGGGCCTCCCGGGTGTCGCTGGAAGCGACCCGGGAGGCCAGCCGCAAGGCCGTGTACGAGACGACGGTCGCGACCAGGATGGAAAGGACAACGAGCCCGGGGTTGTAGAGCGAGGTCATAGGCGTTACGGAAGATGTAAAACGCCATGAAACCCAATATCGGGTCCGCGCTCAACGCTGAACTGACCCTTTTGAGACGAGGGTCACTCGCGCGCCTAGGATTCAGGGTGCGCACTACGACGCCGACGTGCACCTGCTGGACGTTTGCAGGGTAGCGGCAGGGGGTTCAGGGTTTGCCTCGCAGCCGTATCACGCCGTTCTCGGCGGCCCTAAAGAAGCCTTACCGCCACCCTCTGGCTGATGCCACACAGTAACTCGTACGGGATGGTATCGGCCCATACCGCGATTTCTTCAACCGGCAGTCCTTCGCCCCACAGGATCACCGGATCGCCGAGCTGCGGCGGGCTTGCCATGCCGCTCACGTCGATGCCGATCATGTCCATCGAGACGCGCCCCGCCAGCGGCACGCGTTCGCCGTTGACCAGAACCGGAGACCCCGACGCGAGGCTGCGCGGATAGCCGTCGCCATAGCCCACCGCCGCTACCGCCAGCACGGTGGGACGTTCGGCCAGCCACGCGCCGCCATACCCCACATGCTCCCCAACCTCGAGGTGCTTGACGGCGATCACATGAGAATGCAGCGTCATGGCCGGCCGCAGACCATAGTCCGCGCCGATCGCGCCCGCGAAGGGCGAAGCGCCGTACAGCAGCAAACCCGGCCTCACCCAATCGGCCTGGGCTTCGGCGAAACCCAACATGGCCGCGGAATTGGCGATGCTCCTCTCGCCCGGCAGCCCGGCCGTGGCCGCCGCAAACAGCCCCAGTTGTTCGGCCGTCGATGGCAGGTCGGGGGCGTCGGCGGACGCCAGATGGGTGAACAGGTTGACGGGAGCGCGCACCGCCGCGAGCCCATTCAAGGCATCGAGCGCCGCGCCGAACGCCGCGCCCTTGAAGCCCAGTCGATTCATGCCCGTGTCGAGCTTCAGCCAGATGGTGAATGCCGCGCCCTGCGGGGCCTCGCGCAGCAATTGAATCTGCTCCGCGGTATGCACCACGAGTTCGAAGCCTGCCGTGGCGGCGGCCTCCAGCTGCTCGCGATCGAACACGCCTTCCAGCAGCACCGTGCGCGCATTGATACCCGCCTCGCGCAGGATGAGCCCTTCATCGACGCGCGCCACCGCGAACGCATCGGCCGAGTCGAGCGCGCGCGCCACCGCCACCAACCCATGTCCATAGGCGTTTGCCTTGATGACGGCCATGACGCGCGACCGCGGCGCCCAGCGCCGCACCACCTGCAAGTTGTGCTTGAGCGCGCCCGTATCCACCGTCGCGCCGACCATGGGCGTCACCGCTCTCACCACCTCATCCGCGCCGCATCATCCACGAAACACGCCCTCGCCGTAGGACTCGGGCGCATAGTTTTCGAACTTGGTATATTGACCGAGGAAAGTCATCTGCACCTCGCCGGTCGGACCGTTGCGCTGTTTCGCGATGATGATGTCGGCAATGCCCTTGCGCGTGGTGTTCGGCTCGTAGACCTCCTCGCGATAAATCAACAGAATGACGTCAGCATCCTGTTCGATTGCTCCACTTTCACGAAGATCCGACATCACCGGCTTCTTCTCGACGCGCTGTTCGACGCCGCGGTTCAGCTGCGACAGCGCGATCACGGGAACTTTGAGTTCCTTCGCGAGGGCCTTCAGCGATCGGGAGATTTCGGAGATCTCCGTCGCGCGATTCTCCTTGGTGCCCGACACCTGCATGAGCTGCAGGTAGTCGACGACGATGAGATCGAGTCCGCGCTCGCGCTTCAAGCGCCGCGCCCGCGCGCGTATTTCGGTGGGCGTGAGAGCCGGCGTCTCGTCGACATAAATCTTGGCGTTGCTCAGCTGCGTCATGGCCGAGTCGATGCGCGGCCAATCCTCCTCGCTCAAGCGCCCCGATCTTAGATGGCCCTGGTTGATTCGGCCGAGCGAGGAGATCATGCGCAGCGTCAGCGATTCGGCCGACATTTCCATGCTGAAGATGGCCGCGGATTTGTTCGAGCCGAGCGCCGCATTCTCGGCGATGTTGACCGCGAGCGTGGTCTTGCCCATGGACGGACGGCCGGCCACGATGATCAAATCACCGGCATTCAAACCCGAGGTCATTTCATCGAGCTTCGTGAACCCGGTGGAGATGCCCGTGAGCTTGCCATCCGAGTGATACATCTCGTCGATCTTGTTGACCACCTCGGGCAAGATGCTCTTGACGGTGCGAAAGCCCACCTTGCCGCGCGAGCCGCGCTCGGCGATCTCGAACACGGCCCGTTCGGCCTCATCGACGATCTCGCGCGCCTCGCGCCCCTCCGGCTCGAGCGCCGCGGTGACGATCTCGTTGCCCGCGGTGATGAGCTGCCGCAGCACCGAGCGCTCACGGACGATGTCCGCATAGGCGCGGATATTGGCCGCGGTGGGGGTGTCGCGCGCCAGCGATCCCAAGTACGAGAGGCCACCCACCTGATCCAGCACGCCCTGGCTTTCCAGGTACCCGGACAAGGTGACGGCATCGCAGGGTTGGTTGCGTTCGATCAGGCCGGCCACGGCCTCGAATATCAGGCGGTGATCGTTGCGGTAGAAATCTTCGGCAAGAACCCGATCGGCCACCTGGTCCCAGGCGGCGGAATCGAGCATCAGGCCGCCGAGCACCGATTGCTCGGCTTCCACCGAATGCGGAGGCAGGCGCAAACCGGCGCCCCCGCCGCTCGAGCTCAACGATCGATTACCGACGCGAGCGGCAGCCACGTGCTAGGTGCGCGGCGCGGCGGTGACGGCCGTTACTCTTCGGCGACGATCGTGACCGTCAAGGTCACATCAACGTCGGTGTGCAAGTGCAGCTCGACCTGATGTTCGCCGGTGGAGCGAATCGGGCCGTTCGGCATGCGCACTTCGCTGCGAGTGATGGGCTGGCCGGCCTTCACGGCGGCTTCGGCGATGTCCGAGGTGCCGATCGATCCGAACAGCTTGCCTTCAGACCCTGCCTTGGCCTTCAATTCGAGCTTGAAGCCCTCGAATTTGAGGGCGCGGGCCTGGGCCGAGGCCAGCTCTTCGTTGGCCTTCGCTTCGAGTTCGTGGCGCTGCGCCTCGAACTTGGCAATATTGGCCGCGGTCGCCATGGTGGCCTTGCCGGTCGGTACCAGGAAGTTGCGCGCGTAGCCCGACTTTACTTTGACGCGATCGCCGATCGCGCCCAAGTTCGCGACCTTCTGCAATAAAATGATATCCATGTGCGTAGCCTTACGGACTTAGTGCTGATCGGTGTACGGCAGCAGCGCGAGGAAGCGCGCCCGGCGAATGGCCAGCTGCAGCTGACGTTGATAGTGCGCGCGCGTGCCGGTGATGCGGCTCGGAACGATCTTGCCGGTCTCGGTGATGTAGCTCTTGAGCGTCGTCAGATCTTTGTAGTCGATCTGCTTGACGTCATCGGCGGTGAATCGGCAAAACTTCTTACGACGAAAAAAACGTGCCATGTGGTGCTCCCCTTATCTCGTGATTCGGACGGTTCGTGACGACGGACGGACGGCGCGGATTAGCGCGCTCCCATGGGCATGTCGTCATCGTCGCCGTCGTCGCCGAAATCATCGTGGCGGCGGGCGTTCTCATCCGGCGCGCGCGCCATCGGCGACGCCTCGGTCACCGCTTCGTCCATCTTGACGACCAGGCTGCGCAGCACCGCATCGCTGAAGCGAAACGAACCCGTGAGTTCATCGAGCGTCTTCTGGTCGACTTCGATGTTCAGCAGGATGTAATGGGCTTTGTGGACTTTGGAGATCGGGAACGTCAGCTGGCGCCGGCCCCAATCTTCGAAGCGATGGACCTGACCGCCGCCGGCACTGATCATGCCTTTATAGCGATCCACCATCGCAGGAACTTGCTCGCTCTGGTCCGGATGGACCAAGAGCACGATTTCATAGTGCCGCATTGTAGGCTCCCTACGGTTGTAGCCTCCCGTTGCGAGCGGTGAGGCAAGGAGTAATGCCGGACGGCCGGCGAAAAGAGCGCGAAGAATACGCGCGCGAGCGCTGCCGGTCAACCCGCGCGGGCCTGCCCGCCGCAGCGGTGACCGCGCTTTCGGCCCGCTTGCGGATATGCCTCGGGCGATCGGGCATCGGGAATGCGACATCGCAGGGAATGCACTCCGGGCAGAGACCTCCGCAGGCAATCGGGACCGCGGCAGGCAACGCGGTGCTGCGCCGAGTAGCCGCCGCTTGCGTCAGCTGATTCGTTGGCGCCGCGCCTCGAACAGCGCCACGCCGGCGGCCACCGAGACATTCAGCGATTCCACCTGGCCTGCCATGGGGATCCGCACCACGAAATCGCAGCGCTCCCGGGTGAGCCGCCGCATGCCGGCGCCCTCCGCGCCCAAAATCAGTGCGAGGGGCCGGTTCAGATCGGCGGTATACAGGGTCTGCTCAGCCTCCCCATCCGTTCCGACCACCCAGATGCCCAGTTCCTTCAGCGAATCGAGCGTGCGCGCCAGATTGGTGACGCTGGCCACGGGGACGAATTCCGCGGCGCCGGCGGCGACCTTGCGAACCACCCCGTCGACCGTGGCCGATCGATCCTTGGGGATGATGACGGCATGCACCCCGGCCGCGTCCGCGGTGCGCAGGCAGGCGCCCAGGTTATGCGGGTCCGTGACCCCGTCCAGCACCAGCAACAAGGGCTGCCATCCGCGCACAGGCGAGCCGCTCGGCGCGCCGCCCAGCGGGCCCAAACTCGCCACCAGATCGTGCTCATCCCAGGGCTTGAGCGGCCGGACCGCCGCCACCACCCCCTGATGCGCCACGTTCCCGACCAGCTTGGTCAGCGAGTCGCCGGTCGCAGCCTGCACTCGCACGCCCACGGCTTCGGCGCGTTCCTTCAGATCGCGGGCCCGCGCATCGTCGCGCGGCTGCGCCACCCACAGCTCGAGCAACCGCTCCGGCGCGCGCTCGATGACGCCGGCAATGGCATGCAGACCATAGACGAAGTTGCGCTTCGGTTCGGCCATCGGCGGGGCGCTTATCCCAGCGCGGCGCGCGCTCGAGCCGAGCCGCGCACCGTCATGGGCCGCGGCCAGGTGACCGGCGTATCAGCCATGCCCGCCGCGTCCACCGCGCTGCCCACCGCCACGGCCACCACGGCCGCTCGAGCCGCCACCGCGCCGCGAACCGCCGCTTCCGCTGCCTCCACCCGAGCCGCCGCCATGACCCCCGCCACCATGCGCACCGCCCCCGCGGGGCCGGCTCTCGCTGCCGCCCCGCCGCGGCGCGCGCACCGTGCCGTGCGACACCGCGGCATCCGGATCGACCAATTCGAAATCGATCTGGCGCTGGGTCAAGTCGACCCGGCTCAAGCGGACACGCACCGAGTCGCCCATCTGCCAGCGCCGCCCGGTGCGTTGGCCCACGAGTCCCATGCCGCCGCTCTCCAGTTCCCAGTAATCGCCCGGTATCGCCGAGATGTGCACCAACCCATCGATGGGCGCCTCCTTCAGCTGCACGAACAGCCCAAACTCCAGTGCGCTGGAAATGGTGGCATCGAACGTCTCCCCGACACGCGGTTCGAGGTACAGGCACTTCAAGTAGCCCATCACGTCGCGCGATGCCTCATCGGCGCGCCGTTCGCGCTGCGAGGTTTCGGCGCCGAGTACCTGCAGTTCGGCCGCACTGTATTTGCGGCCCGAGGTGGTGTTGTGCAGCACCGCGGCTTTCAGCGCCCGATGCACCAACAGGTCCGGATAGCGGCGGATCGGCGATGTGAAGTGCGCGTATTCCTCGAGCGCGAGGCCGAAGTGCCCGATGTTGGTCTGCTGATACACTGCCTGAGCGAGCGAACGAATCACCAGACCCTCGAGCAGCAGACCGTCCGGTCTCGCCGCCAATCTGTCGGTCAGCTGGCGGAACTCGCGCGGCGTCGGCTTCTCCGAGAACACGGCCCCCACCTGCAGCGCGGTCATCACTTTCTGCAACTCGGTGATGCGCTTGTCTTCCGGCTGACCGTGGACGCGGAACAGACTTCCGGCCTTACCGATGCGCAACGCCACCGCCGCCTCGACATTGGCGGCGATCATGCACTCTTCGATCATGCGATGCGCATCGTTGCGCGTCACGGCATAAAAACCTTCGATCTTGCCGTCGTCGCCGATGCGCGCCTTGGTCTCGCCGCCGCGAAAATCGAGCGCGCCGCGCGCGTCGCGGGCCTTCTTGAGCGCACCGTACACCGTATGCAAGGTGAGCAGCGACGTGCGCACCTCCGGCGTCAGTTCGTCCGCCGCGACTCCCGCGGGGTTCTCGAGAAAGGACCACGCCTGGTCGTACGTGAGGCGCGCATGCGAACGGATCACCGCCTCGTAGAAGCGGCCGCGCGACAGCTTGCCGGCCTTGCTCACGTGCATGTCGCAGACGAATGCGAGGCGCTCGACGCGGGGCATGAGCGAGCATAAATGATTGGACAAGTGCTCCGGCAGCATCGCGATCACACGGTCGGGAAAATACACCGAGGTCGCACGCGCGCGCGCTTCCGCATCGAGCCTGCTGCCGTCCCGCACGTAGTAGCTCACATCGGCAATGGCGACCACCAGGCGCCAACCGCCGCCGCGCACCGGCTCCGCATACACCGCATCGTCGAAGTCCTTGGCGTCCGCGCCGTCGATGGTGACCAGCGGCAGCTCGCGCAGGTCCTCGCGGCCCTCGCGGTCTTCGGGTCTGACCTGCGGATCGAACCGATTCGCCTCGTGCAGCACGTCGGGCGGAAATTCTTCGGGCAGATCGTGACGCAGAATCGCAAAGCGCGCCGCCAGATCGGACGGCCGCAAATCGTCGAGCACTTGGGCCACGCGGCCATGCGCCGGCGCATCGCCCTGCGGGCGTTTGGTGATCTCGACGACGACGTTGTCGCCCTCCTCGGCGCCGTGCCGGTCTCGGGCCGCCACCTCGACCGTATACCAATGGCCGGGATCCTCGGGCTCGACCCTGCCGCGCCCCTGATTCGCACGCCAGATACCGCCGATGTGCTTCGGCCCGTCGCTGGTGCGCCGGATCAGACGCGCGATGCGCCGCCCGCGATCGTTCATGCCGACGGCCAGCACTTCCACGCGGTCGTTGTGCATCAAGGTCGCCGTGTCGGCGCGCGCCAGCACCAAGGGCGCGGAACCGTCGTCCGGCAACACGAGGACATCGCCGTTGGCCCGGCCACGGACGCGGCCCGCGACGCGCTCGCCTTCCCCGGCGGTGCCAAAGCCGTTCGGTCCCTCGATCGCCTGCCCATCGCGAACCATGGCCGCCAGGCGCTTCGCCAAGGCATCGCGCTGCTTGTCGGTGTCGAGCCCGAGCCGCTTCGCGAGCCGCGCGGCAGTCAGGGGTTCCTCGGATTCGGAGAGGTGTTTGAGGAGCAATTCGCGGCTGGCGATGGGATCCGCGTAGCGGGACTTCTCAAACTCTAAGTTCGGGTCCTCGCCGCGCCAATCCGTGGGGTTGGCTCGGGCATCGCCCGAATTGGGCTGGCGCGAGCCTTTGGGACCACGTCGTGTCATGGGGTATAGAAGCCTTAAGCTGATTTATTTGGGGCACGAGGGTAGCAGCTTTGGCCGCCCCCCGGCGCCTTACCTACCATCGGCGTCACGCCTGGCTTGCCCTGGGCATCGCGCCGGGCCTGCCATCGGCGTCACGCCTGGCCCGCCACCGGCATCGAGCCGCACCGGACGGCGCCGAGAGACCCTTGGGCCCACCCGCGTGACCGCGAGGGCAGCCCCTGCCGGTGCGTCAGGCGCGTTTGGCCAGCCAATAATAGGCAGGCGACGTCACGGCCAAGCCGACGATCCACGACAGGTCGATGCCGCCGATGGCGCGGGCAATGGGCCCGGTATACAAGGCCGACGCGATGAATGGCAGCTGCACCAGAATCCCGATGGCGTAGCAGGCGACCGCTGCGCCATTGATACGGCCGTAAATGCCGCCGTCCTGGCGGAAGAACGAGGCCACATCGTAGACCCCGTGACGCAACAAGTAGTAATCGACCAGGTTGATGGCGGTCCAAGGCACCAGCACGTACAGCAGCAGCAGGATGAAATGCTCGTAATTGGCGAGAAATTCGGCGCGCCCCAACACCGCGCCCAGCAACGACACCGCGAACAGCAGGAGTGCCGTCACGGTGCGCGCCCGGGGACCGGGCGACCAGCGCGGAAACAGCGTCTGGCCAAAAGTCAATGCGGACAGCGCGCCGCAATACAAATTCATGGCATTCGCCGCGGCGACGCCCACGGAGAAGACCAGGAGCACCAGCGGCGCGATGCCCTGGGTCAGCGCCGCGAGACCGGCGACCAAGTTGCCCTTGGGCGCCGCCAGACCGACCATGGCGCCCAGCACCATGGGCAGGAAGGAGCCCAAGGTGCAGCCCCAGTAGCTGGCCCAGAAGGCCGGCCGCGCGCCGGTGTCGGGCGGCAGGTAGCGCGAGTAATCGGACACGTAGGGCGCGTACGCAATCTGCCACAGCGCAGCGGCGGACACGGTTCCCAAGAAGCCCGCCCAGTTGAACTGTTGACGGGTCAAAAAGTCCGCCGGCAGCCCGTGGACCCAGATGATCCACGCCACCGTCACCACCAGGACCACCCCCGAGATGTAGGTCATCCAGCGCGTGTAGGCATGGATCAGGTCATACCCGTAGATGGCGGCGACGACGCTCAGTACGCCGACCAGCGCAATGCCGGGCGCTTCGGATACGCCGTGCGCCACGCTCGCCAGCGCCTGGCCGCCCAGCACCAGATTGGACGACAGGAACCCCACGTACATGACCATCACGATGCCGACGACCAACAGCGAACCCAACGATCCGAATTGGCCCCTGGTCTGAATCATTTGCGGCACACCGAGCGTGGGGCCCTGCGCGGCGTGCAGCGCCATGAATATCGCACCCACCAGATTGCCGAGCGCCAGCGCCGCCACCGCCCAACCGAACGGCAAGCCGAACACCGTCACGGCGAGCCCGCCGGTCACGATGGTGAGCAGCATGAGGTTCGATCCGAACCATACCGTGAATAGATCCCGGCCGGTGCCGTGGCGTTCGCTCAAGGGGATGGGCTGGATGGTGCTGATTTCGAGGCGCGTCGCCTGTTCCCGGGTCGAGTTCATAGTTCTATCCCTGCAGCGTCGAGATCGGCGCGGAGTGCCGCAAGTTGGGTTGCGTAGTGGCGCCATTGCGCTACCGAGGAGCCGTAGATCGGGCGGCGAATCTGCGATGCGCTGGCGGTGGTGGTGGCGCTGGCGTTGCGGTGAAAATCGAGGCAGGCGTCCTGCCACTCGAGATCGCAGAAGGCCAGCAGCTTGCGTGTCTCACCCAGCTGATCGGCGATGAGGTCCTCGTAGCTCACCGTATGGATCGCTCCGGGCATCGTGGCTTGCCAGTGCGCCATGAGCCGCCGGTAGGCGACGTAGTAGCGGCTGATATCGTGCAGATCGTACGAGAATGGATAACCGTCCTTGAACAGCGTCTTGTACATCGCGTAGCCCGCCGCCATGGGATGGCGCGTCAGATGCACGATCTTGGCATCCGGCAGCGCGCGCCGGATCAGCCCGCAATACAGATAGTTGAGCGGCATCTTATCGGTGAAGCGACCCTCCCCCGCCACGGAGCGGGCGCGCGCCAGGTACTCCTTGCCCAGGGCGTGAAAGTCGATGTGAGCGGAGCGCGCCACCAAGTCGCTGCGCGCGAGCTGCGCCCCGCCATTCTCGGCCCGCACATGATCCACCAGCGCGAGCGCGAAATCGTTCAGCTCGCCGGCCGAGGTGACCTCCGAATGGCTGCTCAGGATGCGATCGACCAGCGTGGTGCCGCTGCGCGGCAAACCCACGATGAAAATAGGACTGGCACGCGGGGGTACGGCCGGCGTCGATGCGGCTCGCGTGGACTCCACCGGCGCGGGTGCCGGTTCGGCCGCCGCGGGGAACGCCGCGATGATCCAATTCACCGTCGCGACATCGTTGCTCACATCGTAGCGCAGGTGCTCACGGCGCTTGGCGGCCCCCAGCCGCAATTGCTCGAACGAGTTCGCGTAGTCGCCGAGGTCCTCGTACTCTTTCGCCAGCGAGTGCCGTATTTGCACTTCGCTGCGCCAATCGGCGAAACCCTGGGCGGCGAGGGACTTAAGTTCGGCGACGTGATTGCGATGCGGGGTCTGGGGCCGCAGATCCGAGCGATTCACGTAGGCCTCGAAATCGCCGGGGCGCAGCGCGATGACCCGATCGTAGTCGGCCTCCGCCTCGCCGAGGCGGCCGAGAAAGCGGCGCACCGTTGCCCGATTGAAAATGTAATGCGGGTTGTCGGGCGCGAAGGCCACGGCTCTCTCGAAGGCTGCGAGCGCGTTCTGCTGATCGCCGAGGAAGCTGAACAGGCTGCCGAGGCCGTCGAGCAGCGGCGCGTCCGCCGTGCGCGCGAGTGCGGCGAGCGCAGCCGCGCGGGCATCGCCACGGCGCCCCAGCGCCAGCAGGCATTGCGCCTTGCTGAGCAGCCATTGCGGCGCGTCGGGTTTCGCCCGCAGCGCCTGGTCCCACTGCTTCAGGGCGTTGGGCCAGTCCTTGGCGCGCATCAGCCGTATCGCTTCGCGGGGCGGGTCGATCATGGCCTCGAACCTCGCCGGCCGCGCCGCGCGGTCGCGGTTGGCGCCATGCCCGGAACGTAATCTTCCGAGATGAGCTCCCGGCAATGGCGCTCGAACACCTCGGCGAGCCGCGTCTTCTTGAGCTGCTTGAGCGTCGCGATGCCGATGCGCAACGGCGGCTGATCGCCGGCCAACGCCACCCGGTGCAAGCGCCGCCCGTCGAGCGCGACATCGGCTCTGGGCCGCACGTTCCCGAGCGAATAGCCCAGGCCGTTGGCCACCATGCTGCGCACCACTTCGAACTTGGCGGAGGACCATGCGATATTCGGCTCGAGGCGCTCGCGGATGAACAGCGCCAGAAAGTATTCCCGGCTCATGGGCAGATCGAGCAGGACCAGGGGCAGCGCCGCCAATTGCGAGAGTTTGACCGTGCGCTCGCGCGCGAACGGATGCGCGGCGCCGAACAAGGCGTAAGGGGGCAGCGTGGCAAGCGGCAAGAAGTCCATGTCGTCGCTGATCTGCAGGTCGTAGGTGATGGCCAGCTCGATCTGCGCCTCGCGCAGTTTGCTGAGCAGCCCTTCCTGATGTCCTTCCTGCGAGCGGATTTGAGTATCGGGAAAGGCCTTCAGGAAAGCTTGGACGAGCTCCGGCATCACGATGGGCGCCAGCGTTGAAAACCACCCCACCGACAGCTCGCCGCGCATCTGATGACCGACATCGGCGGCGGCGCAGTACAACCCTTCGGCCTGTTTCAACAATTGCTTCGCCTCGCGCAGCAGGGTTCGGCCCGCGGGGGTGAGCGACAGACCCTGGGCGTGGTGCCGCAGGAACAACTGCACATCGAGTTCGCGCTCGATGTGCGAAATCGCCGTCGAGATCGCCGGCTGCGAAATGCTGGCGCGCTTCGAGCCTAAGGTGATGCTGCCGGTCTCGGCGGCGGCGATGAAATAGGCCAACTGCCGCAGCGTGAACTTCATCGGGCGGCGCGGATCGTCATGGATTGCCGGGAACACCGAAGGCCGGCGCGCCGCCGGGATTCAGCGCGCGCTCGACATACGCGTCGATCTGCGGCGCATACACATCCCATATCTCGGTCAAGGCGGCAATGGGATCCGCCTCGCTCCAGTCGACGCGCAGATCGACGATGGGCCAGGACACCTCGCCCGTCACCAACAATCCGGCCGAATGCACGGGGCCCGCCTCGCCGCCGCGCTGCGCCCCCGCGCGCAGCGCCGCCAGCAGCCGCGCGCCGAAATGCCCCGCCGCCGCTTCGAAGGCGGCAACCATGGCGGCGGGAACATCGTCCCGGGCGAGCAGATTGCCGGCGGCGGCCGAATTCTCGCCGAGCGCAACACCCACGATGCCCAGCGCCTGCGATCCGCTGTGCGCCGCCGCGGGCCCGCTCCTTCCCAGGACCAGCAACTGCCGATAGGCCGCGTGCGGCGTACTCGCGAGCACCTCGCCGAGAGCGGCCGCCGCGCTTGCGCCGCCCGCGAGCGCCCGCAGCAGGCGCGGCCCCAGCGCGGGATCGGTGATGTTTTGCGTGGCGACCACGCCGGCGCCGGCCAGTGCGTGGGCGCAGCGCGCCGCCACGGCGGGCGACGACGAGGCGATCACCATGCCGAACATCCGCGCGTCCGGCGAGCGCGCCACCAATGAGAAGGTCACGGTCAGTGCGCCCCACGCGAGGGTGCAATGTGCCTCACGTGCCGGTCCCCTCGGGTATCACCGCGATCACGTCCACTTCGACCAGCCATTCGGGGCGAGCCAAGCCTGCGACCACGATGCCGGTGGACACGGGGTACACGCCCTTGAGCCAGCGGCCGATGACGCGGTACACCGGTTCGCGGAACCGCGCATCGGTGAGGTAAATCGTCACTTTGCAGATGTGCCCGAGAGTGGCGCCGGCTTCGCTCAACAGCTGTTCGATGTTGGCCATCGCCTGTTCCGTTTGCGCGGCGGCATCGCCCACCCCGACGTTGACCGCGGTGTCGAGATCCTGGCCCACCTGACCGCGGACGAACACGGTGCTGCCGCGTGCCACCACCGTCTGGCACAGATCGTTGTCGAGCTTCTGCTCCGGGTAGGTATCGCGGGTGTTGAACTTACGGATTCGGGTGTGCATGGAGGACTCCGTGAAAAAAGGCGCGGCAATGGCCGATGAATTCGTGCGCGGCGCCGCTCGAGGAACGTCCCTTGGGTGGCGCGAGCAACCCCGACCCCTCAGGCGGCCGCTTCGGCGGCGCCGGCGGCGGGCTTGGGCTTGAAGTCCGCCGTGCTCATGACCCGCTCGGACAGCCCGGCCGCCTTCCTCACGAAGTCGAGCGGACCGTCCCAATCGAAATTGCGATACACCGCCGCCAAGTGCGCGTAGGGCGGCGCCTGGGCGAACAACTGGAACGTCAAGCGATGCCCCGCATAATCGGAATTGAGCAAGTCGCGCGCGAAGGCCAGCAACTTACGCCGGTCGTCCGCAATCCAATTCTCGTTCACGCTGTAGAACTTGTCGAGCCACGGCTTGGTCGCCGGCGATTCGAACGCAGCCTTGTCGGGCGTCACGCAAATCTGTCCGCCGCACAGCTCGCGCGCAATGTGCATCATTTCATGCAGCTGCGAACAGGCAAGCACGCGTCCGGTGTACAGCAGGGATTGATTCGGCATGAGGAGTCCTGCCGGACTTCGCTCGGCCATCACCACGGAGGCGGTCAGATGGGCATTGATGCCTTCGCGATACACCGCCAATTGGGATAGCTTTTCCTGCACCGCCTGCTGCTTGTCGAGGCCCGTCTGGCGCGCATTGAACAGCGCGGCGCCGATCATCATGTCCGCCATCTTGAGGTTTCTCTGCACGAAGGCGAAAGCCGAGTAGCGATGCAGCGTGGCGCGAATGAACATGGCGGCCTTGGTATGCCGATAGAACAGCACGTTCTCCCACGGGATGAGCACGTCGTCGAAAATGACCAGCGCGTCGACCTCGTCGAACTTGTTCGACAGCGGGTAGTCGGCCGCCGGTGCGCGCCCCGCAAAGCCGGTACGACAGATGAATTTGAGATTGGGCGAGCCCAAATCGCAGACGAAGCCGACGGCGTAGTCCGACATCGCCGAGCTTCCCCAGTTGGCGATGGTCGGCTTGGTGAAGGCCTGATTCGAGTAGGGAGCGGCGGTCTCGTACTTGGCGCCGCGCACCACGATGCCGGCGTCGGTTTCCTTGACGACGTGCAGCAGCATGTCCGGATCCTGTTCCTGCGGCGGCTTCGAGCGGTCGCCCTTCGGATCGGTGTTGGCGGACACGTGGAACGGATCGGCCTTCAACACCTTGTCGATATGGCGCCGGATGTTGACGGAGAATTGCGGGTCCACTTCGTTGAGGACGTCCTGGCCGTCGAACAGCGACCACATCTCGCCCACCGTCTCATCGCCCACCCGCGTGACCACGCCGCCGATGTCGTCGAGCACGGCGTCGGTCGCGCGGCGCTTGTCCACCCAGTCCTGCTGCGTGCGCGGCAATTTGTTGGCGACGGCATTCCATTCGCCCGCGTCCTGGTAGGACAGAATGTCGCGCGTGGCCGCTTCGTGCTGCATGTCGTAGATGCGCGCGCGAATGTCGATCAACGGCTTCAACATCGGATTGCGCGTGACATCCTCGACGAGTTCGCCGTTGATGTACACCTCGCGGCCGTCGCGGATGGAATCCCTGTATTGCTCACCGGTTCGGATCATGACGTACTCCACAGGATTCATGAGGTTCGCGGCCCCCGCAAGAGCGGCCTCGAGAGGCTCATGATGCTCGATCGCTAGCTTTATACAAACTAGCGAAAAATTGCTATCTGCTTTCGAAAAACAGAGGCAATCCTACCAGCCCTTGAACGAATACCCCACGGTAAACCCGATGGTGCGCGGCCGCGACACGATGGCCTGGTAGTTGGGCCCGTAGTTCGACGGATCCGAGAAGGAGTTGATCCCCACGCGGTTCGTCAGATTGTCCACGTACACCGTTCCCATCCAATGCGAGATGGCATAGGTCGCGCGGGCATCGACCATGGTGTAGCCCGGCACCTTCGGAATCGTGGCCGACAAGGCGGGAATGACGACGCTCTGATAATGCGCGTTCGCGGCGAAGCGCATTTCGCCGCCGCCAAGCTCGATGTGGCCGTACTCCAGCCCCAGCGCCACGCTGCTCTTCGGGGTGCCCGGCAACGGCCCGCCCGCCGGCGGCGGCGGCACGGACAGGCCTTCGGCGGCCAAGTCCGAAAACGACGTGAGCTTGGTCTGATCGTAGGTGTATTCCAGCTGTGTGGAGAAATGCTCCGTGAGCCTGTAGTACAGTTCCGTCTCGAAGCCGCGGCTGTAGGCGTTGCCGACGTTGATGCCCGCCGGCAGTACCAGCGGCGTCAGCTGCGCGCCCTCCTGCACGTTGTGCCACTGAATGTCGTAGATGGCGGCCGAGTAGCGGAAGCGATTGGCGATGGTTCCCTTCGCCCCGATTTCGTAATTGTCGGCCTTGTCCGGTTCCACCTTGGAAAGGCGCGGATCCGTAACGTATTGACCCTGTAACTCGCTTGGCGGCAACGCGTTGACACTGCCGCGGCGAAAGCCCTGGGACCAGGTGGCGTAGACCAAATTGGTTCGATCGATCTGGTAGGCCGTATTGATCTTCCACAATGCCTTGCGCCACGAGTCGCTCAAGCTCGCGTTGGCGATGGGAGCCGGCGGAGGACTCAAGGCGCTGAACAGCAATCCGGTCTGCTGCGACTGCGTCAGCGTTTGCTTGAACAGCCGGGTTCCGCCCGTGACGCTCCAATCGGAGGTCACATGCGCCGTCAGTTCGCCGAACGCCGCCATGTCCTTGAAGTGCGTTTCGAAGTCGCCGATGTAGGCCTGATCCTTGACGAGAGGAATGCCGTCGACCTTTTGGATCGGACTCGAGCCATAGGCCTCGCCCAATCCGCATTGTGATGGGTCGACGCCGTTGCCCACGCCGTACGTAGGCACGCAGGCGTTGAAGTAGTCGTAATACCCAGGGTAGTACTCGTGTTCGTTGATGATGGTGGTTTGATGCTTGAAGAAGAGCCCGCCCACCCAATCGAAGGTTCCGCCGCCCTTGGACGCCAGACGCAGTTCCTCCGCCCACGGCTTGTCGTCGAGCTGGTCGTGACCGGTCACCAGCACGCGCGGATTGGCGCCGTAGTACGCCCCATAGAACGGAAAGAAGGAATACAGATTGGTCAGGTCGCTGCTCGACTGATTGTTGTGATGCGCGTACGAACTGTTCGACGTCAGGGTCGCAAACCCCAAGTCCCCTTCCAGCGTGAGATCGAATAGGTCGACCTTGTCATACGTGGTCGCCTGGGTGTGGTCGGCCGACGTCAGCGATTCGACGCCGTATTCGGGCGCCGCATACGGGAAACCGTTCGCCGTGGAGACCTGGTAGTGATACGAGAGCTGGGCCTTGAACTCATCGCTCGGTTTCCACAACGTGGAAATGCGCGCGGTTCGATAGCCGTAGGAATTCGTGCCGTCCTTCGAATACGTCGCCGGCTTACTCAGCAGATTGCCGGGCTGCGCGGAAACCGGCGCGCCCGAAGAATCGAGAACGTACAGCTTGGGCTGGTCGATGAAGCCTGCCTCATCCGTCCAGCTGGCGTTCAACCTGACGGCCAGCGTGTCGGAGAGCGGCAGGTTCAACATGGCGCTGATGTCTTGGTTGGTCGCGTGCGTGTGGTCGGTCTTGCTCATGCCCGCCTCCACCTTCGCATCGAACGCGCTCGGATCGGGGGCGTTCTGCACGAAACGAATCGTGCCCCCGAGCGAGCCCGAGCCGTACAACGTGCCCTGCGGCCCACGCAGAATTTCCACGTGATCGAGATCCTGCAGCCGCAGGTTCACGAACAACGCCGTGTCGTCCACATAGGTCGCGACCGGCGGCACGATGGGCGTGGCGAGAGCCACCTGGCCGCCCGTGGCTTCGCTGTTCAGGCCGCGAATGATGAGCGTCGCCCCGTTGACGCCGCCGAACGGGCCCTTGTCGGTCACGTTCACGCCCGCCATCGACTTGGCGAGACCGCTCAAGTCGCTGATACCCGCCTGCTCCAAGCTCGCGCCCGTCACCGCCGTGATGCTGATCGGCAGATCCTGCGCCGAGACCGCACGCCGCGTCGCCGTGACAACGACTTCTTGCAGCGCGTTCTCTTCGGCGACATCGGCCATCGATGGCGTGCCGTACAACGCAGTGAGCACCGCCGCGCTCAACGTCGTCACGGTCCCCATTGGGTAGCCGCGCCGCCGCGAAGTCGCAGATAGTCTTCCGCCCGCGCGAACACGCATCTTCATTGGGTATCCCTCATTATAAATTTATCGAACGCCGTCGCGTCGGTTAACCGGCTTAACTTTGCTGCTCGATCCAGCTCCGTCTCGCCGATGCCACCATGGCCGCCGACACGGGTAAAGCGGTCCTTTATAACGTTGTGGTTCTGAAAAACAAAATCATTTGCGCGGTATTTGCACGTTGCACGGCGTTGGTGCGTTTTCTCGAAACCCGCTATTTTTCTGCGCCATCGCGGTGCTCAAACGGAACTGCGTAAAACGCCGTGTGGAACGCGCACCGTGCGAATACACGACGTGGCGGCGCGTGGCGGCGCGCTCGCGCATGGTGCAGCGCTGGCGCCCAATGAATTCAAACCCAAGCGCAAAAATCTTAGGAAATTTTGCGAAGTCCGGACTGCGCGATACCCGCTTTTTCTTTCTCGCCACACTTTGTGGGGGACGACCTTGCGGTCGATAAACGGCAAGATGGCACGCGCATGGCGACCCCTTCTGACCGGCGCCTGCGCGACGCCGGCCCCATGGCTGAAGTCGGTCGGCGCGTGGCGCTCTAGGCGCAGCGGCACGGCCACCCGGACCTAGCCGGCGACGTCGAGGCTGGACGCCGAAATCGCCACGCCCACGCCATCCTCAGCAGTATGGACGGGAAGATCGCTTACGAAGGGAACTGATTGACAAGCAGGGGGCGGGTGCGTAGATTTCTGCGCCTCGCGCTAGGCGACCCATCTTGCCCAGGTGGCGGAACTGGTAGACGCGCTGGTTTCAGGTACCAGTGGAGCAATTCGTGGAGGTTCGAGTCCTCTCCTGGGCACCAAGTCGTTTTTCTTAATATATTTCAATAGGTTAGGTTTCTACGATGGGACTCGAACCTAGCTCGGTTGCCCCGCGGCGTCCACCACCGATTTCGCTGCGACGTGACATCCGCCATGTTTCGTGGCGACCTCTCTATATCGCCAGGGCTGGGAAACCAGCGGCACCTAGTGCGGCTTAGCATGCGTTTTGGAACAGATTCCGATGCCCCCGATAGGCCCCGGACACGCGGCTGATTTCGCACACATGCTCTCGCGTTGCCCGGATGAGTGTGAACAGGCGTCGAACTTTGGTCAACGTTGCGAGATGCTGCCCTCGATGAATCCACCACTTGCGATGCCGACCGGCGGCTAAACCAGACGCCTGTCCACAGGCCGCGAGGTCAGACGACCTCGAATAGTCCCGCACCACCCATGCCGCCGCCGATGCACATTGTCACGACCACGAACTTCACACCACGGCGCTTTCCCTCGATGAGTGCATGGCCGGTCATGCGGGCACCGCTCATTCCGTACGGGTGACCGATGGATATTGCACCTCCATTGACATTCAGTTTTCTCGGATCGATCCCGAGCTTATCGCGACAGAAGATGACTTGGACGGCAAACGCTTCGTTGAGCTCCCATAGCCCAATGTCATCTATTGTCAGTGCGAAGCGTTTAAGGAGCTTCGGCACTGCGAACACCGGACCGATGCCCATCTCGTCCGGCTCGCACCCGGCAACGTTCATACCGCGGAAGATTCCCAGCGGTTTCAGATTCTTTTTTTCCGCGTAGCGTGCATCGGCAACGACGCAAGCACTTGCACCATCGGAGAGCTGGCTGGCGTTGCCCGCTGTGATAACGTGTGGCTCCCCGCGCACCGGTTTCAGGGCAGCGAGCCCCTGCAAGTTCGTATCGGGTCGGTTACCTTCGTCCTTTGTCAAAGTAACCTTCGTGTGGTCGATCACTGCACCGGTGCTTCTGTCGTACACCGCCATCGACGATTCAAGCGGTACGATCTCCTGGTCGAAGCGGCCGGACGATTGCGCCGCGGCTGTGCGACGCTGGCTCTCCAGCGAGTACTCGTCCTGCGCCTCGCGCGAAATCTTATAGCGTGACGCGACGATTTCGGCAGTGTCGATCATCGGAAGGTACATGTTTGGTATGACCTGTATCAGGTTCTCGTCCTGACTACGGTATTGGTTGGCGTGTTCGTTCTGAACCAAACTGATTGACTCTAGTCCACCAGCAATAGCCAGCTCAAACTCGCCCGTCATGATGCGCGTTGCGGCGATTGCGATTGCCTGCAGACCGGAGGCGCACTGCCGATCAATCGTCGTACCCGACACCGTAACCGGCAGGCCAGCCAACAGCGCCGCTTGTCGCGCGACGTTGAAGCCGCTCGTGCCCTGCTGTAGCGCACATCCAAGGACAACATCGTCAATTGTCTGCGGTTCCACCCCAGAACGCGCTACAGCGTGCCGGATGGCATGCGACGCGAGACGCGGACTCGAAGTGTCGTTGAATGCTCCGCGATAGGCTCGACCGATCGGTGTTCGTGCCGTGGAAAGAATGACAGCGTCGTTCATGAGGACTCTCTTATGGCGGGGGCAGACTGATGATGGATAAAAGTTCTTCGTAGTCCGAGAAAAAACGTACTTTTAAAAAATGCTTATCAAGACCAAATAATCGATTGGATCGCTGTCCAAAGCTAGCCAGCATGCGCGCCGTCAGTTGAGCTCCGCTAGAGCGGGCATGCAGTAGCGACGCCACTGATGACATGTGTTATCGATTAGTCGAAACGCAAGCATTCTTAGCAACGTGTTCGGCTCCGGTGCGCTATGGCGTCATCGATTGCCGCAAGGTGATATCAATTGTTTCACTCACATGCGGGTGAATCTTGACTTGCGAGCGGAATTATATAGAATCACCAAAAAAAGCGCTAGTGAGCGCAAGTGTCGCGCTGAGGGGAGCTATGACGGACCGAGGAGATAAGAGGATTACTTTCGCGTTAGCGCTAACTGCAGGCGGTACTGTCGGCAGATCGCCTTCTGAGCGTGGTCCGTGACGCCATTCAGCCGAGCACAGTTCGGTCCACCTGCCAAAGGCCCAGGCGGTGGGGCGTCCGCGCAGTCTGCCGGCAAGGATGGGCCGATCACGCTTCCGGGCAACCGCGCCTGGTTTGCATTGACAGTCCTCTGTTTGGTGTATGCCCTAAACTTTCTGGACCGCCAGCTCCTATCGATCCTTGCCAAGCCAATTCAGGATGAATTGCACGTCACCGACGGCGACATTGGCCGGATTACGGGTTTCTACTTTGCACTATTTTATTGCGTCATTTCGATTCCAGTGGGGTGGCTAGCGGACAGGTCTAATAGGGTTCGAGTGCTTGCCTTAGCCTGTGCCCTTTGGAGTGCGGCGACAACCGCTTGCGGCTTCGCACGCACTTACCCGCAACTGATGATCTCGCGAATGGCCGTCGGCATTGGCGAAGCGGGCGGCGTGCCACCCTCGTACGCCATCATTTCAGATTATTTTCCCTCGGGTCGACGCGGAGCGGCGCTGGGGCTCTTCAACCTCGGTCCACCAATTGGTCAAGCGATGGGCATCGCGTTTGGCGCATCGATTGCCGCAGCCTATAGCTGGCGAGGTGCCTTTCTCTCGCTCGGTGGCGTCGGTATCCTGATGGCCCTATTCGTGTTTAGATTCGTCCATGAGCCCGAGCGAGGTGGCCTCGACGCCACATCGAACGTCAGATCGTCGTCCTCTCCAACAGTGGCTAATTTCGGAGCCACTTGCCGCATGTTCTTCTCCCGACCGGTGCTGCTCCTTGTGGCGTTGGCCAGCGGCGCGACACAGTTTGTCACCTACGCAGTGCTCAATTTCACGACCCTCTTCCTGATGCGCGAAAAGGGGATGACGCTCCATCAGATTGCTATTTACTATGCGCTGCTAATTGGGATTGCAGTCAGCGCCGGGATTTATACCTCGGGGCGGCTGATCGATAGGCTCGTGCCGCGTTGGAACCGCGCCTACGCCTATATTCCGACTGCCGGGCTTACGCTCGCCATTCCCCTCTTCCTCGGGTTCATTTGGGCGCCAAAGTGGCCCGTGGCCCTGGCCTTCCTTTCGCTACCGACCTTCTTGAATTACTTCTACCTCTCCCCCGCCGTGGCGCTGGTCCAAGAGACGGTTGAGCCGCATCAGCGTGTTTTGTCGGGCGCACTCTTGCTGTTGGTTATGAATCTCATCGGTCTCGGCTTAGGTCCCACCTATCTCGGAATGATGAGCGACTACTTCCGCGTAAGCCATCCGACCAATTCGTTGCAGCTAGCGTTCTATTCCCTCGTACCCTTCTACTTTGCGGCCATTACGCTCTTTCTCTTGCTCGCCCGGGCGCTGGGGCGAGAAGCAGCGCGCGGAGCTGTGTTATGCGCGAGTTAATTCGGCGCCTTGCCGTCAACGCCGCGGCGTGCCTAGCGGATATCGCAGCCTCGGTGCTCGCTGTGGCGCAGCCCGCCGTCCTTGTCGATGCGCCGGCAGGCGCTATGCGCGGACAAGTCTGGGGTGACATACGTCTGTTCAAGGGCTTGCCCTATGCACTTGCGCCGGTCGGAGCGCTGAAGTGGAAGCCGCCCGTGATGATACCGCGCCAGACAGGCGAGCGCGATGCGACGGAATTCGGGCCTGCTTGCTATCAGCCCAACTCCCGGCCACCATCGCTACCCGTCGACGTACCAGGATGCCAATGATTCACGGGGACATGCAGCCGTTTGCGCTGACGCTGAACAAGTTTCTCGAGCACGCCGCTAAATGGCACTGCACGGCCGAAGTGGTGACAGGACGCGCCGATGGCGCGACCGACCGAATTGGTTACGCAGAGCTTCAGAACCGAAGCCTGCGAATTTCTGCTGTCCTGCAAAGTTTCGATATCCGCCCGGGTGATCGAATCGCCACGCTCGCGTGGAATACGCAGGCCCATATGGAGGTCTGCTATGCCGTCATGAGTATCGGCGCGGTGTGCCATACGTTGAACCCGCGACTCCTTTGCGCGCAACTAGCCGCCATGGCGGAACAGTCACAGACGCGCATTCTCGTGGTCAGCGAAGATCTGTTGCCGTTGGCGGGAGATATTGCCGAGCGTGCCACATCAATCGATCGCGTCCTGATCATCGACGCAGCTACACAATTCGACGCTCCCTATCCCGACCGACCGCCCTATCATTTGCTTGAGCCGCTCATCGGCGAGGCCCGAAGCGAGCGAGTCATTTGGGGGGATTTCGAGGAAACCGCGCCGTCGGCACTTTGCTTTACATCTGGCACCACGGGTCCGCCCAAAGGCGTTACCTACACGCACAGATCAAGCTTTCTGCACACGCTACGACTCTTGCAAACGGATGTGATGGCGCTCTCAGCAGCCGATAGCGTACTGACCGCGGTGCCAATGTTTCACGCGAATGCCTGGGGACTGCCCTTTGCCGCTCCGGCGGCGGGCGCGAAACTCGTATTACCCGGGCGCCACACCGATGGCGCAGCCCTCGCGCGCCTCATCGCAGCCGAAGCGGTGACCGTCGCTGTCGGCGTGCCGACCGTATGGCACGCGCTCCTCGAACACATTGAAGCACATGGCGGAGATTTGCCGACGCTCAAACGTATCATCATGGGCGGCTCGCCATTATCCGCGGCCCTCATGGAACGTCTCGAGCGTCGTCTCGGCGTAAAGGTGCAGACAAGCTGGGGCATGACCGAGCTGTCACCGTCGGGAACCGTTTCTCCGCTCAATAATCCACTGCGCTCGGCTGTCCTTTCGGGACGTCCCGCCGTGGGAGTAGATCTCTTAATTACCGACGCAGCCGGAGCCGCATTGCCGGAGCAGCGTAATGTCGAAGGACATCTGCGCGTGCGCGGTGCGGCCGTGATTAGTCGATACTTTAACGAGGAAAAAGCGGCAACCGACGCTGACGGCTGGTTTGCAACCGGCGATCTCGCACGTATCGACACATCGGGCAATTTGATGATCGTCGGACGGGCCAAGGATTTGATCAAGTCCGGCGGCGAATGGATCAATCCAGCTGAGATTGAGGCGCTCATTGGCGCGCTTCCTGAGGTGTCACATGCGGCCGTCATTGGACGCCCAGACCCTCGTTGGGGCGAGCGACCGATCCTGCTGGTCGAAATGCGCGATGCACAACAGTTAAGCGATGCGGCGCTATTGGCCCCGTTACAAGGGCGAGTTGCCCCGTGGTGGGTACCCGACGCGATTTATCGCCTGACCCGCATGCCGCTAGCCTCCACTGGCAAGATCGATAAGCAGTCGCTGCGGTCCGACTATGGCAGTCCTATCGAACTGAAAGCACAGCATCCACCGCGTTCGAACGAGGCCTGAGGCGGCGCTGGGCGAGAGCGTGGAATCGTCGGGAGGAGAAAGAGGTAGGGATGTCCGAACTGTTGCGCACGTTTTTAGAGAATGAGCGGGGCATCAAACGCTTCCTGTCGCGATTCTTGCGCCGGCCTCAGGACATTGATGACTTGACCCAAGAGACCTTCTTGCGCGCGTTCGCCGCCGAGGCGCTGCACGATGTACGCGAGCCGCGCGCGTTTCTGTATCGCGTCGCAAGAAACCTCGCATTGAACGAAAAGGCCAAGTTCTCCAACACCCTCACCGACTCCCTAGAGGATGCGCCTGATCTAGATGTCTTGGTGAGCGGTGAGGAGCTTACGCATGAGGAAGCCTTGCATTGTCGACAGAAGATGGCGGTGTTAGCGGAGGCGATTTCTACATTACCGCCGCAATGTCACCGCGTATTTCTGTTACGCACCGAGAGTTCTCTATCTCAAGCCGAGGTCTCTCAACGAATGGGCATTTCGATAAGCACGGTTGAAAAGCACGTCACAATGGGTCTTCAGAGATGCCGAGAGTTTCTCGCTCACAGGGGCTATGACGATTTGCGGGTTCCCACCATCGGGAGACTCATGTGCCGCCGAGTGGTAGGAAACGCTCAAGTCCGCAAGACGCAAGCTTGAACGCCCTACATCGACGGTCATCGTGGCCGAGACCTGTTGCAGGCAATGAACAAATAGTCACGTGCGGACTGGGGGATCGCGGCCGCTCATCTGTCTTTCTATACAAGGCCAGCGCCGAGAACATATTTGCAGCCAATCACTGCGCTGGATCAGGAGAGCGGATACGTCGTGCAAATCACATCAAGATGTGGGGCCGCGCTCTCAAGCGAGAATGCACTTCGCGGTAGAAGCCGAAGAATATGGAATCGCTTTCTGTGATGCCCAACGGGACAGTAACAACCTTTTAGGTCGTTACCAGCTCCACATTTACACGCAACTGGGGAGTAAAGACGTGTTGTTATCGAATAAATCAAAACTAATTGGAATTCCTTCTGCTGTGGCGCTCAGCCTGGTCGGGGCTCGGGCCACCGCCGCCGATACAAGCGCAGCCTCGTCGACGGACACGACGTCACAGATTCAAGAAATCGTTGTGACGGCCACCAAGCGGGAGGTCTCAGAACAACAAGTCGCCGGCGGCATTACCGCGCTGTCTGGCAACGCGTTGCAAGAACAGGGAATCCTAAACTACGATGACTTGGTCCGCAGCGTGCCTGGAGTCATCGACAGCGGCGCCAGTAATACCAACAAATTCGTCGTGCGCGGAATCGAAACGTCGAACACCACCAGTAGCAGCGGTGAGCAGAAGCTGGTTACCATCTATCTAGATGATCTCCCTCTCACCACCTTTTCAGTCATCACCCCGGACGTGCAGCCTTACGATATCTCGCGTGTCGAGGTCCTTCGTGGCCCGCAAGGCACACTGTTTGGCGCGGGTTCGATGGCCGGCGCTATCCGCTATATCACCAACAAACCGGACGACACCGGCTACCATGCGTCTGCGGATATCGATCTTGGCGGGGCCGCGGGCGGCGACTATCGTGAGCGAGCCAGCGGTATGGTGAATATACCGCTCATCGAAGATCAACTGGCCCTTCGGGTGGCAGGGACCATCCGCAATCAGGACGGCTACATTGATGAAGTCTCACCGCCGTACCGTCAAAACACCAACTGGGAACAAGACTGGGGAGTGCGAGCCGCGCTTCGCTGGAAGGCGACCGATAGTCTCGTGGCCACTCTGACCCTCAACGAGAACGAGAATCATAGCGGTGACGGTGGGCTATATGACCCGGCGCTCGGTCTGCACAAATCCAACGCGCCGGATCCCTTCGCTCTGGATGCGGGATTGACCACGGTCAACGCCCTCCTGGAGGGCGATCTCGGCTTCGCCGATCTCGTATCCTCCTCCACCTACGCTCACGCACCGATCCGATGGCACCTCAGCTTGGATGCCATCGATCCGCGACTGCGTTACTATGAACAGTCGCCCACGGACTCTGTGATCCAGGAGATTCGCCTCGTGTCAAAGACGAGTGGTCCGTTGCAATGGGTCGCGGGCGCCTACTATTTACGGCAAGACAGCTCCTTTGCGGGGGCCGTCTACATGCCGAAGAGCGTGGCTCAAGCGCTGAATATCACCGGCGGTTTGTCAAACTTGAGCGGAGGCATAGAAGGGGATAACTCCATCATTTCGCGCATCAGCTCTGAAGCCGCCATATTTGGAGAAGTATCCTATCAGTTGACCAGCGCTCTCAAATTCACCGCTGGGGCTCGCGTATCCGACAGTGCTTTCGACAACGACACGTCAGCATCTGGATTCAACACACCGAACTTCTATGGGGCGCTCTTCGGCGGAGGCAATGCGACACTGCAAAACGTGCCGACAACTGCCAGCGTGAATGACACCGGTGCGCAGGTCAAGGTCACCCCCAAATTCGAGCTTCAATGGATGCTTGATCCGAACAAAATGCTTTATGTCTTGGCAGCCGAGGGCTATCGGCGGGCTCAACCGAACACGGACTACGGCAAGAGTCTTCTCAACCCAAACGATCCGGTGATCATTCCGCAGGTCACCCAGGGCGATGAGCTCTGGAATTATGAGATTGGAGCCAAGACCCTGTGGCTCGATGACCGGCTGCTGGCGAATGTCGCGGGTTACTATATCGATTGGTCGCCGATGCAAGTGCCGTTGACCCGCGCTTCCGACTCGAATCCCTACGTTGGATTGGTGGGCGGTTCGCGTTCGATCGGCGTGGAGGTCGAAGTGGAGGCACGTATCACCCGTGAGTTCGACGTGGGCGTCAATCTCACGCTCGATGACGCGAAGGTCACCTCCCTGACTGCCTCCCAGGCCCTGCAATCGGGTGCGGTAATGAACGCACCGCTTTCGACGCCGAAGAATAAAGTAGGTGCCTTTTTAAAATACCAGCACCAGCTCGGCGACCTCGGCGAACTGTCCTACCGAGTGGATTTTCAACACGTCGGAGCTTATCCCAACGCATTTCCCAACGCGCCAGCGACCGGCCTCCCCAACCCGGACTATGCGATTGTCCCGGCTTACGAAAACCTCAACATGCAGCTCGGGTTCAATAGGGGAAACATTGGCGGCAGTCTATATGTAGAGAACACTTTGAATAATCAGACACCTATCTATATTGACGCAGCGAATTATTCCTTCGATCGGTACGCGACGCTGCGGCCACGGACGATCGGCGTGCGATTCAGCTACAAGTATTGAGACCAGATGGATGGCAGCTCCCCAATCGTCTAACCTCGCGCAGCGAATGCGACGGGTGGTTCAGACTGCGTTCGTGTTCGGGGTGGTGACCCTCTTCACCTATGATGTGCGGGCAGCGGTTTTGAAGGTGGCTACACCCCAGGGCACGTTACTGGGGGAATTCACCGGTCCTACTTTCCGCACATC